>CAZIRD010000016.1:0-40209 GCA_964541625.1 uncultured Acidibacter sp.
TTCACGCGCGTGATGCTGTCGATGACCGAGTGGGTGGCGCCGGCCGACCAGAAGAACTGCACGTACTGCCACAACGGCGAGAACTACGCCGATGAAAGCAAGTACACCTACAAGGTCGCGCGGCGCATGCTGCAGATGACCCGCGATATCAACAGCAACTGGAAGGCGCACGTCAAAGATACCGGCGTGACCTGCCATACCTGTCATCGTGGTGCGCCGGTTCCGCAGTATGTCTGGTACGCGGATCCGGGCGCGGGTCGCGAGAACGCCTTCGTCGGTACCCGCGCCGGGCAGAACTCGGCGATCACCGGACTCGGCGTGACCACCATCGGTCACTCGAGCCTGCCGTACGATCCGTACTCGCCGTTCCTGCTCGGTGATCTGAACATCCGCGTCGAGGGCCCGACCGCGCTGCCGACCGGCAATCGCCAGTCGATCAAGCAGGCGGAGTGGACCTACTCGCTGATGGTGCACATGTCGAACTCGCTCGGCGTCAACTGCACCTATTGCCACAACACCCGCGCGTGGGCGGACTGGGCGCAGAGCACGCCGCAGCGTACGGTGGCCTGGCACGGCATCCGCATGGCCCGGGGGCTCAATAACAAGTATCTCGTACCGCTCACCGATGTCTTTCCTGCGGGGCGCAAAGGACCGCTTGGCGATGTGGCCAAGGTCAACTGCCAGACCTGCCATCAGGGCGCGTACAAGCCGTACTTCGGCGAGAGCATGGCCAAGGCCTATCCGGAACTGCAGGGCATGAAAGCGATGCCGGTCGCAGCGCCTGCGGCCGATGGCATGGCTGCACCAGCCGACGCCGCGGCGCCGACGGATGCATCGCCCGCGGCCACGACTCCCGCTGCGGCAGCACCTGCCGCAGCCGCGGCGTCGAGGGCGACGCCTGCCAAGGTCGCGCAGCGTACCGGCTCGGCGGCGATCGCCGCGCTGACGCCGGCGGCGGCGACGCCCGGCCGTTTCTGAGCAGGTCGGGGCGAGGATGAACGTTCTGCTCGCGCAACCCCGGGGCTTTTGCGCCGGGGTTGCGCGGGCGATCGAGATTGCCGAGCGCGCCCTCGCGATGCACGGCGCACCGGTCTACGTGTTCCACGAGATCGTCCACAACGGACACGTGGTGGCGGATCTCGCAGCGCGCGGCGCGATCTTCGTCGAGCGCATCGACGACATCCCGGAAGGTGCGACCACCGTTTTCAGCGCCCATGGCGTCTCGACGGCCGTGGTCGAGAACGCGAGGCGGCGGCAGTTGCGGGTCATCGATGCGACCTGTCCGCTGGTCACCAAAGTTCATCTGCAGGCACAACGTTATTCGCAGCGCGGCTACACCATCATCGTGGTCGGGCATGCCGGGCACGAGGAGGTTGAAGGCACGCGCGGTTCGGTGACCGGCCCGGTTCATGTAGTCGGTACGCTCGATGAAGTGGCCGCCCTGCCGATGTCGACGCGCGAGCCGATGGCCTATGTCACGCAGACCACACTGTCGATGGACGATACGCGCGAGCTCATCGAAGCGCTCGAGGCACGGTATCCGGACATTGTGGGTCCCGGGCTCGACGACATCTGCTACGCGACGCTCAACCGGCAGCGCGCGGTGCAGCAACTCGCCCGTCGCGTGGATCTGGTGATCGTGGTCGGGGCCCACAACAGTTCGAACTCCAACCGGCTCCAGGAGGTCGCCGCCGATCAGGGCGTACCCGCCTGGCTGGTGCAGGACGCCGACGATGTGCAAGCCATGTGGCTGGACGGCGTCGAGCATGTTGGTGTGACGGCCGGCGCCTCGACCCCGGAATACCTCGTACGCGAGGTTTGCGAACGACTGAAGCAATTCGGGGCGGGATCGGTACGCGAACTCCCCGGCCTCGCCGAGACCGTCCGCTTCCGGTTGCCTGAGAGTCTCCGACAGATCGCCTGAGCGCGGCGAACCTAGCCGAGCTGGCTGCGTGTCAGCAGCCGCAATACTCCGTTGAACATGGCGTTGTCGCGCATGCGCAGCGGCTTGCCGGCACGGCTGCGCCGCTCGGCGAGGCGCGCACAATAGCGGGCGACGGCATCAAAGATTCCGGGCACGTCCAGTCCGGCCTCCTGGAGGCATTGTTCACGGGTCCCGTGCTCGATCGGCCGATCCGGCAGTCCAAGGTGCAACACCGGGGTGGCGATACCCTGCGCAGCGAGAAATTCGCTGACCGCACTGCCGGCGCCGCCCGCGACGGTGCTTTCTTCGAGCGTGACCAGCACCTCATGCCGCTCGGCGAGCTCCAGCAGCAGCGCCTCATCGAGCGGCTTCACGTAGCGCATGTTGGCGACACTGGCGTCGATGATGTCGGCGACATCATGTGCCGCCTCGAGCAGCGTGCCGAAGGCGAGCAGTGCAATGCCGGAGCCGTGACGGACAAGCTCGCCTCGACCGACGGGCAGGGCACGCGGCAGCGGTTGCCCGGCTGCGCTGAGACCGACCGCGGCGGTGCGCGGATAGCGCACCGCGCAGGGACGGCCGACATCGACGGCCGTGCGCAGCATCGCGCGCAGTTCGCTGCCGCTTGCCGGTGTCATCACGACGAGTCCGGGCACGCAGCGCAGGAAGCTGTTGTCGAGGCTGCCGTTGTGGGTGGCGCCATCGGGGCCGACGAGGCCGGCGCGGTCGATGGCGAACGTCACCGGCAGCTGCTGCAGGCAGACGTCATGCACCAACTGGTCGTAGCCGCGTTGCAGGAACGTCGAGTAGATCGCCACCACCGGCCTCATGCCCTGGGTGGCGAGGCCGGCGGCGAACGTGACGGCGTGCTGCTCGGCGATGCCGACATCATGATAGCGGTCCGGAAAGCGTCGGGCGTAGGCCACCAGCCCGGAGCCCTCGCGCATCGCCGGCGTCACCACGGCAACGCGCGGATCTTCGGCAGCAAGCTCGCAGACCGTCTCGCCGAAGACCTGGGTGTAGGTGGTCGCCGCAGGCTTGCCGGCGACGATGCCGACTGTCGGATCAAAAGGCGTGACACCGTGGTACTTGATCGGCTCCGCTTCCGCGGCGGGATAGCCCTTGCCTTTGCGGGTGACGACATGCAGCAGACGTGGGCCGGGGAGGTCGCGCAGCGCCTGCAGACGTGTGACCAGCGCACCCATGTCGTGGCCATCAACCGGTCCGTGGTAAGCGAAGCCGAGGGTGGCAAAGAAACCCTCGGCGTCGGTGCTGCCGCGACCCTGGGTGGTCAGGTGCTGCGAGAGAGCACCGACGTTTTCCGAGATCGACATGCCGTTGTCGTTGAGCACGACCAGCAGGTCGGCGCCGATGCCACCGGCGTGCCCGAGCGCCTCGAAAGCGAGGCCTGCGGTCAGCGCGCCATCTCCGATTACGGCAACCGCACGTGACTGTCGTCCTTGCTGGCGGGCTGCGCAGGCCATGCCGAGCGCGGCGCTGATCGAGGTACTGGAGTGGCCGGCACCGAAACTGTCGTGGTGGCTCTCGTCGCGCTTGAGAAAGCCCGAGATGCCGGGGCGCTTGCGGATCGAGCCGATCGAGTCGCGCCGGCCGGTCAGCGCCTTGTGCGGGTAGCACTGGTGGCCGACGTCCCAGACGATCGCATCCTGCGGAGTGTCGTAGCAGTAGTGCAGCGCAATAGTGAGTTCGACCGTACCCAGGCCCGAGGCGAGATGCCCGCCGCTGGCCGCGACCGACTGCAGCAGGAACTCGCGCAGTTCCTCTGCGACCTGCTCGAGCGCCCCCGCCGGCAGTTGTCGCAGTTGTGCGGGATCGTCGATGCCCGCGAGCAGCGTGTGGGTAACTGGCGATCTCATGGTGTCTCCAAAAGCATGTCCACCGCTCGAGGCTTCATGGTGCAGCGCGCCGGTTCGCCAGACTCCAGCGCCATAGCGCTTCGGCCGGCATCGGCAGGATCATCAGCAGGTGTTCGAGCACGGCGAGCACCGCCAGCGTGGCGAGGATGCTGTAGGCGGCAGCCTCATGTGCGGAAGTTGCCGCCAGCGCGTCGCTGCCGCATTGCCAGGCGATCACGCCGCCGAGCAGCAGCGAGAGAGGCATCAGGGGATTCATGCGACGCTGCCGCATGAAGCGGAGCAAGTGCTGCAGATGCGGCGGCAGGAAAGCACCGCCGAGATTGCGTACGCCAAGGAACAGGTTGAGCTTGGCGCTGCTGCGCATCAACCAGAGCAGCAGCAGCACGAGCAGCGCGAGGTCGTTGTTGCGACGTACCAGGATCACGCCCACTGCAGCGACCGTGGCGACGATCAGCAGTTCATGCCAGAGAATCGCCTTGAGAGCGTGCGCCGCACGTCGCAGCAGGCCATCGTCGGCGGCGGCGCCGTCGCCCGCCGGCCCGGTGATCTTGCCGGTCAGAAAGGTCACTTCGATCCAGCCCCAGATCGCCAGCGCTGCGGTGAACGCCAGCAAGGCCGAGGCGGTGGTGGTGATGTCGCGCAAGCCAATGCTGGCGAGGAGTCCCGCCACGCCGACCAGTGAGGCTAGCGTGAGCAGTCGCGGATACGTGCGCGGAGCGCGACCGATGAGCCGCGCGATCACTGCCGTCGACGTCCACCACAGCACGATGGTGAACAGCACGGGCACGACATGGGATGACCAGCTCATGTCGCTGCCCCTGGCGCTGGCGCGCTCAGTAGGCCTTCCCGGCGGTGCGCGCTTCGCCCTGCTCCCAGAGTGTCGCGAACGTGCGCGCGTTGTCGCTGCCGAAGACGTCGAGGTCGATCGTCGTTCCGGTCGCGGTGTCGGTCAGCAGCAGTCGGCCGTCACGCATGCGCGAGAGCCGGTAGGCCGCATCGGGATCGCTGCCCGAAAGTTTCCGTCCGCGTGACAGGCCGCGGATCACGCCGCTGACGAATCCCGCGTTCTCCGCGCGGATCGCCGGCAGCCGCGTGCCGTCGGTGAGCACCGGAATGATCGAGCCGTCTTCGGCGGTGTGCAGCCGTACATCGTGGCTCGAGACCACCGCCGCCGCCGTGTTGGTCGGCTGCGGCAGATCGTCACCCATCGCCACCAGTGCGATGGCTGCGAGCACGAGCAGACCAGCCGAGAGCAGCAAGGGCCTTGGCAGGTCATGCGCGTGCTGCGCGCTCACGTTGCCGCACCGAGAGCGGGCGGCAGCGGATCGGCGGTGGCAGCGGACGTGCCGAGTGCCGTCCCCGGTGTGGCGTCGACGTAGGCCCGACCGAGGATTTCACCGGTTCGGGCTGCATCGGCGAGGCAGCGCAGCGCCGGCTGCGGATGCGTCAGGCGCCATGGCCGCACATGCGGCCAGAGCCAAAGATAAGACACGCGTTGTGCGCGCTCGAGTTCCAGCACGATGTCGCCGCTGCCATCCTTGCGCGAGAGGATCTGCGCCGAGACGATCGCCTTGAAGGGCAGGTTGATGGTGCTCGCGAGTGCGATACCCTGACGGATGACAATACGGCGCGTCGTGATGGTGTACCAGGTTGAGCGCGCCGCGAGCCGTGCGATGCCGGCGATGATGGCGAGACAGGCGATCGACAGCACCGCGGGTCCGAGGCAGCCGCGAAGGGCTTCCGGGACGGTGCTGCCGGTCCACACAAGATAGGCCGCGCGGGCCATGACGATGACGGCGAAGTAGGCCGTGAGTTGCCGCAGGCGGTAGGCATTCATGGCGAGGGAGCGCCATTGCGGCGCTCCCTGCCAAAGAATGTACTCGCCTGCCGGCAGTGCCGCCGGCAGTCCGCGGACCGGTTCGCTGTCGTGCTCGCTGAAGCTCGCGCGGATGGTCATGGCGCTAGATCAACGATTCGCTGCGCGACGGAGTCGCGTAGAGGTGGCCGCTCGCGTAGTAGGCACAGATCCGGTCCTCCTCGAGCTTGGTGATCTGCGCCTGGTGGGCAATTCCCGGCACGCCGCCGAACTGCGCGGCCGTGATCGATGCAACCTTCACCTTGCGGTTGCCGGCGTCATAGCGCACGAAGCCGCTCGGCAGCAGCACCTTGCGCCCGCCTGCGATCTCGACCTCGAGGTAGCGGATCTGCGGTTCGGCACGGTCGACCCAAAGCTCGACCACTGTACCGGCGGCTGCACCATCGAGACCGCAGACCGTCATGCCGCGCGGATCGGGATCGCGCGATTCGACCGACCAGCCGGCGGCGAGGCGCAGCGGCACAATCATTGCCGAGCCATCCACCATGCGCTCCGGCTGATTTGCGCGCTCGGCATACGCTGCCGGGCCAACGCCGTCGGTCATTGGATTGCCGGTGGGCTCGAGCGGCGCGCCGACATGCGGTCCGTAGCGATCGTCCCAGCCTGCCTGGCGGGCAGCGACCGGTCGGCGATCGGCACGTGCGGCATCGGGAACCTGGATACTGGTGCCGTCGGCAAGCCGGAAGGTCTTGGGGCAGGGGACGCCCGGGAAGCCCTCGACGGTAACCGGGTTGCCCTGCCGATCCACGCGATGGGTGTCGAGCGGGTAGCCCTCGCGCTTGTCTTCGCGATGCAGGTACCAGATCAGACCGGCAAAGAACGCCCAGAATCCGTACAGCGCAATCTGCGCGGTATCGATGTACTCGAGAAATGCATTGCTCTCCATGATCTTCTACTCCCTGAAGCGTTGAGCGCTTCGCGATGCGTCGCCAAAAAAATCGTCTCAGATTCCCACTGTTGCCGCGGCTGCTGCAGCCTCAGCCCGGCAATTCCGCCAATCCCAGTCGATCATCCGTACCGCGCGTGCTGCTGCGTCGCGCGCGCGTCAAAGGGCCCACTGCCACCAGCGCCGCGAACAGCAGCGCGATCTCGAAGTGGTACACGAACAGGTAACCGGTCGCCGGCGAGGCGAGCGCGGCGCCCAAATGTCCGCCGACGGCCAGATCGCCGATGAGGTTGCAGGCGGCGCCGCCGAGCGCGACGGCGAGACCCGCCGCGGTCGCCTGCACCGCGCCCCAGGCGCCGAGCGCGAGGCCGCTGTCGCTCTTCCGCAGCGCCATTGCCGCAAGCAGCGAGCCGACGGAAAACAAGCCGCCACCAAAGCCGATCAATACGGCGCCGGTGCGGAACAGCAAGGCAGAACCGAGCGGCTCGGCGAAGACAACGGCGACGAACGCGACCACGCCGATGAGGGCACCCATCGCGGCGACGCGCAGCGGTTCGGCGCCGCGCTGCAGGGCGCGTGCCGCGAGCCAGAAGGCGAGCAGCGAACCGCCCGCCGACAAGGCCGTGAGCTGACTGGTCGCACCAACCTGCATGTGCAGGATCTGGCCGCCATAGGGCTCGAGCAGCACATCCTGCATGCTGAATGCCGCGGTGCCGAAGCCGACCGTGGCCAGCAAACGCCGCGTATCGCGTGGTGCAGTGAACTGTCGCCACGCCGCGCCGAAGCGGGTGGCGACCTGCGGTTCCTGCAGGCGCGCGAGATTGCGCGGCTCTTGTTTCCAGAGTGCGATCACGTTGAGAAGGAAGGTGACGACCGCAGCGCCCTGAATCGTCTGGATGAGACGCAGCGGCGAGAACTCGCCGCTCAACAGCCAACCGAAGGCGAGCGACGAGCCGACCATGCCGATCAGCAGCATCACGTACATGAGAGCGACCACACGCGGCCGGGTGCTCGCCGGTGCGAGATCGTTGGCGAGCGCGAGTCCGGCGGTCTGCGTCGCATGCAGGCCCGCACCGACCAGCAGAAAGGCGATTGCCGCGCCAGCCTGACCGACTTCCACCGGGCCGCGACCGCTGCCGCTTAGCACCAGCAGCGCGAAGGGCATCACCGCGAGACCGCCGTACTGCAACAAGGTGCCGAACCAGATATACGGCACGCGTCGCCAGCCGAGTACCGACTGGTGCTGATCGGAGTGGAAGCCGAGAAAGGCGCGCAGCGGCGCAAACAGCAGCGGCAGGCCCACCATGGTCGACACGAGCCACGCCGGCACATGCAGCTCGACGATCATCACGCGATTGAGCGTGCCGTTCAGCAGTGCGAGGGCAATGCCCACCGACACCTGGAACAGCGACAGACGCAGCAGACGTGCCAGCGGCAGATCGGCACTGGCCGCATCGGCGAACGGCAGGAAGCGCGGATCCACGCGCCAACCCTGCGCCAGGGGCGGCTTGGCCATCATGGCGTCGTCGCCAAGGGGCTGTCCGCAGCCAGGCGCTGCGCCGCAGTCGGGTTGTCGCCGACTGCCTCGCGCCGGGCGAGGCGCAACTTGTAGAAGAACTGCAGGGCGTTGATCACATACGTCGCGTAGGCGATGAGTGCGAGCAGCAACTGCTCGCGCACCGGCAGCGCGCCAGTCAGCCAGGTGTAGAGATACGCGGTGTGCAGCGCGATCACCGCCATGCTGACGACGTCTTCCCAGAAGAACGGGCGCGCAAACAGCCAGACGCCGAAGACCTTCTTCTCCCAGATCGCTCCGGTGATCATGATGGCGTACAGGAAGCCGGTCTTGACGATGACCGAGAGGGTCGCGGCTTCGGCGCCTTCACCACTCTTCAGGTAGCGCAGCACCAGCCACAGGCTGGCCAGGAAGGCGAGCAATTGCAGGGGTGCGAGCACCCCCTGGACGAGAGTCCACGGGGAACGGTCCCGGCGCGCTCTTTCCTCCGGGGTATAGAGTTGGCGGCCGGCCGGTCGCGGAGTGATGTCCGACATGGGCGTGCTGGCGCCTTCAGGCCTACATAGAGAGTGGAACGAACAAGCCGAATCTAGAGAAGGGACGGGCAACTGTCAACGTGGATTTACGTCCATAAACGTTGACAGGTAGCATTACCCCCGTTATATGTGCGAAGGTGCGACATAACGGGAGTTGACCTGGAACCAAGGCTCCCGACTTCACGTACACGGAAGTCGTCGCGGGGGCCCTTCATGGCGGTGGCGTCGTGCTGCCCCATTGGTCGAGGTTGACTCGATGACTGACTCGTTCACTGATCGTGATTCAGACGACTTGGGGCACTCGGCGCTGCTGCGCACGATCGAGGGCGAGGTCATACCGCGCCTTATCCTCGCCCACCGCGCCGTTGCCGACGGTAATCGCTGCGACGATGTCACCAGCCCGCTGCGTCCCGGCTCCACCGAGATTTTCGAGCTCGCGCGAATCATCCTGCGCGGTAGCAAGGCCGAGGCGCTGGCCTATCTGCGCGGCTTGCAGACCCTCGGCATGAACACCGAGACCATCTACCTCGAACTGCTGGCGCCCGTGGCCCGGCATCTCGGCCTGCGCTGGGAGGAGGAGACCAGCGATTTCGTCGAGGTGACACTCGGCCTGCAGAAACTGCAGGATCTTGCCCACCAGTTGAGCGACGCGAATATCGAGACCACCGCCAGAACGCAGGTCGGCCGGCGGGCTTTGTTCGTCGCGCTGCCGGGCGAGCAGCATGTCTTCGGCGCGCAGCTCGTCGGCGAATTCCTGCGGCGGGCGGGTTGGGATGTCTGGGATGCGCCGGGCGCCGTCGAAGCGGACATCCTGTCGTTGGTTGCGCGCGAGTGGTTCGCGGTGATCGGCGTGTCGATCAGCACCTCGGCACAGTTGCCTGCGCTGACGATGCTGCTGCGCAAATTGCGACGTGACTCGCTGAACCGCAACGTACGCATCATGGCAGGCGGGTTGCCATTCCTCGGGCATCCGGAGCGCGTGGCCAAGGTGGGCGCTGATGCGACCGCTATCGATGGCCGCGACGCGGTGGATCGGGCTGAACACTTGCTGGAGTTGCTGGGTCAAGGACACTGACACGGTCGATTTGTGAAAACTTTCAAGGCGCCAAGGAAGGCCCTGACCGGACTCGATGCGGAGACGGTTGCCGGCCTCGTCGTAGCTTCCGCTGACATCGCGCTCATCCTCGATCGTCGCGGCATCATCCGCGACCTCGCCATCCCGAATCCCGAATTGCTGGCGGAACTCGGGGGCGAATGGCTCGGGCGATCGCTGGGCGAGGTGGTGACCGAGGACAGCCGACCCAAAATCGAGTTGCTGATGCGCGACCTCGCCGCGGGCCAAGTGCGTGCTCGCCAGGTCAATCATCCGCTCGTCGATGGCCGCACCGTACCGATCGTCTACGCGCTCTCGGCGCTGGATGACGACGGGCGTTGCATCGCGCAGGGTCGCGACCTGCGGGCGATCGCCGCCCTGCAACAGCGCCTCATCGAAGCTGAGCAGGCGCTGGAGCGCGATTACTCGAAATTGCGGCTGGCGGAGACCCGTTACCGCCTGCTGTTGCAGTCGATCGGCGAGGCAGTGCTGACCGTCGACACCGGTAGCCAGAAAATCATTGAGCTGAATCCGGCGGCGGCGCGCCTGCTGAATGACGATCCCAAGCGGCTGGTCGGTCGAGCATTCGCCGAGAACTTCAATGCGCAAACCGGCCGGCTGGTCGGCGACTGGCTCAGCGGGCTGCGCACGGCGGGCCGCGCCGAGCCGCTGCGCCTGCGGCCCACCGGTGCAGCACGCGACTATCGGCTGAACGGCATCCTGTTCCGCCACGAGAACGCATCCCACGCGCTGTTGCGGCTCGAGCCGCTCGGCGACGCCGCGGCACGTACCGCAGCACCGGGTTCGGGTCCGGCGAGCCTCGCAGATATTGTGCAGCGCCTGCCTGACGCGATCGTCGTGACCGGCACCGATGGACGGGTGTTCTCCTCGAATCGCGCGTTCCTCGATCTCGTGCAACTCGCCACCGATGAGCAGGTCCGCAACGAGTCGCTCGAGCGCTGGCTGGGGCGGCCCGGCGTCGATCTCGGCGTACTGATCGCCAACCTCAAGCAGCACGGCAGCGTGCGGCTGTTCGCCACCACGCTGCGCGGCGAGTACGGGGCGGTCACCGAAGTCGAGATTTCCGCGGTCGCCATCGACGAGGGCAGCCAACCTTGCCTCGGCTTCTCGATCCGTAACGTCGATCGACGTCGGCCGAGCGATGCGCGTCCCGGCCGGGAGCTGCCGCGTTCCGTCGAACAGCTCACCGAACTCGTCGGTCGGGTATCTCTCAAGGAGCTCGTGCGCGAGACCACCGATGTGATCGAGCGCCTCTGCATCGAGGCGGCACTCGAACTGACCCGCGACAACCGGGCATCGGCGGCCGAAATGCTCGGTTTGTCGCGGCAGAGCCTGTACGTAAAGCTGCGCCGCTACGGTCTCGGCGATCTCGACGGACAGACGGCGGACTGATCCGCGGCGCGGACCCGGCCGCAGTGTCGGGGCGTCGGGGCAGGCGGATGCAGGGCGGGCGCAATGCAAGGACGGGTGTAATCTTTAATTGACACCTTGTAGTGTCATGGCTATTTTCCAGTCATGGCACGACCCGCGAGCAGGGTATTCATGGAGCGGCGTCCCGCATGGCCCGCCATGCTGGAATTGCTCAAGCCGGTCACCTGGTTTCCGCCCATGTGGGCGTTTCTTTGCGGCATCGTCTCCTCCGGTGTCGCGCCCGGCGGACACTGGCCGCTGATCCTCTGCGGCGTGCTGCTCGCCGGCCCGCTCATCTGCGGCACGAGCCAGGCGGTCAATGACTGGTTCGACCGCCATGTCGACGCCATCAATGAGCCTCGTCGTCCCATTCCTTCCGGACGCATGCCGGGGCACTGGGGCCTGTACATCGCCGTGGCCTGGACCGTGGTGTCACTGCTGGTCGCGGCGTCGCTCGGCCGCTGGGTGTTCGCCGCCTCGCTGCTCGGGATGGCGCTTGCCTGGGCCTACAGTGCGCCGCCGCTGCGCCTTAAACGCAATGGCTGGTGGGGCAACTCCGCAGTGGCGATCTGCTACGAGGGAGTGCCCTGGCTGACCGCGGCAGTGGTCATGACCGGCGTACTGCCGCGTGCCGAGATCGTCTGGCTCGCGCTGCTCTACAGCGTCGGCGCCCACGGCATCATGACACTCAATGATTTCAAGTCGGTGCAGGGCGATCGACGCATGGGTGTCGGTTCACTGCCGGTGCGGCTAGGCGTCGAGACCGCCGCCCGCGTTGCCTGCGGCGTGATGGTCGCGGCGCAGGTCGCCGTGGCCCTGCTGCTCTTCGCCTGGGACCGACCGATGCACGCGCTGCTCATCGTGGCGCTGCTGCTCGGACAGATGCTGATGATGGGTCGGCTGCTGCGCCGGCCTGCGGAACTCGACGTCTGGTACAACGCGCTCGGGGTTCCGCTCTATGTGCTTGGCATGATGGTCAGCGCGCTCGCCGTGCGCGCGCTGCCGTGAGCGTGCCGTCGTGCAGCCGACGCACTCGCCCGATCTGCAGGAGTCGAACATGGCAACGACCAACGCGATGAGCCACATCGGGACGAGCCACATCGGCTGGAGCGGCATTTTTCGGCTTGGACTCGTGCAGGCGGCGATCGGCGCGATCGTCGTCATCACCACTTCGACGCTGAATCGCGTGATGGTGGTCGAGCTCGCGCTGCCGGCGATGCTGCCCGGCTTGCTGGTTGCGCTGCACTACTTCGTGCAGGTGCTGCGACCGCGGCTCGGCTACGGCAGCGATGTCGGCGGCCGGCGCACGCCGTGGATCATCGGCGGCATGGCGGTGCTCGGTCTCGGCGCGCTCGGTGCGGCACTCGCGACCACCATGATGCCGGCGAATCTTTGGCTGGGTGTGGCCTGTGCGGTGGTCGCGTTCCTGGCGGTCGGACTTGGTGTCGGCGCCTGCGGCACAACCATGCTGGTGCTGATGTCGACCGGCGTGCCGCGCGAGCGCCTCGCTGCAGCCGCCACCGTGACCTGGGTGATGATGATTGTCGGCTTCATCGTCACCACCGTGATCGCCGGTCGCCTGCTCGATCCGTTTTCACTGCCGCGCCTCGTGGAGGTAACCGCGACGGTGGTGGCGGCCGCTTTCCTCGTGACCTGCGCCGCGGTGTACCGGATCGAGCCGCGGAAAATCGGGGTCGGACAAGCCGGCGCGACGATGGATGCCCGCAGCACCGCAACCCAACCGGCGAGCGGCTTCATCGCAGCGCTGCGTGAAGTCTGGGCGGAGCCCCACTCGCGCCGCCTTGCCAGTTTCGTGTTCGTGTCGATGCTGGCCTACAGTGCCCAGGATCTGATCCTTGAGCCGTTTGCCGGTGCCGTCTTCCACATGACACCCGGCCAGTCGACGCAACTCTCCGGCATGATGAGCAGCGGCACGCTCGTCGGCATGCTGCTGGTTGCGATGGTCTGCACGCTCGGCGCCCGCGCCCGGGTCGGTGCGCTGCGACTGTGGACCATAGGCGGCTGCGTGGCCTCGGCGGTCATGCTCGTGCTGCTTGCCGTTGCCGGCTTCGTCGGTCCCGCATGGCCGCTCGCGCCCACGGTCTTCCTGCTCGGTCTCGCCAACGGCGGCTACGCGGTAGCCGCGATCGGTTCGATGATGGGCCTCGTCGGTCGCGGTCGCGAGTCGCGCGAAGGCACGCGCATGGGCCTGTGGGGCGCGGCGCAGGCGCTGGCATTCGGCATCGGTGGCATCGCTGCGACCGGAGCGGTCGATCTCGCGCGCGCGCTGACCGGCTCGCTGCCAGCGGCATATGGTGCAGTGTTCGTCGCCGAGGCGGCATTGTTCGTGCTCGCCACCGCATTCGCGATGCGACTCAGCCGCGAGGATACGCAGTCGGCGATGAGCATCGACGTCAACGGAGTCTCGGCGGCGTACGTCGCCGAGGCGGGGAGGGGCTGAGCATGAATCGTAAATCGCTGGCGGAACTTCCGGACGAGTTCGACGTGGTGGTGGTCGGCGGCGGTCCTGCGGGCGCCACGGCCGCGGAAGATCTGGCGCGCGCCGGCTGGCGGGTGCTGCTGCTCGATCGTGCCGGTCGCATCAAGCCCTGTGGCGGGGCGATCCCGCCGCAACTGATCAAGGAATTCGCCATCCCGCCCGAACTGCTGGTGGCGCGCATTTCCTCCGCGCGCATGGTGTCACCGGCGGCCCGCGCCGTGGACATGCCGATCGACGGCGGGTTTGTCGGCATGGTTGATCGCGATGTATTCGACGAATGGCTGCGCGAGCGTGCGCGCAGCGCCGGCGCCGAGCGCATCGATGGCACCTTCACCCGAATCGAACGTGACGCCGACGGCGATGCGATCGTCCACTTCGAGGCCTGCGAGGGTGGCGCGCCGCACCAAGTGCGTACGCGCCTCGTGCTCGGCGCCGATGGCGCACGCTCCGAGGTGGCGCGGCAGTGCATCGCGGGCGGCCGCGAAACGCCGTTCGTTTACGCTTATCACGAGATCCTGCGGACGCCAGCCGCGCCTGCGGCGGGCTATGACGGCACGCGCTGCGACGTTTATTACAACGGCGAACTCTCGCCGGACTTTTACGCCTGGGTATTTCCGCATGGCGACACCATCAGTGCAGGTGCCGGTACCGCGCAGCGCGGCTTCTCGATCCGCAATGCGGTCGGTGGCCTGCGGCGAGCGGCAGGCCTCGAGCACGCCGAGGTCATCCGCCGTGAGGGTGCGCCCATTCCGCTGCGTCCGCTGGGTCGCTGGGACAACGGTCGCGATGTACTGCTCGCCGGCGATGCGGCTGGCGTCGTCGCACCCGCGTCAGGCGAGGGGATCTACTACGCCATGGCCTGCGGACGCATGGCCGCGCAGGCGCTCGACAAGTGTCTGTTGACCGGCAATGCACACGCGCTGCGTGAGGCGCGACGCGATTTCATGCGTGCGCACGGCCGCGTGTTCTGGGTGCTCGGGCTGCTGCAGCGCTTCTGGTACGTTAATGACCGTCGGCGCGAACGCTTCGTGAAGATGTGCCGCGATCCGGATGTGCAGCGCCTCACCTGGGAGGCTTACATGCACAAGAAACTGGTGCGCCGCAGCCCGATGGCCCATCTGCGGGTGTTCTTCAAGGATCTTGCCCACCTGCTGGGATTCGCCAAGGTCGCCTGAGCGGCGCCAGCGCCGCTGCGCGCGGCATCGTCGCCGCCGCAACGATTTGACACAGGGAGTTCACGCTGCAAGCTCTCGCCGCCGCTTTCGCCGATGGCAGTCTGCCGGGTTTCATCGCCGGTCTGGTCGCGATTGAGGCGCTGTTGCTTCTTTATCTTTGGCGCGTCCGTGGTGTGGGGGTCGCGCCGCGCGAACTGATTGGCAACCTTGTCTCCGGTGCCTGCCTCATGCTCGCCGTGCGGGCGGCTCTGCTCGATGCGCCGTGGCGGCACCTCGCCGTGTGGTTGCTGCTGTCGTTGCTGGCGCACCTTGCCGACCTGGCGCTGCGCTGGCGCCGCCGCGACCACCGAGCGGCAGGACCGTCGTCCGTTTGAGGCTGCCGAGCCCGAAGCTCGTATTGACGCCGCGCACATGCGGGCAGCGCAGCAGGTGGCGATCGAGGAAGGCCGAGTAGTCCTCCATCGAGGCGACCATCACCTTCAGCATGTAGTCGTGGGCGCCGCTGAGGCGTTCGCATTCGACGATTTCCGGCCGCTTGAGCACGAGATTTTCGAACTGCTGCAATGAGCGCTGCGCCTCGAGGGTGACGAAGGCGTAGGCGACCACGCCGAGACCGAGTTTGCGATGGTCGAGCAGCGCGACCCGCCGTTCGATGTAGCCGGCTTCTTCGAGCCGCCGGATACGCCGCAGGCAGGGGGCGGGCGAGAGGTGCACGCGTGCGGCTAGCTCCTGATTGCTGACCGAGGCGTCGCGTTGCAGATGATCGAGGATGCGCAGATCGATGGTGTCGAGGGGGTCGGTCAATTACGGCTCCGGGTACGGTAAATAGCTGCAGGATCAACGTACACGAATAGATTGCGCGAGATCAATTTTTTGCGCAATTCAATTGCGCAAAAAGCCCATAAAAGCTTTCAAAAAGATAGCTGCTTGCGCTGCTGTCGACAGAGTCGGCGTTAGCATCGAGGTATGAATCACCTCGTCCCCCAGCGATGGTCGGAGTACTCGGCCGTCGAGCACGCGGTCTGGGATCGTCTGTATTCACGACAGGTCGACATGCTGGCGGGGCGGGCCGCACCCGAGGTGCTTGAGGGTCTGGCGCGACTGCGCCTGGGTGATGGCGGCATACCGGACTTCGATGAGCTGTCGGAGGAGTTGCGGGCGCTGACGGGCTGGCAGGTCCGGGCGGTGGAGGGCTTGGTGCCAGAAGACGTGTTCTTCCGTCATCTCGCCAACCGGACCTTCGTCGCCGGGCGCTTCATCCGTCGGCCGGAGCAACTCGATTACCTGCAGGAGCCGGATGTTTTTCACGATGTCTTTGGACACGTGCCCCTGCTCACCCACCCGGTGTTTGCCGACTACATGCAGGCCTATGGCGAGGGTGGTCTGCGCAGTATGCGTTTCGGCGGCCTCGGCAAGCTTGCCCGGCTGTACTGGTACACGGTGGAATTCGGGCTGCTGCAGACCGATGCGGGCTTGCGGATCTACGGTGCAGGCATCGCCTCGAGTTCGGCGGAGAGCCGCTATGCGCTGGAGGATCCGCGACCTCGTCGGCTGATGTTCGATCTGGCCCGGGTGCTGCAGACCCGCTACCGCATCGATGACTTCCAGCAAACCTACTTCGTCATCGACAGCTTCGAGTCGTTGCTGCAGCAGACGCTGCGGACCGACTTCGAGCCGCTGTACGCGGCGCTTGCGACCTCGGCGGAGTTTCCGGCGGATGCGCTGCTGCCGGGCGATCGGCTCGCTAGCGTGCGAGCGTGCTGATTTTGCCGCGGGCCGCTTCCGTCCACTCGCGCAGCTTGGCCGGGATACGCGCCGGTGACGGCTGCTGCGGATCGAGCGCAGCGAACGGCAGCAGCAGCATCAGCGCGCCGTAGAGGAGAATCGCCGCGCCACCGGTGAAAAACAGCAGCACCAAGGCGAGCACACGCACCAGCGTGACCTCGATACCGAAGTGCCGCGCGAGCCCGAGGCAGACGCCGCTCGCCCAGCCACCCTGGGTGATCTGCTGCAGCGGTGGGCGCATCACGGCTGCCGCAGCGACCGGCTCGGCTGCACGGCCGGTTGCCGGCGTTACCGGCCCGATTTCCTCGAGTGCGGCGGCGACTTCGCCGAGCGTCATGACGGCAGCCTGCACGGGCATGCGTCGGCGACACTGATCGGCAATCGCCTGCTCGAGATCGAGCAGAATCTCCTCTCGGTCCGGGTTGTCCGCGAGGGCGACAGCGGCCTCGGCGAGGTAGGCCTCGAGACGCGCGTGGGCGTCGATCTCGATCGAAAAGGGCTGACGATTCAGGCTGACTTGGATGACTTGCTTCATGGCGTTGGGACTCCGCGTCTCAGCGGCCGAGCTCGGCGAGCGTACGGTCGATGGTTCTCCAGTATTCGTCGAGGGCAGACAACTGCGCCCGGCCCTGTTCGGTCAGGCGGTAGTACTTGCGCGGCGGGCCGAGATCCGACTCCTGCCACTCGTAGTTCACCAGACCCTCGCGTCGCAGCTTGCTGAGCAGCGGGTACAGCGTGCCCTCCTGGGTCGCGAACTCGGTGTGCTCGATGCTGCGCAGGATGTCGGCAGCGTAGCGGTTACCTGGTGCGACGACCTTGAGGACGACAAACTCGAGCAGCCCTTTGCGAATGGCGGCGCGATGATTTTCGGTGGGTTGATTCATTCAAGTACCTTGGGTAGTAAAGGTACAAGATCGAGGCAAGGGTCGCAAGGGCCAAACAGACCGATTTACGGGTGTTGCCATGACGCAACGACCTTGCACCGAACCCACAAACGTAATTGAATGCTCAAAAATGCGGCCCGAAAGCCGCAAACGGATTTCCAAGGCTCGGGAGGATTCATGTCCAACAAAAAACTGCTGGTCGCCGCATTCGTCGCCAGCATGCTCGTCAGCGCACCGTCTTTCGCCCAGCAAGCGGGCGGCATCCGCGGCAAAGTCACGATCGAAGCCGCGGGCGCGACGCCGGCCGGAATTACCGTTACCGCCGAAAGCGAGGTCATGCCCCGGCCGCGTTCCGCCACGGTGAGGGCCGACGGCTCCTACGCGCTGCCGCTGCTGTTGCCGGGCAAGTACACGCTCACCTTCAGCAACGCCCAGGGTGTTCTGCAAAAGGTCGATGTTGAAGTGCTGCTGGATCAGACCTCGGTCGCCGACGTGTCGATCGGCGCCACCCGGCCCGAGGAGTTGCAGTTGGTGCGCATCGTCGCGACGGGTCTCACCCGCGAGGGCAACGCCTCGCTGACCAATTCGCTCGGTGCCAAGGCGATCGAGCGCCTGCCGGTCGGCCAGCAGTATCGCGATCTGCTCAAGCTGATCCCCGGCGTGCAGTACTCCGAGAACTCGGTGCTCGGCCCCTCGGCGGGTGGCTCCGGCGTCGACAACAAGTATGGTTTCGATGGAATCGACGTCTCGCTGCCGCTGTTCGGCAACCTCGCGGCCGATCCTTCCACCCAGGACGTCGAGAACATCTCGATGGAGCGCGGCGGCTCCAAGGCTGTCGGCTTCAATCGCGCCGGCGGTTTCGCCATCAACACCACCTCGAAGTCGGGAACCAACGAATTCAAGGGCACGGTCGAGTACAAGGTGCAGCCGAAGGGCCTGGTTTCGAAGATCCGCGGCACCTCGAAATACCTGCTCGACCAGAGCTGGGCGAACGCCAGCTTCGGCGGCCCGATCGTCGAGGATTCGCTGTTCTTCTACGCGTCCTACTATCGACCGGAAGTCACGCGTGACAACCCGACAACGGCCTACGGCGCCGTCAAAAATTACGAGAGTATCCGCAACGAGTACTTCGGCAAGCTCACTTGGGCTCCGACCGACGCGCTGCTCTTCAACCTCAGCTTGCGTACCTCCGACCGCGAGGCCAACGGTGCAAGCATCGGTTCTCTCTCGGCCGACACGGTTTCGCTCGGCGAGGCCTCGAAGCAGGACATCCTGACGCTCGAGGGTTCGTGGATCATCAGCGACTCGACCACTCTCGGCGCCCGCCTCGGCAAGTACAAGCTGCTGACCTCGAGTGTCCCGGACACCATTCTCGGCTTCACCGGCAAGCCCGGCGACAAGCTGAACATCAGCAGCCTCTCCACGCAGGGGCGTCTGACGGTGCCGACCTTGCGGACCGCGATCCCGGCGGGATTCACGGCAGCGAACCTTGCTGCCTTCAATGCCGGCGCGCAAAGCCTGATCGACCAGTTGGGCTATACGAGCGCGACCGGCGTCAAGACCGGCGGCGGTCTCGTCGGCGCCGGGGTCGAGTTCAATGATCAGGATTTCTTCCGCGACACGGCGGAAATCTCGCTCGACACCAAGGCCGAAGTCGGTGGGGTCACCCACGACCTCCACTTCGGTGTGAAGTATTCGGACATCGCCGAGGAACTGCTGCGTACCTCGAACGGTTGGGGAACGCTGATCTACTCTGGCGGACTCGCCCGCACCACGACGCTGCCGACCGCCGTGCCGTACTTCTACCAGGGCACGGTGTACCAGGCCGGCGCGACCGATGCGACGGGCAAGCCGCTGACGCCGGTGATCAACTCGTCTTCGAAGTCGGTGAGCCTCGAGGTCAATGATGCGTTCTCCATTGGCAACTTCGACTACAACGTCGGCGTGCTCATCAGCGAGGACGTCTATTACGGGCAGGGACTGAAGCGCAACGCCTCGCGCATTTCGGGTTGGGAACTCGCTCCCGGCAACCGCTACGAGATGTATCGCGTTGGCTGGCGCGACATGATCCAGCCGCGCCTTGGCGTCACCTGGCGCTATGCCGACGACGCCACCGTGTTCGCCAACTTTGCGCAGTACAACCCGGAGGCGAGCTCGCTGGCGCGCGCCGCGTCCTGGGATCGCAGCTTGTTCTCGCGGCTCGTCGATATGCGCTTCGATCAGGCGGGCAATTTCCTCGAGGCTGCATACCGCGGCTCTTCGAGCGGCAAGGTGTTCGCCGAGGATCTGAAGCCGCGGCGGGTGGACGAGATCACTCTCGGCGCCACCAAATCGCTCGACAATGGTCTCTCGCTGCGTGGACACCTCCGCTATCGCAAGCAGACCCATTTCTGGGAAGACACGCCGAACGGCGCGCGTCTGCAGACCTACGCCTTCAACGGCGTGGCGGGAGCCGGCGGCGCACCGGCCGACATCCGTGCCAAGGGGCTCTACGTTCCCTATCTCGCGGCGATCCAGAGCGAGATCGGTGGCTCGTCCTACGTGATCGCGGAGATGGACGGTGCCTACACGAAGTACTACGAGGCCAGCCTCGAGGCGGAATGGCAGGGCGAGCGCACCTTCCTGAGCGCGTCCTACACCTGGAGCCAGTACCGCGGAAACTTCGACCAGGACAACACCAACTCCTTCACGGACGCCAACACATTCATCGGTTCGTCGTTCTACGCCGATGGTCCGGGGCAGTACGTCTGGGACAACAAGGTGGGTACGCTGTCGGGCGATCGGCCGCACATTCTCAAGGTTTACGGTTACTACACCACCGGCTGGAAGGCGAATATCGGCGCGTACCTCGTCGCCCAGTCCGGTAAGCCCTGGGAGACCTGGTCGAGCGCCTTCTACGGACAGGGCACCGGCTCGGACTCGATCGCTTCGGGTGCCTACGCGGAGCGGGCCGGCAGTCGTCGCAGCCCGAGCCATTGGCAGCTTGATCTGAACTACACGCAGGAGTTCAAGCTCGCCTCGCTGCCGACGCTGAAATTCCGCGCGGATCTCTTCAACGTGTTCGACAAGCAGACCGGGTACAACTACGGGCCATTCGACTACAGCACGCTCTATGGCCAGCCTCGCAGCTTCTTCCTGCCGCGTCGCGTGCAACTCTCGCTGCGCGTCGACTTCTGACGCGGGACGACTCGAAAGGCGTTCGTACCGGAAAAATCAGGGCAGCGCGATCGTGGTCTCGAAGACCATGGTCGCGCTGCCGATGATCCAGACGCCGACGAGCACGCCTGCGGCGAATTCCAGCTCCACGTCGACCCGGCCCGGTCGGTGCTGGAAATGCCCTTGCGCGCCGGAGAAGCGCGCGTGGTCGCCGTCGCGATCGAGAAGTCCGTGATGCAGCAGGTAGGCGCCCAGCAGACCGTGGGCGTTGCCGCTGACCGGATCTTCCGGGATGCCGATGGCGGGGCAGAACATCCGTGACTGCGTGAGACAGCCTTCGATCCCGGAGTCGGTGGTAAACACAAAATGACCCGAGGCGCCGAGCTGCGCCGACAGCGTCGTCAGCCGGTTGAAATCGGGTTTGAGCTGCTTGAGCTGTTTGGCGCTGCGGACGCCGATCAGCAGCCGATTGCCCGCCGAGCCGACGATGCGCATCTCGCAGCGCGGGTCGAGATCCGCGCTCGACAGGGCCAGCGCATCGAGCACCGCCAGCCGTTCGCGCTCGTTGAGTTCGCGACCCAAGGTGGGTGCCGGCTGACGGACGGCGATGCGCCGCTGCGGGCCCTCGCCGCGGATTTCGATATCGACGAGGCCTGCTTTCTGCCGCTGTCGCAGTTTGCGCGCCGATCCCGCCACCTCGGAGAGCACGTAGTGGGTGGCTACGGTGGCGTGACCGACGAACGATGATTCCGTACGCGGCGTGAAAAACCGGACCCGCAGGTCGTGATCGTCGCCTTCCGGCGGCAGCACGAAAGCCGTGTCGCCATTGTTGAGCTCGCGGGCGATGGCGAGCATTTCCTCGTCGCTGAGCACCTCGCCACCCAGCACTACGCCGGCCGGGTTGCCGGTGAAGAGTTGCTGGGTAAAAGCGTCGACCTGAAATACCTTGATCGATCTGGCCATGGCGAGCCCTCCGCGGACACCCCCGTCCGCAAGGGGCGCGATTGTAGGCAAGTCGTCGCCAGACTTCACCCTTCGCAACCACCTTTGCTTTGTTATCCGTCTCTGCGATGGGCGGCTGGTTGCAATGACGTCGTCGCTGTGGAGAATACGCCTCGCCTTGGGGTGGCCCGTGGGGCCTGAGATGTCGCGACACCGCGACGAACCCGTTGAACCTGATCCGGTTAGTACCGGCGGAGGGAGCAGGTGATTCGCAACAGACTCGCGTCCACGTTTTCTTTGGCGATGGCGATCCAGAGCCTCTCCGGGGCAGGCTTCGCGGCCATGGCGCCTGCAGCTCCCGAGCCGCTCGAGGAGGTGGTGATCACCGCCACGCTCCGGCCGCAGCCGGCGCTGGATCTCGCGGCCAGCGCCACCGTGCTCGGGCAACGCGAGTTGCGCGAGGCGGGGCTGCAGCATCTGCAGGACGTCCTGCCGCTGGTGCCCAACCTCAACTGGGCCTCGGGCAGTTCGCGGCCGCGCTATTTCCAGCTGCGTGGCATCGGCGAGACCGATCAGTGGCAAGGCGCGCCCAATCCTTCAGTCGGCTTCCTGATCGACGGCATGGATTTTTCTGGCATCGGCATGCCGGCGACCCTGCTCGACCTCGGGCAGGTCGAGGTACTGCGCGGTCCTCAAGGTACGACGCTCGGTGCGAACGCGCTTGCCGGGCTGATCAACGTCGGCACGCGGGCGCCGGAGCCGGTCGCGTCCTCGCGCGTCGAGGCGAGCGTCGGCGACTTCGGTCTCGGCGCGCTGGGCGCGGTGGCGGGCGGTGCAATCGGCGCGGACGGTGAGTCGGCATGGCGAGCGGTGGCGCAGCGGTTCCGCGGCGATGGCTCGCGTCGCAACCTGACCCTCGGGCGCGACGACACCAACGGCTACGACGAACGGACGCTGCGAGTCCGCAGCCATCACCGGCTTGATGAGCGGTGGAGTGCGGATCTGTCGCTGCTCGATGTCGACCTCGACAACGGCTTCGATGCCTTCGCCACCGACAACTCGCGGACCACGCGCAGCGACGATCCTGGGCGGGATCGTCAAAGATCGCGAGGCGCGTCGTTGCTGCTGCAGCGCACCGGCGAGCGGGCGGGATTCCGCAGCCTGACGGCGATCGTCGATGCCGACATCATCTATGCCTTCGATGGCGACTGGGCCGCGGATCCTGATTACGACTTCACCTCGCGGTTTCTGCGCGGTCGGCGCAGTCTTGCGCAGGATCTGCGCTGGTCCTCCGTCGGCGATAGCGCGGGCAAGGGCGCGGCGGGCCTCGACTGGGTGGCAGGTATCTACGCGCAGCGGCTGCGCGAGGATAACGATCAACTCGATCTCTATGGCGGCGAGGTGTATCGGGCCCTGATCAGCGATTACCGTGCTGATACGCTGGCTGCGTATGGCAGTACCGGCTGGTCGTTCGCCAAAGATTGGCGTGCCAGCCTCGGCCTGCGCGTCGAGAGTCGTGAGGCGCGCTATCGTGACACCGACGGCAGCAGGCTCACGCCGGCGGAGACCATGCTCGGCGGCAACGCGACGCTGGAGTACCGGCCCGACGGGCGGCGCATGACCTACCTCGCGATTTCCCGCGGCTACAAGGCGGGTGGTTTCAATATCGGCGCAGCCATCCCCGCGGCGCGCCGCGAGTTCGCCGCTGAACTGCTGCACAGCGTCGAGATCGGCTACAAGGTCGAGGATCCCGCCAGCGGTTTGCGCCGCGAGCTCGCGGTGTTCTTCATGCGGCGCAGTGCGCAGCAGGTGAGCACGTCGGCGCAACTCGACCCGGGTGATCCGCTGTCGTTCATTTATCTCACCGACAATGCCGCACGCGGCGCGAACTACGGACTCGAGGGTTCGATCAGCGCCCGGCTCGCCGGGCCTTGGCGCATGGCGGCGACGCTGGGACTGCTACGCACGCGCTTCGATGACTATGTGGTCGGCGGCAAGGATCTCTCCGGACGCGGGCAGGCGCATGCGCCGCGCTACCAGGCTTCGCTGTCGCTCGAATACCAGACGCCAAACGGCTGGTTCGCCCGCGCCGACGCACAGCGCGTAGCGGCGTTTTATTTTAGCGACAGCCATGATCAGCGCTCGCGCCCCTACACGCTGCTCAACCTGCGCGCCGGCTACGATGCCGGCGGCTGGCGCCTCGATGCCTGGGTGCGCAACGCGCTTGATCAGGACTACGCCATGCGCGGCTTTTTCTTTGGCAACGAACCGCCGAACTTCCCGGACAAATTGTACGTGCAGCTGGCGGATCCGCGATCGTTTGGCCTGACCGCCTCCTGGCAGGTGCGCTGATTGGCGGCGTGGATCGAGTATCTGGCGGTGGCCACTGGCATTGGCTACGCGCTTCTCGCCGTCCGCCATGACCGTCGGGCATGGATTTTCGGTGCCGTCTCGTCCGGTCTGTTGGCCTGGCTCGCCGCGCGCGCGGCCCTGCCGCTGCAGTCGGGCTTGCAGGCCTTTTATGTCGCGATGGCGGTCTACGGTTACCGCCAGTGGTCGCGCGCTGCGCCCGCCGCGGGTACGCCGATTCATCGCTGGCCCTGGTACGCACATCTGCTCGCCCTCGGCGGCATACTCGCGGTGACGCTCGGACTTGCGCCCTGGCTCGCGTTCTCGGGCGCTGGCGACTGGCCGCGGCTCGATGCCGCGGTGACCTGTGCGAGCCTGCTCGCGACCTGGATGACGGCGCGCAGTGTGCTCGAGAACTGGCTCTACTGGTTCGCGGTGAACGCCGCTTCGATGTTCCTCTACGGCGCGCAGGGTCTCGTCTTCGTTGCCGGTCTTTACGCGGTCTATTTCCTGATCGCAATCTTTGGCTGGCGGCAATGGTGGTCGCGCCACCGCGCAGCGGCTGCGCAGCCCACGGCGCGATGATCGCCAGCCGCGTGAATCGGTTGCGGCGGGTGCGCGACGGACGCGGCGATCTCGTGCGACGCGAATGGGCACCGCCGGCGGTTGCCGCAGCGCTGGGTATCGATCCCGAGGTGGAGGTGGCGGCGCAGCGGCTGGCGGCGGCGCACGGCCTCGCCCCACCGGTAATCGAGTTCGATCCACAGGCCCGCTGCATGCTGATGCCGTTCATCGAGGGCATGCCGCTCGAGGCAGATTGGGCGAGACTTCCGGCGCGTCGTGAGGCGATGCGCGAGGTCCTCGTTCGACTGCGTGCCATCGAGGCGGCATCGCTGCCCGGCATCGACCTTACCGAACGGGTGTGCGCATTGCATGAGCGGCTTGCCCGGATCGACGCCGCTGCCGGCGAGCGCTGGCAACCGCAGCTCGAGCGCAGCCTGCTCGAGGCCCGTCGCCTCGCGTCGGCGCCGGCGGCGGGCGGCGGAGTGCTCGTGCACGGGGATCTCATCCCGCAGAACGTGATCGTGCGCGGTGACGGTTCGCTGTGCCTGATCGACTGGGAGTACGCGCATCAAGGCCATGGCGATGAGGATCTCGCGGGTCTCGCGGCCCTGAGCGCGATCGCTGACACCGTAACCGCTGAAGTCGCCGGCTGGAGCCTCGAGCCCGGGGTTTTCGGTGTTCGGCGGCAGTTGCGCCGGCTGCTGGACGGACTTTGGCTGGAGCTGGCCAGCACTTGCCCGCCGGCCGGGTAGCGCAGCCTGTCCGACCCGGGCAAACTACGCCTCCCGCGGCGGCCCCTGGTCCCGCACCACCTAAATTCCCAGCCCGGAACAGCTCCCATGCCTACGCTCAAAGTCATCGATCGCGACGGAACCGAACACGACGTGCCGGCACGCGCCGGGGTCAAACTCATGGAGACGCTGCGCGAACTCGACTACGGCATCGCCGCCATATGCGGCGGCATGTGTTCCTGTGCGACCTGTCATGTCTACGTCGATGCGGCCTGGACGGCCAAGCTGCCGGCGCCGATGTCCGACGAGCGCGAACTGCTGCACGAACTCGCCCATCACAAGGAAGGTTCGCGCCTTTCCTGCCAGATCGACATGACCGACGAACTCGACGGATTGCGCGTCACCATCGCGCCCGACGAGTGAGCGCGCCGCGTCGCCCGCCGGCGCCACACTCGAGGTAGCCCATGGACTGGTTTGTCGTTTTTCTGATCGCCGGTGCGGCGATCGCGGTATGGCGGATCATCCATCAGATCCGTCGTGCTTCGCGGGTGCAGTTCGACGATTGGGATACGCGCCTCATCGAGCGGCTGCGGCGCAGCGGCGCTGATCCCTTTCGGCCGGTGGAAGTCGATTTTTTCATGGCGCTGCCCAGCGAACAGGCGGCGGCGAGCGTGGCCGGCCGGCTGACCGCCGAAGGTTTCGTCACCGACATCCGCCCGCTTGCCGACAGCGTCGATTACCCCTGGAGCGTACACGTGCTGAAAAGCATGTCGCTCAACGTCCACAGTGTCCGCGAGGTGTCGCAGCGACTGCGCCAGTTGGCCGCGGAGGTCGGCGGGCGTTACGACGGTTGGGCGCCTGGCCCTGGCCAGCCGCCCGCCTGAAACATCGGCTGGTCGCGCTTCCGTCCCTCAGCGCTTTTCGGTCTGCTTGCGGACCGCTTCGGCCGCGGCCTTGATCGCCTCGGCATCGCCGAGGTAGCGGCTGCCGCGCGGTGCCAGCGCGTCGTCGAGCTCGTAGAGCAACGGCACACCCGTCGGGATGTTCAATTCGACGATGTCGCTCTCGGCCACCTGGTCGAGCATCTTCACCATCGCGCGCAGGCTGTTGCCATGTGCCGCGACCAGTACGTTGCGGCCGGCGCGCAGTTCGGGCGCGATGCGCGCCTCCCAGAACGGCTGCACGCGCGCGAGCGTGTCTTTCAAAGATTCGGCCGCCGGCAGTAGCGCCGGGTCGACGTTGGCGTAGCGCGCATCGAAACGCGGGTGGCGCGGATCATCGGCGGCGAGCGCCGGGGGCGGGATGTCATAGCTGCGACGCCATACCTTCACCTGCGCTTCGCCGTGACGCGCCACCGTCTCTGCCTTGTTGAGGCCCTGCAGGGCGCCGTAGTGACGCTCGTTGAGACGCCACGAGCGTTCGACCGGAATCCACATGCGATCCATCTCGTCGAGCATGATCCAGAGCGTGCGGATCGCACGCTTCAGCAGCGACGTGAAGGCGATATCGACGGCGATGCCTTCACGCAGCAATTCGCGCCCGGCCGTGGCCGCTTCGAGGCGGCCCTGCGGCGAGAGATCGACGTCGTGCCAGCCGGTGAACAGGTTTTCGACGTTCCAGATACTCTGGCCATGGCGCACGAGAACGAGTTTGCCGGGCACGGTCACTCCCAGGGTGATTCAGGGTGGCAGGGAAGGCGATTTGGCGTGGGCCGATGCCCCGCGCAGCGCACAAATGCTAGCACGCCCGCGGCTGCTAGCACGCCCGCGGCAGGCGGATCCTCATCCGCAGCCCGTAAGGTGCTGCATGCGCGGCGACGATGCTGCCGCCGTGCGCCTCGAACACCCGGCGCGCGATCGCGAGACCAAGACCGCTGCCACTGCGCTCATCGCCGGCCGCAGCGAGCCGCGTGTAGGGTTCAAAGATCCGCTCCAGCATGTCTTCGGGTACGCCGGGCCCGCGGTCTTCGATTGCCACTTCCAGCAGCGTTGCTTCCGGCGGCGCAGCCGGGTCGATGGCGGCTTCGCCTGCGCTGATGCGTACCACGCTGCCCGCCGGGGCGTGGCGGATGGCGTTGCGCAGTACATTCTCGAAGCCGCTGCGCAGCAATTGCGGATCGCCGACGACGTCGAGACCTTCGCCCGCCAGGAGCACGAGCTGCACCTCGCGGGTCGCCGCTTCGTCACGCTCCTCGTCCACCAGAGTGGTCAGCAACTCGCCTAGCCGCAGCAGATGCTTGGCGCGGATCGGCTCGGCGGTGAGCCGCGTCAGGCGCAGCACGTCGCCGATGGCCTGGTTCATGCGCGCGATCTCGAGGTCGATGCGCGCGTGCTCTGCAGCCGGCAGCGGCTGCTTGCGCTCGGCGAGTGCCAGTGCGGCCTGCAGTCTCGCGAGCGGCGAGCGCAACTCATGCGACATGTCGCGCATCAGTTGCTGGCGCGAGGCCAGAAGACGCTCGATTTGCGTCGCCATCGCATCGAAGTCGCGGGCGAGCGCGCCGAGTTCGTCGCTGCGCGTGGAGACGGCGGCGGGCGCGCGCGTCTCGATGCGACCATCGGCGAGTCCGCGAACGGCGAACTGCAGTTCGCGTATCGGTTTGCCAAAGGCGCGCGCGATCAGTCCGGCGACTACGGCAATCACGATCAGCGCGGCGGCGAGCAGGGCGACGAGGGTTGCCGGACTGCCCCAGGGTGCGATGCGCTCGGGCAGCAGCAGGAAGGCGTAACGCCGTCCATCCGGCGCGACCAGCAGCGGCGCGAGGCGGATCGGACGGAAGTCCTGCTCATCGCCGCGCAAGCCGGTGAGCACGAAGCGCTCGACGAAGGCGGCGTATTGTGCGGGCAGGCGCTTGCCGGCGAGATCGCGCCCCTCGGCATCAAGCACATAGAGCGCGACATCTTCAGGCAGGGTGCGGGGATCCGCCATCCAGGCGCGCAGCGCGGGGGCGCCGCCGGTGGCAAGAACCCGCGCGGCGTCCCGACCGAGCGAACCCTCGCGGGCGGCAAGATAGTTTTCGAGCTGGGACGAGGCGATCAGCACGAGGCTTGCCAGCGCGAGCATCACGAAGCCGACGACGGCGGCACCGATGAACAGTGCCATGCGCAGGTAGAGTGGCGAGATGCGCTTCATGGTGTGCTGACGTCGAGCACGTAGCCATGACCACGCAGACTGCGGATCTCCGCGCCCCGCGCGCCCGCTGCGGCGAGCTTGCGACGCAACTTGCTCACCAAAGTATCGATGCTGCGGTCATAGGCCTCCAGCGGTCTGCCCACGGCGATCCCGGTGAGCTCGGCCCGCGACAGCACTTCGCCGCGGCGGTGCAGCAAGGTCTCGAGGATGCGCAACTCGGTCGCGGTCAGCGTCACCGGCCGATCGTCGACACGCACCTCGCGGCGTTTCATGTGCAGACGCAGATTGCCGAAGCCGGGTGTGGGTTCGTCGGCCGGCGGCGACGTTGCAGCGCCGCTGCGCTTGAGGACCGCGCGGATACGCGCGGCGAGTTCGAGCGGGTTGAAAGGCTTTGGCAGATAGTCGTCTGCGCCGGCGAGCAGGCCTGCGATACGGTCGGCCTCCTCGCCGCGGGCGGTGAGCATGATCACCGGCAGAGCCTGCCGCTCGCGCAGTCGGCGCAGAGTCTCGAGGCCGTCCATACCCGGCAGACCGACATCGAGTACGACAAGGTCCGGTGCCTCATGTTCGATGCTCGCCAGCGCGCGTTCGCCGCTGTCGACAGAGCGCACCTTGAAGCCCTGCAGTTCGAGGTACTCGACCAGCATCGCCGCGAGCGCGCGGTCGTCATCCACCAGCAGCAGGTTCGGCGTCGGCATCGGGTCAGTGGCCGGGAAACACCAACGTGCCCTTCAGCGTCCGCGCCAGACCGGCTTGCGCTTTTCGGCGAAGGCCCGCGCGCCTTCCTTCTGGTCATCGCTCGAGTAAAGCCGGTCCACCGTGGGCAGCTGGCGTCGCGTGACCTTGAGCAGTGCCTCATCGATCGAAAGATGCGCCGTATCGCGGACGATTTGCTTGATGGCCGCGAACACCAGCGGCGGGCCATCGGCGAGTTGCTGCGCGAGTTCGCGCGCGCGAGCCATGAGCCTGTCGGCAGGCAGGATTTCATTGATGAGCCCCCATCGCTGTGCTTCATGGACGTCGATGACACGCCCGGTGAGCAGCAGATCCATCGCCACGTGATGGGGGATGCGCCGCGGCAGTTTGATCGAGGCCGCGTCCGCAACTGTGCCGGAGTTGATCTCCGGCAGTGCGAAGGTCGCGTGCTCGGCGGCGAGCAGCAGATCGCAGGCGAGGGCGATCTCGAAACCCCCGCCGTAGGCGAGACCGTTGATGGCGGCGATCACCGGCTTGTTGAGACCCGGCAGCTGCTGCAGGCCGCCGAAGCCGCCGACGCCGTAGTCGGCATCAGGAGGCTCGCCGGCCGCTGCCGCCTTGAGATCCCAGCCTGGACAGAAGAAGCGCTCGCCGCGCGCGGTGAGGATCGCTACCCGCAGGCTGTCGTCGTCGCGGAAGCCGGCGAACACCTCGCCCATGATGCGGCTGGTGGCCGCATCGATGGCGTTGGCCTTCGGTCGATCGATGGTGACCTCGAGTACGGCGCCATGCCGCTCGCTGTGGATGGGTCCGCTCATGTGGGCTCCAGCTTGATGAGTGCATCGAGGGCGACCGCCCGGTCAGGCAGCGCCAGCAGCGGGTTGATGTCGAGTTCCAGCAGGCGTTCGCGATGCGCGGCGGCGAAGGCGAGCACCGAGTCGATGCTTTGCAGCACGGCGTCGATGTTGGCGCGTCGACCGCGGAAGCCCTCGAGCAGGCGCCAGACCCGCAGTTGCCGCAGGGCCGCTTCGATGTCGGTGCGCGTCGCCGGCAGTAGCAGCGTGACGCGATCCGCGACGAGTTCGGCGAGCACTCCGCCGCTGCCGAGCAGCAGCGCGAATCCGTACTGCGGGTCGCGCACGATGCCGACGATCAGTTCGGCAACACCGCCGTCGATCATGGCTTCAACCAGTACTCGCTCGCCGAGCCCGCGCATGCCGGCCGCGGCTGCGGCCACCGCCTCCGCGGTGTGCAGCGACAGCACCACCCCGCCGACGTCGCTCTTGTGGGCGATCGTGTCGCTGGCGATTTTCACCGCGACCGGGAAACCGAGGCGCTGCGCCGCAGCGGCAGCGTCCGCGAGCGGGCATTCGATGGAGTCGGGGATGCTGAGGCCGAAGCCCTGCAGCCACTGCTTGGCGTCACGCTCACGCAGGGTGATGGTCGTGCCGGTGGCGCCGGCCTCGGCCGATGCGTTCATCGCGCCCAGCGCAATCATTGGCGTGGGCGGCGGCAACGGCCAGAGCGGCGGCGGCTCGGGCCGCTGCCCATGCGCGCCGATCAGTGCTGCGGCGGCGAGCGCCTGCAAAGCGTCTTCGATGCCGATCAGGGGCGCGACCCCGGCCTCGCCGAGTTCGGCGGCGAGCGACGCCGGCATGCCCTCCGGCAGACTCGCCACCACCACCGCGCGTGCGCCGCTCTGCCGCTGTGCGGCGACGAAGGCGCGCGCGGTGAGCAGCCAGGAGTCGGGTTTCATCGCCGGATGTGTCGGCGTGTCGAGTATCAGCAGCGCGGCATCGAAGCCGCCGCCGAGTGCGGCGCCGAAAGTCGCCTCGAGTTTGTCGCGCTGGCCCCAGATGAAGGTGTGGTAGTCGAAGGGATTGTCGACGTGTACGAGATCATTGAGCGTGGCGGCGACCCGTTGTGCGGTGTCGGCGGGAAATGGCGGGAACGAAAGCCCGTACGGGGGCGCCAGGTCGGCAAGCAGTGCAGCCTCGCCGCCGGAGCAACTCAGCGACAACAGACGCGTACCACTGAGCGACCCGCCGTGATGCAGGAGCTTGAGGGTCTCGACCAGCGCCGACAGCGTCGGTACCCGGGCGATACCGCAGCGCTCGAGCAGGGCGTCGCTGAGACGATCGGCCCCGGCGAGTGATGCCGTATGGCTGAGCGTGATACGCGCACCCTGCGCCGATCGACCCGTCTTCAGGGCGACGATGGGTTTGCCGCAGCGGCGGGCGAGCGCGGCGGCTGCCGCGAAAGCCGGTACGTCGCGCAGGCCCTCGATATGCAGGCCGATCGCCGTGATGCGCGGGTCGGGTGCCAGCGACTCGATCGCGGCCGCGAGGTCCACGTCGGCCTGGTTGCCGAGGGTCAGCAGCAGCGCGAGCGGCAGGCCGCGTTGCAGCATGGTGAGATTGCAGCCGATGTTGCCCGACTGGGTGACGATCGCGACGCCGCGCTCGACCGGCACGAGGCCGTGCTCATCGGGCCAGAGCGCCACGCGCTCGAGCGCATTGATCAGGCCGTAGCAGTTCGGGCCGACCAGCGGCATGCCGTCGGCGGCTGTAAGCAGCGCATGCTGCAAGTCGCCGGCGCCGCTCTCGGCGAAGCCCGCGGCGTAGATCACGGCGCCGCCGCAACCGCGGGCACGCAGCGCCCGCACTGCATCGATCGTGGCGGCTCGCGGCAGGGCAATGAAAGCCGCGTCCGGTGCGCTGTCGATGGCCTCGATGTTCGCCAGCGTGTCGATTCCACCGAGCTGCGGCCGACGGGGATTGACTGCGTAGATCCGCCCCGGGTAGCCGAGCGCCCGGCTGCGCTCGATGGCGACGGCGCACTCCGCGCCGCCGACGAAGGCCAGCGAGCGCGGATTCAGCAGCCGGTGCAGGCGCATTCAGGCGCCAAGCGGTCGCAGCAGCGCGCGCGAGATGATGTGCCGCTGGATCTCGGAGGTGCCCTCCCAGATCCGCTCGACGCGCGCATCGCGCCAGATGCGCTCGAGCGGCAGGTCGCTCATCAGGCCCATGCCGCCGTGGATCTGGATCGCTTCGTCGGCGACGAAGGCGAGCATCTCGGTCGCCTTGAGCTTGGCCATGGCCATGTCGGCGTCGGTGACGGTGCCCTGATCCGCTTTCCACGCGGCCTCGAGGGTGAGCAGCTCCGCGGCCTTCAGTTCCGTCGCCATGTCGGCGAGCTTGAAGGCGACGCCCTGGAACTTGCCGATCACCTGACCGAACTGCCGCCGCTCGGCCGCCCAGCGCGTGGCGAGATCCAGCGCGCGTTCCGCACGACCGAGGCAAGTGGCGGCGACCTGCAAGCGCGTCGCGCCGAGCCACTGGTTGGCGATCTCGAAGCCGCGGTGCACTTCACCAAGCACCTGTGATTTGGGTACGCGGCAGTCGTCGAAGCGCAGGATGCAGTTCTGGTAGCCGCGGTGCGAAACGCTTCGGTAGCCGTCCTCGATGCTGAAGCCCGGCGTGTCGCGGTCGATCAGCAGTGCGGTGATCAGTGCGCGCGGGCCGCGCGCGGTCTGCTCCTCGCCGGAGGCGGCGAACAACACGACGAAGTCCGACTCGTCGGCGTGGCTGATGAAATGTTTGGTGCCGTTGATGATGAAGTCGTCGCCGTCAGCGCGCGCGCGAGTCTTCATGCTGCGCAGGTCCGAACCCACATCGGGCTCGGACATGGCGAGGCACTCGGAGCGCTCGCCGCGTACCGCCGGCAACAGGTAACGCTCGCGCTGCTCGCCCTCGCAGGCGAGCAGGATATTTGAAGGGCGCGCGACGCAAGTCCAGTGCAAGGCGTAGTTGGTGCGGCCGAGTTCCTTCTCGAACAAAATCCAGCTCAGCGTGTCGAGTCCACCACCGCCGACTTCGATCGGCATATTGGCGGCGTAAAGGCCCGCGTCGATCGCTTTGCGGCGCAACTCGTCGCGCAGGTCCGGCGGCAGACTGCCGGTGGTCTCGATGAGGGTCTCGTGCGGATAGAGTTCGCGCACGACGAAGGAATTGGCCGCCTGCACGATCAGACGCTGCTCTTCGGTGAGCGAGAAATTCATGGTCGTTGCCCGTTCGTCTGCAGCGAAGATGTGGCACAATTGTGGCATACAAAGACAAGCCCGACGACAGACGAGTCACCATGCCGTTGCAGTTCAGTCGCGAGGTCTTCATCACCTGTGCCGTCACCGGTTCGGGTGCCACTCAGGACCGCTCGGCACACGTGCCGCGCTCGCCGCAGCAGATCGCCGAAAGTGCCATCGCCGCCGCGAAGGCGGGCGCGGCCATCGTCCACTGCCACGTACGCGACCCGGAGACGGGCAAGGCCAGCCGCGACCCGGCGCTCTATCGCGAGTTGACCGACCGCATCCGCGACTCGGCCACCGACGTGGTCATCAATCTCACTGCCGGCATGGGCGGGGACCTCGTGCTGGGGTCCGCCGAGTCCCCTCTGCCGCTCAACCCGGTCGGCACCGACATGGGCGGCGCCAGCGATCGCATGCGGCCAATCGCCGACTGCCTGCCCGAGATCTGCACGCTCGACTGCGGCACCATGAATTTCGCCGAGGCCGACTACATCATGGCGAATACGCCCGGCATGCTGCGCGCCATGGGCGGCATGATGACCGCGCTTGGTGTGCGTCCCGAGATCGAGGCCTTCGACACCGGCCATCTCTGGTTCGCCAAGCGGCTAGTCGAGGAGGGTGTGCTTGGCTCGCCTGCGCTGGTGCAATTGTGCATGGGCGTACCCTGGGGTGCGCCCAACGACCTCAACACATTCATGGCCATGGTCAACAACGTGCCAGCCGGCTGGACGTGGTCGGCCTTCAGCCTCGGCCGCGACCAGATGCCCTACGTGGCGGCGGCGGTGCTCGCCGGCGGCAATGTCCGCGTCGGTCTTGAAGACAATCTTTGGCTCGACAAGGGCGTGCTGGCGCGCAACGAAGACCTGGTCGAGCGCGCCGTCGGCATCATCGAGCGTCTCGGCGCCCGGGTGCTCGGTCCGGCGGCGGTCCGCGAGCGGCTCGGACTCCACAAACGCTCGCCGGTGGCGCGGGCGTGACGCGGCGCGCCGCGATCATCGGCGGCGGCGTCATCGGTGGCGGCTGGGCGGCGCGTTTCCTGCTCAATGGCTGGGACGTCGCGATCTTTGACCCCGACCCTGAAGCGGACCGCAAAGTCGGCGAGGTGCTCGCCAATGCGCGGCGCGCGCTTCCCGGTCTCTATGACACCGCCCTGCCTGCCGAGGGTCGACTCGAGTTCTGCACGCGCATCGAAGAGGCTGTAGCGGGCGCCGACTGGGTGCAGGAGTCGGTGCCGGAACGGCTCGAACTCAAGCACCGGGTATTCGCACAGATTCTCGCTGCTGCGCCGCCGACCACGCTGATCGGCTCGTCGACCTCCGGCTTCAAGCCTTCCGAGCTTGGTGCAGGACTCGCCGATGCCTCGCGGGTGCTGGTTGCGCATCCTTTCAATCCCGTTTACCTGCTGCCGGTGATCGAAGTGGTACCGCACGCCACGGTCGTCGAGGCCGACATTCAGCGCGCGCTGGAAGTGCTGCGTGCCTTGGGTCTGATGCCCCTGCGCCTGCGGCGCGAGATCGACGCCCACGTCGCCGACCGCTTCCTCGAGGCGGTATGGCGCGAGGCGCTGTGGCTGGTTAAAGACGACATCGCCACCACCACCGAGATCGACGACGTCATCCGTTTCGGCTTCGGCATCCGCTGGGCGCAAATGGGTCTGTTCGAGACCTACCGCATCGCTGGCGGCGAGGCCGGCATGGCGCATTTCCTGGCGCAGTTCGGGCCCTGTCTGCAGTGGCCGTGGACGCGGCTCACCGACGTGCCCGAGCTCGACGACGCGCTGGTCGGCAAGATCTCCGCGCAGTCCGATGCGCAGTCCGGGATGCGCAGCATCCGCGAGCTCGAGCGCATCCGCGACGACAACCTGGTCGCCATGATGCGCGCGCTGAAGGGACGCAACTGGGCGTCGGGTCAGACCCTGCGCGAGCACGATGCGCGCTTGCGGCGGACCGCGTCGGCGCCGGACTGGTCCGCGCCGATCGAGACCGCAGCCCGCGCGGTACCGGTGGACTGGACCGACTACAACGGTCACATGAACGAGGCGCGCTACCTCGAGGTGTTCAGCGCCGCCACCGACCGATTCATGGAGCTGATCGGTTGCGATGCCGATTACATCGCGGCTGGCCACAGCTACTTCACCGTCGAGACGCACCTGCGACATGTCGCCGAGGCGCATGCCGGCGCGCGGATTCGCGTGCTGACGCAGGTGCTCGGTGCAGAGGGCAAGCGACTGCATCTCTTCAACCAGTTGTTCGACGCCGAAGGCAAGCTGCTGGCTACCGGCGAGCACCTGCTGATCCACGTATCGCTGGCCACGCGCCGCGCGGTGGCCCCGACCGAGGCCCTGCGGCAGCGCCTCCGCGACATCGAAATGCTGCAGACCGCGCTGCCGCAGCCGGGGAGGTTGTACTGTGGGCAACGGGACTGAAGACACTTCCCGGCGACGGGCGCCGCCGGTCGATTGGCCGGTGTTCGGCATCACGGCGATCGCACTGGCGACGATCTGCGCGCTGATCTTCCTTGCTCCCGCACGCGCCGGCGCGGTCATCAACGGACTTTACGACCAGCTGACCCACAACCTCGGCTTTCTTTACCAGTGGTACGTGATCGCGCTGCTGATCTTCCTCGGCTACCTCGTCTGCAGCCGGCACGGCGCGATCCGGCTCGGCGGCCGCGACTGCCGGCCCGACTACAGCACTCTTAGCTGGATCGGCATGATCTTCTGCGCAGGGGTCGGCGCGACGCTGATCTACTGGGCTGTCGTCGAGTGGGCCTTCTACATCGACTCGCCGCCGCTCGGCGCTGCGCCGCGCTCCACCGCGGCCATCGAGTGGGCGGCCACCTACGGCATCTTTCATTGGGGACCGGTGGGCTGGGCGATCTTCTGCCTGCCCACCATCGCCATCGCGTATGCGTTCTACATGCGCGGTGAGCCTCACCTGCGCCTGAGCACGGGTTGCCTGCCGTTCCTGCCGGGCGGCGTGGGCAGTACGCGGGCGCGGATCATCGACTTCATCTACATGGCCAACCTCATCGGTGGCGGCGCCACCTCGCTCGGGCTCACCGCGCCGATGATCGCCGGCATCTTCGCGAAGATTGCCGGCGTGCCCCATGATTTCGCGCTCGAGGCGACCGTCATCGGCGTCAGCGTGCTGATCTTCGGCGCCAGCAGCTGGCTCGGTCTCGAGCGCGGCTTCAAGCGCCTCTCGGATGCCAATACCTGGATCGCGCTGACGCTGCTCGCCTACATCGTTGCGGTGGGGCCGACGCTCTTCATCCTGCAGATGGGCACGAACTCGCTCGGCCTGATGCTGCAGGAGTTCGTACGGATGGTCACCTGGACGGATCCGGTCGAGCGCAGCGGCTTCGTCGAGAGCTGGACGGTTTTTTATTGGGCCTGGTGGGTGGCCTACGGGCCGTTTGTGGCAATCTTTGCCACACGCATCTCGCGCGGCCGCACGCTGCGGGAACTGATCCTCGGTTTGCTGGTGTTCGGCACGCTCGGGGCCGGCATCTTCTACATCGTGCTCGGCAACTATGCCCTGCACCTCGAACTCACCCACGCACTGAGCGTGACCACGCTGGTACGCGAGCAATCCGGTCCCTTCGCGCTCGCCGAGGTGCTCGCCACGCTGCCTTTTCCGACCATGACCATGCTGGGCTTCTTGATCGTTGCGGCAATCCTCATGGCGACGACCTACGACTCGGCGTCCTACACGCTCGCGTCGGTGGCGAGCCGCGACATTCGCGCTGGCGAGGATCCCGCGCGCTGGAACCGTGTTTTTTGGGCGATCGCCATCGGCATCCCGCCCGTCGCGCTGCTGTTCGTGGAAGGTGGCGTGAAGGTGGTGCAGTCGGCCACGGTGGTGGTCAGCCTGCCGCTGCTGGCAATCGGCGTGCTGCTGGCGGCATCCATCCTTCGCATGATCCGCGAGGATGAAACGGCCGGAAGGCTGTAGCCGCGGCGACCCGCGGCGCGGTCGCGTCCGCTCTGACGGATGTCGCATTCTGGCGGGTAAAGCCGACAACGGCCCCCCAGAATCCTTCGTGTCCTGAACGGGGGATGATCATTTGAAGAACAATATCGAAATCGCGCAGGCCGCGACGCTGCGTCCCATTGCCGCGCTGGCGGCGGACCGTCTCGGTATCCCGGACGAAGCCCTGCAGCCCTACGGCCGGCACAAGGCCAAACTCTCGCTGCAGTACATCGACTCGCTGGCCGATCGTCCCGACGGCAAGCTGGTGCTGGTCACCGCGATCTCGCCGACGCCCGCAGGCGAGGGCAAGACGACCACCACCGTGGGGCTCGGCGACGCGCTGAATCGCATCGGCAAGCGCGCCATCGTCTGCCTGCGTGAGCCGGCGCTCGGGCCGGTATTCGGCATGAAGGGTGGCGCCGCAGGCGGCGGCTACGCCCAGGTGGTGCCCATGGAGGACATCAACCTGCACTTCACCGGCGACTTCGCGGCGATCGCGCTGGCCAACAACCTGCTCGCTGCGATGATCGACAACCACATCCACCATGGCAACGAACTCGGCTTCGATCTGCGCCGCATCAGCTGGCGCCGGGTGGTCGACGTCAACGATCGCGCGCTGCGGCAGATCACCGTGGGCCTCGGCGGAACCGCCAACGGCTTTCCGCGCGAAGACGGGTTCGACATCGTGGTCGCCTCGGAGGTGATGGCGATCTTCTGTCTCGCCACCAGCCTCGCGGACCTCAAGACGAGGCTGGGCAAGATCGTCGTGGGCTACACGCGCGAGCAGAAACCGATCCTCGCCCGCGATCTCAAGGCGCACGGCGCGATGACGGTGCTCCTCAAGGACGCACTGGCACCCAATCTGGTGCAGACTCTCGAGAACAATCCCGCGATTATCCATGGCGGTCCGTTTGCGAACATCGCGCATGGCTGCAACTCGGTCATCGCCACGCGTACTGCGCTCAAGCTCGGCGACTACGTGGTCACCGAGGCCGGATTCGGCGCTGACCTCGGTGCGGAGAAATTCATCGACATCAAGTGCCGCAAGGCCGGGCTGAAGCCCGCCGCTGCGGTGATCGTCGCGACTGTACGCGCCCTCAAGTACCACGGTGGCGTAGAGGTGGCGGATCTGCGTACCGAGAACGTGGCCGCGCTGCAGAAGGGCATGGCCAATCTCGAACGCCATATCGCCAACGTGCGCGATCGCATGGGTCTGCCCTGCATCGTCTCGATCAATCACCGTGCCGAGGACACGCCGGCCGAATTGCAGGCGCTGCATGAGCGTGCGAGCCACCTCGGCGTCAAGGTGGTCACGGCTCGGCATTTCGCCGAAGGCAGCGCGGGGGCCACGGAACTCGCCGAGGAAGTAGTGCGGCTTGCCGAACAGCCCAACTATTTCACGATGATGTACGACGATGCGCTGCCGCTCTGGAACAAGATCCGCAAGGTGGCGACCGAGCTCTATGGCGCTGCCGATGTGACGGCCGACGCCAAGGTGCGCGCGAGCATCCGTCAGCTGCAGGACAGCGGCTACGGCCACTACCCCGTGTGTGTGGCCAAGACCCAGTATTCTTTCTCCACCGATCCGAAGCTGCGCGGCGCGCCGAGCGGCCACGTGGTCAACATCCGCGAGGTGCGACTGGCGGCGGGCGCGGAGTTCATCGTCATGATCTGCGGTGACATCATGACCATGCCGGGCCTGCCGGCGACGCCGGCGGCCTGCAACATCGACATCGACGACAACGGCCGCGTCGTCGGCATGTTCTGACGTTTTGCCATGAACTGGGATGCAAGCAAAGCGGCGGTAATCATTGAGGCCAACCGGCATCTCGAGGGACCGGCGTTGCCGGTGCTGCGGGCACTGCATGCCGCCTTCGGTCATCTGCCCGATGCGGCAACCGCGCAGGTCGCCGACGCCCTGAACCTGTCGCGGGCGGAAGTGCACGGCATCATCAGTTTCTATCATGACTTCCGCCGCGAGCCCGGTGGTCGCACCAGCCTCAAACTTTGTCGTGCCGAGGCCTGCCAAGCCATGGGTTCCGAGGCCCTGGCGGGCGAGGTCTGCAAGCAGCTTGGCGTCGACTGGCATGGCACAACGGCCGATGGGGCGGTGACGCTGGAGCCGGTGTTCTGCCTCGGTCTCTGTTCGGTAGCGCCGGCCGCGCTGGTTGGCGAGCAACTGGTGGGACGCGCCGACTGGCCGCGGCTCGCCGCGGCACTCGCCCGCGGGAAGCAGGGCTCGTGAGCGCAGCGGTGCGCCTATTCGTGCCGGCGGACTCCGCGGCGCTCGCGCTCGGCGCGGATGCGCTGGCGGATGCCATCGTCGCCGAGGCGGCGCGCCTCGGCCGTGCGGTCGAACTCGTGCGCACCGGTTCGCGCGGCATGCACTGGCTCGAGCCGCTCGTCGAGGTGGCTACGGCCAGCGGGCGCATCGGCTATGGACCGGTGCAGTCGACCGATGTGGCCAGCTTGTTCGCGGCCGACTGGCTTGCAGGCGGCGCGCATCCATTGCGCATCGGCCGACCGGAGGAACATCCCTTCCTCGCCCGCCAGCAACGCTGGACGTTCGCACGCTGCGGCATCGTTGATCCGCTGTCATGGGAGGACTTCGTCGCTCACGGCGGCGGTCAGGCATTGGCGGCCGCGCAGGGGCTGGGCGCTGCAGGCACGCTCGCGGCGGTCACCGCATCGGGGCTGCGCGGACGCGGCGGTGCCGGCTTTCCGGCAGGCATCAAGTGGCGCACGGTGCACGATGCGGCGGGGCCGACCAAGTACGTCGTGTGCAACGCCGATGAGGGTGATTCCGGTACGTTCGCCGATCGTATGCTGATGGAGGGCGATCCGTTCGCGCTGCTCGAGGGCATGGCGATCGCCGCCTTCGCGGTGGGTGCTGCGAAGGGCTATATCTACATCCGCTCGGAGTATCCGCGCGCCATCAGCGTGCTCGAGCAGGCGCTCATCGTCGCGCGTGCGCACGGCCTGCTCGCGGCTTGCGACATCGAACTGCGCATCGGCGCCGGCGCCTATGTCTGCGGCGAGGAGACGGCGCTGCTCGAGAGTCTCGAGGGTCGGCGCGGACAGGTGCGGGCCAAGCCGCCGCT
>CAZIRD010000017.1:0-39494 GCA_964541625.1 uncultured Acidibacter sp.
TCGGTGATGAAGATCTTGCCGTCGCCGACCTTGCCGGTCTTGGCCGCCTTGACGATGGCGTCGGTGACCTGATCGACGAGATCGCTGCGTACGGCAACCTCGATGCGGGTCTTGGGCACGAAATCGACCACGTACTCGGCGCCTCGGTAGAGCTCGGTGTGGCCGCGCTGGCGACCGAAACCCTTGACCTCGGTGACGGTCATGCCGGAGACGCCGATCTCGGACAGCGCCGCGCGCACGTCGTCGAGCTTGAAAGGCTTGATGATGGCTGTGACGAGCTTCATGTTTTCTTCTCCCGATGCTGAGGCGCCGGACCGCGGCGAACGGAGTATTGCACCTTCCATGCCACGCCCGCGAGGCCCGGAAGCCGCGGATTTTCGGCCCCGGTACGCGGCATTGAACGAACGCCCGCACCATTATGGAGCAGCGTGGCGGCGCCCGCGCCCGCGAGTGGTGCGCCCCGGCGAAGGGCTCTATCCTCTCCGCCATGATCGAACGTGTCGTCGTGGTCGGCGCCGGGCAGGCGGCCGCGCAGTGCATCGAGACCCTGCGTAAAAAGGGCTTCCAGGGCAGCATCGAGCTGATCGGCGACGAGCCGCATCTGCCGTACCAGCGTCCCCCGCTGTCGAAGAAGTTTCTCGCCGGGGAGCTCGGCCTCGACCGGCTGCTGATCCGGCAACAGGCTTTCTACGAGGAACAGCGGATCCACCTGCATCTCGGGCGCCGGGTCGCAGCGATCTCGCGCGCGGCGGCCCGGGTCGAACTCGACGATGGTCGCAGCCTCCCCTATGACGCGCTCGTGCTGGCCACCGGCAGCATCGCCCGCCGGCTCAGCCTGCCCGGCAGCGACCTCGCCGGCGTCCACTACCTCAAGGACATCGCCGATGCCGAGCGGCTGCGCAGCGAGGTCGAGCCCGGGCGGCGGGCCGTGATCGTCGGCGGCGGCTACATTGGGCTCGAGGCGGCCGCGACGCTGCGCCAGCTCGGTATGGAAGTGACGGTGCTCGAGATGGCCGACCGGGTGATGAACCGGGTGGTCGCCGAACCGGTATCGCGCTACTACGAGGCCGAACACGCCGGGCACGGCGTGCGCCTGCTGCTGCGCGCGGCGCTGCAGGGCTTGCGCGGCGATGCCTCGGGCCGCGTCTGCGCGGTCGACACGGCCGCCGGAGCCATTGAGACGGCCATGGTCATCGTCGGCATCGGCGTACTCGCCAACGACGCCCTCGCCCGGGCCGCGGGACTCGCCTGCGACAACGGCATCCTGGTCGACGAGTACTGCCGCAGCTCGGATCCGGCGATCTACGCCATCGGCGACTGCAGCAATCATCCGTCGCTACGCTACGGCCGCCGGGTGCGGCTCGAGTCGGTCGACAACGCTTTCGAGCAGGGCACCACCGCGGCGATCAACATTCTCGGCGGCGAGCAGCGGCATGATCGCGTGCCCTGGTTCTGGTCCGACCAGTACCACCACAAGCTGCTGATCGTCGGCCTCTCGCAGGGACACGATCGCGTGGTGTTGCGCGGCGAGCCGTCAAAGAATTCATTCTCCTGCTGCTATCTGCGCGAGGACGGCGAGCTGCTGGCGATCGACACCGTCAACCTGGCGCGCGACCAGATGGCCGCGCGCAAGCTGATCGCGGCGCGCACCAAACTCGATCCCGTAAAGCTCGCCGACGCGGCGATCGCCCTCAAGGATTGCGTGTAGCGCGCGGCAGTTCCGGGTAGCTGCCGAGGCGCAGGATGAGCAGCGCCGAGATCGCGAACATGGCGACGTACACCCAGAGCACCGGCGTGTGCGTGCCGAGCACGTCGTAGGCGCGGTTGGTGACGATCACCGCCGTACCCGAGCCGAAGGTCCACGACGCGTACTGCCAGCCGTAGTTCTCGCCATAGGACACATTGCCGAAGTAGCGCGTGACCAGCACGGCGATGACGTCGAGTTCGGCGCCGGCGGCAAGTCCGATGCACACGGCGGCGATCAAAGCGGTCGGTCCGCTCGCATCGAGCGCGAGCAGCGTCACGCCGACGAGCGGGAACACCAGGATCGCCGCCGCCACCCGCGGTGCAAAGAAACGGTCCATCAGGAAACCGGCAAAGGCCCGCCCGACGATCAGCGCAAGACCCAGCGCACCCTGCACGGCCGCCGCCTGCTCGGGCTCGATGCCGCGCGCCCGCAGGATCGGCACCAGCGGAATCAGCACGCCGCCGATGCCGAAGGCGAGCAGCAGGAACGAGAAGAACATCAGCCAGAAGCGCGGCTGGCGGCGCGACTCGGTGGCGGTGAAGCCCACCAGCGTCGGCTGCGCGGACTCGCGGGACGGCGTCGACTGCGCGGCGCCCGACAGGGACTCTTCTTGTGGGCGACGCTCGTCCTGTGGGCGACGTCCGTCGAGCCCGAGACCGACGTCCGCCGGCGAGTCGCGCAACTTGAGGAAGATGATCGGCAGCGTGAAGACCAGCATCAGGATGCCGAGTCCGACGTAGGCGCCCCGCCAGCCGACGCTGCCGATGAGGAACTGCGAGTAGGCCGAGAGCACCGCGCCGCCGATGCCGATGCCGGCGAGTGCGGCGCCGAACGCCTGACCGCGACGTCGATCGAACCAGGCCGCGATGACCCGCGAGTAGGCGATCGAGGAGGTGCCGGCGCCGATGATCGGCAGCAACGCGAACACGGCATAGAAATGCAGCAGGCTGTCGGTCAGCCAGTAGAGCGAGATCATCGAGGCGGCGACCATGACGACGCCGACCAGCGCCCAGTAGCGCACGCCCTGCCGGTCGAACCAGCGACCGATGTAGAGTGACGAAACCACCGTCACCACGGTGCCCACCAGGGTGACGATCGCGTACTCGGTCTGGCTCCAGCCGAACTCCTGGGTGATCGGACCCTGGAAGATGCCGATCGCGAACAGGTTGAGCGAGGCGATGCCGGTGGCGAGACCGATCATCGTCGAGAACACGAGCCCGCGCGTGCCCTGCGGCAAGGCGGCAAGCACGGCGGCGACGATGGCGAGGGCGATCACCGCACCGCGGAAGAGTGGCGGCACCAGAAAAGCCGCTCCCAGCAGCAGTCCTGCCACCACGACGAAACGGCGATCGAAGTGCAAGGACTCGTGCGCGACGGCCTGAGCGGACTGCTGCATGTCACCCCCCGTGACCCGCCCGGTACAATGCCGGGCACGTTTCGATCATACCGGAGCCACGATGCGCATCACCCTGTTGCTGGCCATGCTGTCGACCCTGCTGCTGTCCAGCGTCGCACCCGCGCAGGACAAGACGCCGGAGAAGAAGCAGGAGACGAAGATGATAGCCATCGCCATCCACGGCGGCGCGGGCGTGATCTCGCGCGAACAACTCGGTGCCGACGATGGCGCCAGCTACCGTGCCGGACTCGGCGCCGCGCTCGACGCCGGCTATGCAGTCCTTGAGCGCGGCGGCAGCAGTCTCGATGCGGTCACCGCGGCGGTGCGCCTGCTTGAGGACGATCCGCAGTTCAACGCCGGCAAGGGCGCGGTGCTCGCGCATGACGGCTACGCCGAACTCGACGCCTCGATCATGGACGGCAGCAACCTCGCCGCCGGCGCGGTCACCGGCCTGCGCCATGTCAAGAACCCGATCGACCTCGCGCGGCGCGTCATGGAAAACTCGCCGCACGTATTCCTCGCCGGCGCCGGCGCCGAGGAATTCGCGCTCACGCAGGGCATTGCACTGGTGCCCAACGAATACTTCATCACTCCGGTACGCAAGCAGCAGCTCGAGCGTGTCCTGCAGGGCCGTACCCAGCCACGCAACGAACTCTCCGGGCTCGGCACGGTCGGCGCGGTCGCGGTCGATGCGCGCGGCAATGTCGCCGCGGCGACCTCGACCGGCGGCATGACCAACAAACGCTGGGGCCGCATCGGCGATGCCCCGGTCATCGGTGCCGGCACCTACGCCAACAACGCGAGTTGCGCGGTCTCGGCCACCGGCCACGGCGAGTACTTCATCCGCTCGGTTGTCGCCTACGACCTCTGCGCGCTGGTCGAATACCGCGGCTGGTCGCTGGAGAAAGCCGCGCGCGAAGTGGTGCAGGGCAAGCTCGTGCAGCGCGGCGGCGAGGGCGGGGTCATCGCGGTCGACCCGCGCGGCAAGGTGGTGATGGAATTCAACAGCCCGGGCATGTTCCGCGGCATGCGCGACGCCTCCGGGCGGCGCGAGATCGCGATCTACGAGAAATGATCGCTCAGGCGAAATAGGCGGCGAGAAACTCGTCGAAATCCTGCTGCGGCGCCCGGGCCATGGCGTCGGCCACGGCCAGCGACTCGGCAGCCTCCGCGGCGAACTCCCGCAGCCGCGGCTCATCGGGCTGGTGCAGCGCGAGGAAGTAATCCTTGTGCGCCGCCGACATGCGCAGCGCCAGATCAAAGAAAGACTCGCCCGTCTGCTGCAGCTCGGTGACCAGCCGCGCCGAGGGCGTGAGGGCGACCTCGTCGAGTTTCGCCGCCTGCACCGCAAGCGCCGCGGCGTAGGGACGCTGCGGGTCGCCTTCGTCGAGCATTTCGCAGATCCCCTGCATCTGATCGAGGATCTCGCGCGCCCAGTCGATCATGGCGACGGGCCGACCGTCGCGCCGCAGCGTGAGGCCGGGTTCCCGGCCGCGGCGCGCCACGGTGACGTGGTTACTATCGAGCGCCGACTGCTCGGCGGCATCGATCAGCGGGCTCTCGCGCATCAGACACAGCGCGAGGAAGGCCTCGAGGAAGCGCATCTTGTTCTGGTTGACGCCAACCGGATCGAACGCACTGACGTCGAGCGCGCGCACTTCGACGTACTCGACGCCAGCGCGCAGCAGTGCCTTGGTCGGCCGCTCGCCCGAGCGCGCCACGCGCTTGGGACGGATGAAGGCGTAATACTCGTTCTCGATCTGCAGCAGATTGGCATTGAGCTGGCGCCATTGGCCGTCGACCTTGACGCCCAGCCGCTCGTACTCGGGATGCGGCAGGCTGATGGCACGCGCGAGATCCCGCACGTACTCCTCAAGGCTGTTCACCGAAACCTCAAGCCCTGCCTGGTTGCGATTGCGGTAGCCGAGGTCGCTCATACGCAGCGAGGTGGCATGCGGCTCCCAGGCCGTGCCGCGACCGAACTCGGGCAGTGTCTCGCCTCGCGCGCGCAGGAAGGACTTGCACACCATCGGCGAGACACCGAAGAGGTAAAGCACGATCCAGCCATGCCGGCGGTAGTTGCGCAGCAGGTCGAAATACGCCGAGGAGACGAAACCCTGTCCGGCATCGCGCGACTCACGCACGGCCGCCCATACCGGCCAGAGACGCTGCGGGAAGGAATAGTTGAAATGCACGCCGGAGATCGCCTGCATCACCCGGCCGTAGCGCAGCCCGAGACCCTCGCGGTAGATGGTCTTCATACGGCCGACATTAGACGGCCCGAACTGGGCGATCGGGATGCTGGCATCGCCGTCGATCACGCAGGGCATGCTGGTTGCCCAGAGCAACTCGTCGCCAAGATGACGGTAGACGAACTGGTGCAGGTCGCAGAGGTACTGCAGCAGCTCCCAGTTGGTGCCGAAGGTGGGCGTGACGAGCTCGATCAGCGCCTCGGAGTAGTCGGTGGTGATGTGATCGTTGGTCAGCGCCGAACCCAGTGCCGCCGGGTGCATCGTGGTGGCAATGCGGCCCGCCGGCGTCACGCGCAGCGACTCCTTCTCGACGCCGCGGCGCCCGCCCTGCAGCACACGACGCTCGCCGCTGTTGATCACGGCGGCAAGGCGTCTCTCGAAGACCCGGTCGATGCGGCTGGCGGGCATGGATCCCCCGAAGGACGGAACGGCTGGATTTACCAGGGGATGCGGCCCGCGAACACGTCGCGGGCCATGGTGAAGTCGCCGCGCAGGCTGTAGAGCGGATGCTTGAAGGTCGCGGGCGTGTTCTTCTCGAAGAAAAAGTGGCCTACCCAGGCGAACGCATAGCCGGTGGCGAAGCCGCTGAGCAGCCACAACGGGCTGCCGGTAAACAGCGCAAGCGGCAGTTGCAGGAGCCCGATCGAGGTGCCGACGACATGCAGGCGGCGCGAGGTCCGGTTGGCATGTTCGCCCAGATAGAACGGATAGAACTCGGCGAAGCTGCTGAACGACATCATGGCCCTTTCGGGCTGCGCCCCGCGCCGCCCCGTTGTCCCGGATCGATTGTTCGGGCATCTTGCCGTGCCGGCCGTGACGGACGCAACCGCGCCGCGCAGGCCGGACCACCACGAGGGAGACCAGAGTTCATGAACCATCGTCGCTCGATGGCCCTTGCAGTACTCGCGGGCTTGGCCTGCACGCTCGCCGCCTGCGGCAGCATCTCGGTGCGCGAGGGCAGTGCCGCCGGCACGGACAAGCTCGCAAGCCGCAGCAGCAGCGCGGCGGCGTCCACCGCCACCACGGCCGTCTCCACGGCTGTTAGTCCGCCGACACCCTATCCCTCGACCTATGCGCGCGCGCCGTCGATGCCGACGCTGATCCGCGGCGCCACCGTACTCATCGGCAACGGCGAGCGACTCGACGACGCCGACGTCCTGATGAGCGAGGGCAAGGTTGCTGCCGTCGGCAAGGGTCTCGCCGCACCGTCCGGCACGCGGATCATCGATGGCCGCGGCAAATGGGTGACGCCGGGACTCATCGATGTGCACTCGCACCTCGGTGCCTACCCGTCGCCCGCCGTCGATGCCCACGAGGACGGCAACGAAGCCACGGCACCGGTGACGGCGCAGGTCTGGGTGGAGCACTCGATCTGGCCGCAGGACCCGGGTTTCGAGGCCGCGCTCGAGGGCGGCATCACCACGCTGCATGTGCTGCCCGGCTCGGCCAACCTCATCGGCGGGCGCTCGGTGACCCTTCGCAACGTACATGCCGTCACCTACCAGGCGATGAAGTTTCCGGATGCACCCCACGGGCTGAAGATGGCCTGCGGCGAGAACCCGAAGCGGGTCTACGGCAATCGCCGGCAACTGCCGTCGACCCGCATGGGGAACGTCGCGGCGTGGCGTGCGCAGTGGATCGAGGCGCAGGAGTACATCCGCGACTGGCGCCAGTACGAGGCACGCAGCGCTGCCGGGGCCAAAGATTTGAGGCCGCCGAAGCGCGACCTGCGGCTGGAGACGCTGGCCGGCGTGCTACGCGGCGAGATCCTCGTGCAGAACCACTGCTATCGCGCCGACGAGATGGCGATCGTGGTCGACCTGTCGCGCGAATTTGGCTATCGCGTCAGCGCCTTCCACCACGCAACCGAGGCCTACAAGATCGCTAACCTGCTTGCCGACAACAAGATCTGCGCCGCGGTCTGGGCGGACTGGTGGAGCTTCAAGATGGAGTCCTACGACGCGATTCCCGAAAACATGATTTTCGTCGATGCCGCGCCGGGCGGTTGCACGGTGGTGCATTCGGACTCCTCCGAGGGCATCCAGCGTCTCAACCAGGAAACCGCGAAAGGCATGGGCTTCGCAAAGCGCATGGGCATCGACATCACCCCCGAGCACGCCATCACCTGGCTGACGAAGAATGCCGCGAAGGCCATCGGTCTCGACTCGCGCATCGGCACACTCGAGCCCGGCAAGTTTGCCGACGTGGTGGTCTGGAACGGCAACCCGTTCAGCGTCTACGCGCTGACGGAGAAGATCTGGATCGACGGCGCGCTGCGCTTCGATCGTTCGACGCCGCGGGCGCAACCCGAATCCGACTTCCTGCTCGGCCAGCCGGCCATTTCAGGGGTGATCCGATGAACGCGCGCAACACCACCACTCGGCTTGGCAACGCGCTGCGGGCGCTCGGGCTCGCCGCCGCGGGCACGCTCGCCGGCATCGCCGGTGCGGACGATGCCGCGAGCATCGCCGGCGGCAGTTCGCTGCTGGTGCGCAACGCCACCGTGTACACCATGACCCGCGACGCCAGTGCGCCGCTGACTGGCGCCGACGTGCTGGTACAGGATGGACGCATCGCCGCCATCGGCGCCGGTCTTGCAGCCCCGGCCGGCGTACGCGTCATCGAGGCCAACGGCCGCGCGCTGACACCCGGCGTATTCGGCGGACTCGGCCATGTCGGTCTCGAAGAAATCGGTCTCGAACAGACCACCGGCGACTTCGCGCAGCGGCTGGGCCAGATGCGCCCCGAGTTCGACGTCAGCCTCGCCTTCAACCCGGAGTCGATGTCGCTCGGCGTGCATCGCGCCAACGGCATCACCTTCAGCATGCTGGCGCCGACGGCGGCGCGCGGCGGCAGTCTGGTGGCCGGGCTCGGCGCTCCCGTCCCCCTCGATGGTTCACCCCCGGCGGCACCGCGGGTGATGTTCATCGACCTCGGCGGCGATGCCAACGATCTCGCCGGCGGCTCGCGCGCCGCGCAGTTCATGCTGCTGCGGCAGGCCTTCGTCGAGGCACGCGCACCGAACCTCGTCATGGTCCATGACGAGCGGCTGCTCTCGCCTTCAGGCCGGCAGGTACTGCTCGACTTCCTCAAGGGCAACGGGCTTTTCGTGTTCGATGTCGATCGCGCCATCGACATCCGCAACACCGTCGCCTTCATCCGCGAGGAAAAGCTCAACGCCGCCATCCGTGGCGGCGCCGAAGCCTGGCGCGTCGCCGGCGAACTTGCCGCCGCGGGCATTCCGGTGATCGTCGACCCGCTCGACAACCTGCCTGACTCCTTCGACAAGGTTGGTGCAACGCTGGAGAACGCGGCCCGCCTGCGCGCAGCGGGCGTGAGGATCGCCGTCTCGATCCGTGACACCGACGTGGATGATGCGGGCAAGACCCGTCAGGCGGCAGGCAACGCCGTCGCCCACGGCCTGCCGCGGTTCGAGGGCATCGCAGCGGTAACCCGCGTGCCTGCTGAAATCTTTGGTGTCGCCGACCGCTTCGGCAGCATCGAGCGCGGCCGGAGCGCGGATCTCGTGCTCTGGTCGGGTGATCCGCTCGAGGTGTCGAGCCTGCCCGAACTCGTCGTCACGGGCGGTCGGGTGCAGTCGCTCGAGACCCGTCTTACCGCCTTGCGCGACCGGCACTACAGCCGCGTCAAGGCCGGCACGGCACGCTGAGGGCTGCGGAGCATGCTGGTTGGCGCGCAGGTTCGTCGGGTAGCGGTGGTCGGTGGCATGCGCGTGCCGTTCGCGCGTGCGCATGGCGCGTACGCGAAGGTCGGCAACCCGCAGATGCTTACCGCGGCCCTGCAGGGCGTGGTCGATCGCTACGGTCTCGCCGGCGTGCGGCTGGGTGAAGTTGCCGCCGGCGCGGTGATCAAGCACTCGCGCGACTTCAACCTTGCGCGCGAATGCGTGCTCGGAACGACGCTCGATCCGCACACACCCGCCTTCGACCTGCAGCGCGCCTGCGGCACCAGCCTCGAGGCGGCCATCGGCATCGCCAACAAGATCGCCCTCGGCCAGATCGATGCGGGGATCGCGGGCGGCGTCGATTCGGTGAGCGACCCGCCGATCGTCTATCCCGCCGATTACCGCCGGCTGCTGATGCGCGCCTTCCGCGCGCGCAGCGCGATCGGCAGACTGGCGCCGTTCCTCGGGCTGCGTCCGCGGCATTTCAAGCCGGTGATCCCGGACGCCAGCGAACCGCGCACCGGCCTGTCGATGGGCGAGAGCTGCGAACTGATGGCCAAGCGCTGGCAGATCGCGCGCGAAGCGCAGGATGCGCTGGCCTTCGAAAGCCATCGACGCGCGGCGGCGGCCTGGGACGCGGGGTTCTTCGCCGACCTCGTCGTGCCCTTCGCAGGCCTCGCCCGCGACGACAACGTCCGCGCCGACAGCTCGCTCGAGAAACTTAGCAAGCTGCGCAGCAGTTTCGATCGCTCGCCGGCAGGAACGCTCACCGCGGGCAACAGCACGCCGCTTACCGACGGCGCAGCCGCGGTGCTGCTCGCCAGCGAGCAATGGGCCCGCGCCCGCGGACTGCCCGTACAGGCCTGGCTGACGTTCGGCAAGGCAGCGGCCGTCGACTTCGTGCAGGGTGATGAGGGCCTGCTAATGGCTCCGGCCTACGCCGTGCCGGCGATGCTCGATGACGCAGGACTCGGACTGCAGGACTTTGATTTTTTTGAGATCCACGAGGCCTTCGCCGCACAGGTGCTGTGCACACTGGCGGCCTGGGAGTCGATCGAATGGTGTCGGCAGCGGCTCGGTCGCTCACAGGCGCTTGGCGCGGTCGATCGCAGCCGGCTCAACGTCAACGGCAGCAGTCTCGCCGTCGGTCACCCGTTCGCCGCGACCGGCGCGCGCGTGCTTGGTACGCTGGCGAAACTGCTCGCGACCCATCCTGAATCACGCCGCGGCCTGATCTCGGTGTGCACCGCAGGCGGCATGGGCGTGACCGCCATCCTCGAGCGAGCCTGACCCCGGCATCGAAGCGCGTGCGGCGCACGGGCGGCGCGCGGGCGTCTAGCGCGTGCCTGAACTGCCGAAGCCGCCGCTGCCGCGCGCCGTGGCGGTGAAATCGTCGACGACCTCAAGCTCGACCTGCACCACCGGCACGACCACGAGCTGCGCGATCCGCTCGCCTGGTTGCACCACGTAGCTCACCTGACCGCGGTTCCAGCACGACACCATGAGCTGCCCCTGGTAATCGGAGTCGATCAGCCCGACGAGATTGCCGAGCACGATGCCGTGTTTATGACCCAGGCCCGAGCGCGGCAGAATCACCGCCGCGAGTGCCGGGTCGGCCACCCAGATCGCCAGCCCGGTCGGCAGCAACTCGGCACGGCCGGGCGAGAGTTCGAGTGGCGCGTCGAGACAAGCGCGCAGGTCGAGCCCGGCGGAACCGTCGGTGGCATAGGCGGGCAGCGGAAAGTCGCGGCCGATGCGGGCATCGAGGATGCGTACTTTCAGTGGGCGTCTGCTCATCGTTGGCTCCCCGGGTTTGTCCCCGGCATCGGCTCTGCGTCCATCAACTGATCGTAAGAGCGGGTCACACAGCAGCGCAACCGCGTACCGCGCTAGTCTCGGTTGTATGCCATCGTCATCCATGCGTATCGTGCTCTGCGGATTACTGGTCTCGCTCGGCATCGCGACGGCCGACGCGGTCGCCGCCGATCCGCTGGTCGAGGCCCGATTCCGCGCCATGCCGGCGCAGGACGCCGTGGTCTCGGCCGACGACTGGTACCAGCCGACCATGGTGGTGCGCGGCGCGCCAATTGCCGCGTCAGGGTCACCGACGATCGCCGCGGCGGGATCACCGGCGATCGCCGCAGGATCATCCGCCGCCGCGCAGCGTTACGCGACTGCTCTCGGCAACGCCAAAGACTGGGATACGCTGGCGCTCGTCGTACTGCGCGACGGGCAGCTGGAACTGGAGTATTACGCGCCGGGCATCGCACCCGCGACGCGCTTCGATACGCAATCCATGCACCGCGGTCTGCTCGCTCTCGCGGTGCTCGCTGCCGTCGAGGACGGTCGCATCGACTCGCTGGATTCGCCGGCGGCAAAGTGGCTGCCGGAGTGGCGCAGTGAGGGTGATGCGCGCGCGGCGATCACCCTCCGCGACCTGTTGCTCGGACAATCGGGACTCCTCGATCCGCCGTTCGAAAACCGGGCGGACTCGCCCGGCATGCAACTCTTCATCGGCAACGACCTGCGAGCGCTCGTCGCCGCGCAAGCGGCGCAGGCGCCCCGCGGCAGCCGCTGGCGCGGCAACGCGCTCGACTCGCAGGTACTCGGGCTCGTGCTAGAGGCTGCCACCGGCGAGGCCTATGCGGACTATCTTTCGCGCCGGCTGTGGCAACCGATCGGTGCGGCCGATGCGCTGGTACAGCTCGATCGCACCGGCGGCAGTACGCGCACTTTCTGCTGCCTCAAGAGCACCGCCCGGGACTGGGCGCGCGTCGGCGAACTCGTGCGCGTTCGGGGCAAGGCTGCCGGGCGGCAGGTGCTCGCCGCCGAATCGGTCGCCGCCGCTCTTGCGCCCTCGCCCCTCAACCGCGCGACCGGCATGTCCTGGCTGCTCGAGCCGGTTGCACTCATTCCGCGATCGCTGCGCGATGTGCCACCCCCCGCGCTCACCCCGTTCGCCGAACCCGGCATCGTCTACATCGGCGGTCGGGGCGGACAGCGGGTCTATGTGCTGCCGGCGCAGCGTGCCGTGGTCGTGCGCATCGGGCGCATCCGCAACGATTTCGACGACGGTCGGTTCCTCAATCCCTTCATCGACGCCATGAGGTCGTTGCCGTGACCAGAATCCTGCGCCTGCTCGCGATTTGCCTGTTCGCCCTCGTGGGGCCGCTCGCCGCCGCCAAAGCGCCCTATGAAATCTCGCTCGATGAACTCGAGTCCCGTTACGCGGACGCCGCCTCGCGCTTCGCCACGATCGACGGCGTACGGGTGCACTACAAGGACGAGGGCGCGGGCCCGGTGGTGGTGATCGTGCATGCCTCCTTCCTCAACCTGAACTCCTGGGACGCCGTCAGCGCCGAACTCGCGCGTACGCACCGCGTGATCCGCCTCGACCTGCTGACCGCCGGGCTGACGCGGGCGGATCCGCAGGGCAACTACTCGATCGAACGCAACACCGAGATGCTGGAGGGCCTGCTGCGGCAACTCGGCGTCACGCGCTACGCGCTGATCGCAACCTCCTCGGGCGGCATCGTCGCCTTCCGCCATGCCGCCGCGCACCCGGAGGCGGTCGAGCGACTGGTGCTGATCAACTCGGCCGGCATGCCGCGCTCGACGGTCACCGATCCGAACCGCGCGCGCGGCAGTGCGCTGATGCGCTGGATACGCGCGCGCTACAAGTCGCGCGGCTATTGGGAGGACAACCTCAAGGCGCAGTTCACCGGTGGCTCGCTTCCCGACCCGGCGTTCGTCACCCGCACCTACGACATGAACCGCCGCGAAGATCTGCGCGAGGCCGGCGCGATATTCCTGCGCAATTACCGCACGGGCGATCCGCAGGCCGAGCTCGCCAAGGTCCGGGCACCGACGCTGATCATGTGGGGCATGGGCAACATCACCGTCGTGCATCTCGAGGCCGACGTGTTCCAGCACTGGCTGACGCAGGCGCCCTCGCTGATCATCAAGTACCCGAAGCTCGGGCACTACCTCTACGTCGAGGAGCCGCAGCGCGTGGCCCGCGATCTCGAGGACTTCCTGCAGGGTCGACGCGACGCCGAGCTGCGCATCACCCGCCGGGTTACCCCGGCTTGCGCTTCTGCATGTACTCCATGAAGTCGATGCGCGGGGCGTTCCAGGAACCGATGTCAAAGATTTCCGGCGCGCGTGCTTCGAGCACGCGCCGCGGCGCGGCCGGCAGTTCCTCGAGCGAGCGCAGCTTGGTGCCAAGGCCCTTGCCGTAGGTGCGACCCGGCGTCTTGCCCATGCCGAGCCATGGGTGGAAGCTGACCATGTTCTGGAACTGCACCGTGGCGGCGGCGCTGGTCACCCGCGGATCGGCCACCTCGGCGACGCTCGCCGAGAAGAAATAGTGGGAATCCCAGAAAAAGGTCGGGCCACCGGCTTCCTTCGGCCACTGCTCGGCGCGGAAGGGGTTGGGGAACGAAAACGCCGACTGGTTCGGTACCAGCAGCTTGTCGCCGATCACGTCGATGCGCATCTCCTTGGGCTTGAGCGTTGCATCCGCCCCCGTCTCGATGCCGTTCGGGCCGATCTCCACCCGCAGCGGACCGCCAAAGAATTGCCAGATCTCGCGCTTCTCGCCGGTGACCGGGTTGACCCAGTGATCAACCGGTTCGTCGGTGTCGAAGGCCGTGTAGACCCCGACCTCGCGTACGGTGCCCTGGTAGTTGCCGGTGGGCAGGGGTTTCCAGCTGGTGACGTTGAGGTTCTGCATGCTGAGCATCGGCAGCAGGTTGCCGTCGTTCAACCAGAGATAGAGATGCAACCGGCAGAAGGTGTACACCGTCTCCTCGACGCAGGATCCTTTCATCTTCGCCATCGCCCGCGCGCGTGACGCCGGGTCGGCAAGATCGAGCGCCGACCTGGCGGCGGCGGTCGCGGCCACGGCTGGCGAGTCGAGCAGCAGACCCATCGAGCCGCCGAGAGCCAGCGAGCCGGCAATGAGATCACGTCGGTTTACGGCAGAATCGCTCATGTCATCTCCCGGGCAGAAAAAATCTTTGAATTTGGATCAGCGAGCCAGGAACGCCGCACTGCGGGCAACGGCGTTGGCGCGGATGTTCTGGTAGAAAAGATCGAATTCATTGAAGTGCAGCATGCCACCCGGTAACGGCACGATCGCGTAGCCCTCCTTGGGCACGCCATCGACCCGCAGCACGCCACCCTCGCAGGCGGCACCGATGCGTCCCGTCTCGGTCGCCGGCAAGGGCAGGTTGCGGGCGAGCGCGTCGGCAAGGCCGACGCCGCGTCGCGCCGGCAGCGAACCGAGATTGCGCGCGGGCATGGCAGCCGTCTCGCCGACTGCGAAAGTCAGCGGATTCACGCAGGTGACAGCCGACCCTTCGTCGGTGCCGTAGCGCTGCCGGAAACGCCCGGAGGCGCCGGCAAGATAGCCGCCGGGATCACCCGCGCGGTCGAAGGCGTTCCAGCTGACGAGACAGCCCGTGGCATCGGGCGTGGCACATACCTTGACGCCGCCGCCGAGTTCCTTCAGCGCACGCTCCGCGAAGGGAATGCCGATCGCGTACACCGCGACCAGTTGGCGACGATAGGCCGGGTCGGCGCCGAAGTCGCGGAACCAACGCTCGATATGCGACGCCCCCTGGCTATGCCCGGCGATGATGAACGGCCGGCCCGCGTTCCAGTGCTTCATGTAGTAGAGGAAAGCCGCACGCACGTCCTGCCAGGCGAATTCATAGGCCTCGAGCGCACGCATCGCCGGTGGCGCACCGACTGCCGCCGCCGTCGCCTGCCGATAGCGCGGCGCGAACACGCGGCAACAGGCATTGAACACCGCAGCCTGCCGCGCGATCACCGACTCGTCGGTCCAGTCGTTGGTCGCGGCATCATCGAGCGGCTGGTTCCAGCTGGCGGCGCTGCGGTAGGTGGTCGGGTGGATGTAGAACACGTCGACCGCAGCCTTCGCCTGCCGATCGCCGAAAGCATCGTTCTCCGGCACCACGTCCGCCGCATCGCGTCGATCGGGCAGCGCAGCCCAGGCGCGCGGCTCGGCGTAGTCCGGTGCCGGCGGGTGCGGCAGCTCGCCAAAGGGCTTCGCCGGCATATTGATCGGCAGCCCTTGCGCCGCGGCGGGCGGCCGCGGCGCGGCGGGAGGCGGCGCGGGCGCAGCAGGCGGTGACGCGGGCGCCGCGGACGGTGCTGCAGCAGGCGGCGGCACGAAGGTGTAACCGATCTGCCGATAAGCGCTGACGAGATCGGAGTTGCCCCAGCGTTCGACCACGCGGCCCTTCTCGAAGCGGTAGATGTCGATGGCGCTGACCGAGTAAGGCTTGCCGGTCGGCGGGTTCGGCGCCATACCGGTGTTGTCACGGCCGCTCAGCTGGGTGCGCACGATCACGTAGTCACCGGCGCAGATGATCAGTTCGTCGTCGAGGCGGCGCCCGGGATCGTTCTTGCGCGAGTTGATCCACATGTTGGCCAGGAACGAGGACGGCACCGTGCGCGCGCCGCTGCCGCCCGCATCGGAATTGTGCGAGATGATCTGCGGCGCATAGAACTCCTCCACACGCGCGCCGTCGCGATCGGTGAACAGCACCTTGTGCATCTGCAGGTAGGTCGCGAGGAGCTTTTCGTTGCCGGCGCAGGCAATCACCGGCTTGCCGGCGGCGTTCGGCTCCGCTGCCGATAGCGTGCCCACCTGCAGGGATAGCGCTGCAGCCAGCGGGCCGAGCATGCCGAACGCACGCACGAGACAACGGCCGCCAGTACGCGCCTGACGAGGCCGTGCAGGAGAAGGATCGTCGAACAACATGGCTATGCCCCCCCGAGAAGCCGCTGAATGACGCGACCGAGGATAACCGCAACCGGGCGGACGACGAGAGTGGGGACCCGCGGCGTCCCCGGCATGGTCACCCGGGGCCGGTGCCTGCCAGCGAATGACGCACGGTTTCGGCCATGCGCCAGCCGATGAGTTCGACCAAGCGTCGCGCGACCTCGTCCTTGGAAGCGGGACCGATGCCGATGCGCCCACCGCGCCAAAGGACGACGAGTTCGTTGTCGTCGCGATCGAACACCTTGCCCTCGCCTACCTCGTTGGCGGCAATCAGGTCGAGGTTTTTGCTTTCGAGTTTGCCGCGCGCGTACTCCTCGACATCGTGGGTTTCGGCCGCGAAGCCGACCACGAACGGCCGCTCGGCCCGCGCCGCCACGCCGGCGAGGATGTCGGCGGTTCGTTCGAGCGGCAGATCGAGTCGCGCGAGGGTTTTCTTCAGCTTGCGTGTCGCCCGCGTCGCCGGGCGATAGTCGGCCACGGCAGCCGTGCCGATGAAGAGACCGACGCCGTTCGCCTCCCGCGAAACCGCCTCCGCCATCTCGGCGGCGGTCTCGACGTCGATGCGTCGTACGCCGTCCGGCGTCGGTAGCGCCACCGGTCCGGCGACCAGCGTGACGGCTGCACCCGCTGCCTGCGCCGCGGCGGCGAGCGCAAAACCCATCTTGCCGCTGCTGCGATTGGTGATGTACCGCACCGGATCGATCGGCTCGCGCGTCGGCCCTGCGGTGATCAGCACGCGTACGCCGGCAAGCGCGCCGCGTTCCGCAACCGGCGACGCCACCACACGCAGCTCCGGTGCACGCTGCGGCGTGCCAGCGAGGATGCGCGCCGCCGCCTCGACGATCTCGAGCGGCTCGAGCATGCGGCCGGCGCCGGTCTCGCCGCAGGCCTGGCCGCCGTCGCCCGGGCCCAGCAGATGTACGCCGTGACGCCGCAGTGCCGCTGCGTTCGCCTGCGTGACCGGCTTCGACCACATGACGCGGTTCATGGCCGGGGCAAGCGCCACCGGCGCCTCGGTCGCGAGGATCAGGGTGGTGAGCAAATCGTCGGCGCGACCGGTGGCCACCCGGGCGAGGAAGTCGGCCGTCGCCGGCGCGACGAGCACGAGATCAGCCCAGCGCGCCAGCTCGATGTGGCCCATCGAGGCTTCGGCCGCAGCGTCCCAGAGTTCGGCGCGAACTTCGCGGCCCGAGACGGCCTGAAAGGTGGTCGGGGTGACGAAGCGCTGCGCACCGGGCGTCATCACGACCTGCACCTCGGCACCGCGCTCGCGCAGACGGCGGACGAGATCGGGGGTTTTGTATGCCGCGATGCCCCCGCTCACCCCGAGCAGGATCCGGCGGCCGCCAAGTTCTGACATAGGCGAATTATCGATCAAGGCCGTCACCAAGGTCGATTGACCAAAGGTTATGTCGCCAGTCCGCTTTGGTTATGGGGTTCATCCGGCCAGTTTCGGCGATGGTCACCCTGCCCGACTGCGGCCGATGCTCGCCGCCCCCACCCCTCGGAGGCGATCATGGATCACGCCCACATTCCGCTGCGCGACTGGCCGGCCGGCGAACGACCACGCGAAAAACTGCTGGAGCGCGGCGCCGGAACACTCTCCGACGCCGAGCTGCTCGCGCTGCTGCTCGGCACCGGCACCCGTGATGCCGATGCCCTCGAACTCGCCCGCGGGCTGCTGCTCGAACACGGCTGCCTGCGCGGCCTGCTGTCGGCCGCGCCTGCCCGGGCGCTGGCCTCGCGCGGCCTCGGGCCCGCCCGACTCGCGCGCCTGCAGGCCAGTCTCGAGTTGGCGAGGCGCCACTACGGTGCCGCGCTGCGCGCCGGCATCTCGCTGAACTCCCCCGGGGAAACGCGACGCTTCCTGAGTGCACAACTGCGCGACCGGCCGTACGAGGTGTTCTGCTGCCTGCATCTCGACAACCGGCATCGGCTGATCGCCTTCGAGGAACTCTTCCGCGGCACCATCGACGGCGCCAGCGTCCATCCGCGCGAGGTGCTGCGTCAGGCGCTCAGCCACAACGCCGCCGCCGTCATCCTTGCCCACAACCATCCCTCGGGAGTTGCCGAACCGAGCCGCGCCGACGAGCTCATCACCCTGCGCCTGCGCGACGCGCTTGCCCTGGTCGACATCCGCGTGCTCGATCACCTGATCGTCGCCGGACCGGATACGGTCTCCTTGGCCGAACGCGGCGTTGTTTAGTCCGGGGCGGGCAAAAGTCTTATAGTCGCCGCCGATGAGCGGCAACCTTCAGGCCGCCATGGCGCTGCACCGCAAAGGGCGGTTGCGTGAAGCCGGGCGGATCTACCAAAAAATCTTGCAGACGCAGCCTGAAGAGGTCAACAGCCTGCACCTGCTCGGCGTGATCCGCCTCGCCGAGGGGGATGCCGAGACCGCACGCACGCTGATCGACCAGGCGGTCCGCCTGCACCCCGGCTACGCCGAGGCACATCTCAACCTCGGCTCCGTGTATCGGGCGCTAGGCCAGCCGCGCGCGGCGCTGGCGTGTTACGACACCGCGTTGTCGCTGCGCTCGGACCTCGTCGATGCGCACTACAACCGCGGCCTCGTGCTGCACGAGAGCGGTGAACTCGATGCCGCGCTGGTCAGTTATCGGCTGGCGGCCGCCTTGCGCAGGGATCATGCCGAAGCCCTCTCGAACTCGGCGCTCGTCCACCTGATCCGCGGCGATCTCGCCGCGGGCTGGCCGCTGTACGAGTGGAGGCTGGCCACGCCGCAATTCCTCGCCGCGCACCCGCAGCAACTTCCGGGCAGCCGCTGGACCGGCACGGAACCGCTGGCCGGGCGGCGGATCCTCGTGTTCTGTGAACAGGGCCTCGGCGACGCGATTCAGTTCTCGCGCTATCTGCCCGTGCTCGCCGAGCGCGCCGGCGGCGCCGGGATCGTGGTGCTGGCGCGTCCGCCGCTGCATCGCCTGCTCGGCGGGCTGCCGGGCGTCGCGCGGGTCATCGACGACACCCGCGGCGAGCATTTCGACTTCCACTGCGCGTTGCTCAGCCTGCCCGGGATCTTCGGCACCACGCTGCGCGACATTCCGTCGGCCACGACGCCCTACCTCGCGCCGGATGCGGCAGCGGTCGACCTATGGCGCGCGCGGCTCGGAGCGAGGACGCTGCCGCGCGTCGGGCTGATGTGGAGCGGCGGTACTGTCACGCCGATCAAGGGACGCAGCATCCCGCTGGCGATGCTGCAGGAGCTGCTGGCCCTGCCGGCGGAGTTCGTCAGCCTGCAGAAGGAATTGCCGGCGGCCGACGCCGCCGCGCTGCGCGCGCTGCCGCAAGTGAAGCACTATGGCGACCAACAGCGTGACTTTGCCGACGCGGCAGCAATCATCTCGCAACTCGATCTCGTGATCAGCGTCGACACCAGCATCGCCCACCTCGCCGCGGCACTCGGCAAGGAGACCTGGATCCCGCTGCCGCGGGTCGCCGACTGGCGCTGGCTGGAGGACCGCAGCGACAGTCCGTGGTACCCACGGGTGAGGCTGTTCCGGCAGACCACGGCGGGCGACTGGCCTGCGGTGCTGGCCGCCCTGACCCGGGAACTCGCAGCACGGCTCTGACGTGGGCGGTTGCCAGCGGCCGGCCGGACTGGTATAAAAGCGGCCCTTTGCTCGGGGGCCAAGCTCCCGCAGCAGCCATAACCAACTGATTCAGAAAGGTTTCCTACGATGTCCCGCGTCTGCGAACTCACTGGAAAGCGCCCCGTCACGGGCAACCGCGTCTCGCACGCCAACAACAAGCGCCGGCGTCGCTTCCTGCCGAACCTGCACACGCAGCGCTTCTGGCTCGAGGGCGAGAAGCGCTGGGTGACGCTGCGCGTCAGCACCAATGCGCTGCGCACCATCGAGAAGAACGGGCTCGACGCGGTGGTCGCCGACCTCCGCGCCAAGGGCATGAAGGTTTAAGGACGGAGCCGGAAAGTCATGCGCGAGAAAGTCAAGTTGCTGTCGACGGCGGGCACCGGCCACTTCTACGTGGCCATGAAGAACAAGCGCCTGCATCCCGAGAAGATGGAAATCCGCAAGTACGACCCGGTGGTGCGCAAGCACGTGGCGTACAAGGAAACCAAGATCAAGTAAGCCCGACCCTTGCGTGCCGCGGGGCACGCAAATTGTCGCCGCGATCAGGCCTGCCTTCGAGCAGGCCTTTTCGTTTAACGTGCAGTCCACGTGTGACCCGTCCCTCGCATGCCTGAACTGCCGGAAGTCGAAACCACCCGTCGCGGCATCGAACCGCATGTCGCCGGCCGGCGCGTGACGGAGTTCCTGCTGCACGAGCGCCGCCTGCGCTGGAGCGTGCCCGACTCGGTCGTGCCTGCGCTGCGCGGTGTACGCATCACCGCGGTACGGCGGCGCGCCAAGTATCTGCTGCTCGAACTCGACAGCGGCGCGACCCTGCTGCTGCACCTCGGCATGTCCGGCAACCTGCGTGTACTGCCCGCCGCAACCCCGCGGCTGAAGCACGATCACTTCGACCTGCTGCTCGACTCCGGCCGCACACTGCGCTTCAACGATCCGCGGCGCTTTGGCTCGCTGCATCTGATCGACGGCGATCCGAACGCACACCCGCTGCTGGCATCACTCGGCCCTGAACCGCTGGGCGCCGACTTCGATGCGGAATATCTTTGGCAGCAGTCGCGCGGTCGCCGGGTGGCGATCAAGCCGCTGCTGATGAACGCGCACATCGTGGTCGGCGTCGGCAACATCTACGCCAGCGAGGCGCTCTTCTTTGCCGGCCTGCGCCCGGGCCGGCAGGCGCGACACCTGAAACGCGACGAGATCACGCGGCTCGTCGAGGCCGTCAAGCGCGTGCTCGCCATGGCCGTCGAGGTCGGCGGCACCACCTTGCGCGACTACGTCGGCGCGGATGGCTCGCCGGGCTACTTCCGACAGCAGCTGCAGGTCTACGAGCGTCGCGGCGAACCCTGCCGCGTTTGCGGCGCGCCGATCCGGCAGCGCGTGCAGGCGCAGCGTTCGACCTACTGGTGTCCGCAGTGCCAGCACTGACACGCCGGCGGCTGCTCGCACATTTTCACGCCACCGATCCACTGATGGCGGCGCTGGTCAGCGCCGCCGGTCCGTTCAGGCTACGCCCCGCGCCCTGTCCTTCGCCGTTCAGGCATCTCGCCGAGGCGATCATCTCCCAGCAGATCAGTGGCCGGGCTGCCGCCGCGATCCAGCGACGCTTCGTCGGGCTGTTCCTCGCCGAGCCGCAGGCCGAAGATTTCCCGCAGCCCGCGGCAGTGTTGCAAAGCAGCGCGGCGCGCTTGCGCTCAGCGGGACTTTCCAGCGCGAAGGTCGCGGCTGTGCAGGATCTCGCGGCGCAGACGCTCGCGGGCGTCGTCCCCGATACCGACACCCTGCTCGGGCTTGACGACCAGACCATCATCGACCGGCTGACCGTGGTGCGCGGCATTGGTCCGTGGACGGTGCAGATGATGCTGATGTTCCAGCTCGGCCGCCCGGATGTGCTGCCGGTGGCCGATTACGGCGTCCGCAACGGCTTTCGCATTGCCTACGAACTGCCTCGCCTGCCGACACCCGGCGAGCTGCGCAGCCACGGCGAGCGCTGGGCGCCTTACCGCTCTGCCGCCGCCTGGTATCTGTGGCGCGCGGTGGATCTCGACCGCCAGGGAATTCTTTGGCCGCGACCGGAGCTCGCGGGATCGCCGCGCAAGCCGGTCAGCCCGCGGCGGCCTGCGCCTCGCGGTGCCGCCGCAGCGCGGCGGCGACGACCGGATGGACGAACTCGCTGACGTTGCCGCCGAGTGCCGCGATCTCGCGCACCAGCGTCGAGGAGATGAAGGTGAACTGCTCCTGCGGCGTCATGAACACGGTTTCGATTTGCGGCTCGAGGTGGCGCGTCATGTTGGCGAGCTGGAATTCGAACTCGAAATCCGACACCGCCCGCAGGCCGCGGATGATGACGTTGAGCCCGTGTTCGCGCGCGAAATCGACGGTCAGTCCCGAATAGCCCTTGACCTCGACGTTCGGCAGGTCGCCGAGCACGGCCTGCGCCAGCTCGACGCGGGTGGCGAGCGTGAAGCGCGGTGCCTTGCTGGGGTTGGCAGCGATCGCGATCACCACCCGATCGAAAATCCCGGCCGCGCGCCGCACGAGGTCGTGGTGGCCGTTGGTGATCGGATCAAAAGTTCCCGGATAGAGCGCGTTGCGCTTCATGTTTCCCCCGTCCCGCCGTGGCTGACCGCCGGGCCGAGGGCCGCAGCAGACCGACGGAAAAGATGATACCCGACCTCGCCGGCCTTGCCCTCGCGCCACGCCTGCCAGCCGGCCGGCAGCGCCGTCATGGAGTGCTGCAGCGGTGCCTCGAGATAGACAAATGCCTGCGGCGCGAGCCAGCCATTGCGCTCCAGACGCCCGGCCACGGTTTCCCAGAGTCCGGCGGCAAACGGCGGGTCGAGGAACACGATGTCGAACGGCCCCTCGCCGGCCCGAGGCGCCGCCGCAACCAGCGCCGCCGCATCGGCACGCATCGCCATGACCTGCGCCGGAGGGATCTGCCACTCCTCAAAGCGGGCGCGCAACGCCGCGATCGCCCGCGCATCGGCATCGACGAAGGCGGCGAATGCGGCGCCGCGCGAGAGTGCCTCGAGACCGAGCGCGCCGCTGCCGGCAAACAGGTCGAGGACGCGCGCGCCACGCAGCTGCGGCGCGAGCCAGTTGAACAGCGTTTCGCGCACCCGGTCCGGCGTGGGGCGGATGTCGGGACCTGCCGGAAAGCGCAGCCGACGCCCGCGCCACGTCCCGGCGATGATGCGCAGTTCGCGCGTGTTGCCGCGTTTCGTGGCCATTTGCGGCGCAGGGTAGCCTAAAATCCGCGGCTCAATGACCACCGACACTCCCAGCGGCGCCGCGAAGCCCGGCTTCCTGCAGCGTTTAAAGGATCGCCTGACGCGACCCGGCGGCGGTGTCGGCGCGGGGCTTGCGCGTCTCTTCGGTGCGCGGCGCATCGATGCCGCGGTGCTCGAAGAACTGGAGACGCGTCTGCTGGCGGCGGATGTCGGCGCCGAGGTCACCGGCGAGTTGCTTGAAGGACTGCGCACGCGGGTCGCGCGGCAGCAGCTCGACGATGTTGACTCGCTGCTCGCGGCCTTGCGCAGCGACATCACGGCGATGCTGCTCCCGGTCGCCAAGCCGCTGCGCATCGATCCGGCGGCCAAGCCGTTCACCATCCTCGTGGTCGGCGTGAACGGCTCGGGCAAGACCACCAGCATCGGCAAGCTGGCGCATCGCTTCCGGGAGCAGGGCCTGCGCGTGGTGCTCGCGGCCGGCGACACCTTCCGCGCGGCCGCGGTCGAGCAGATCGGTATCTGGGCGGATCGCACCGGCGCGGAGTTGATCGCGCAGCAGGCGGGCGCCGATCCGGCGGCGGTTGCCTTCGATGCGCTCACCGCGGCCCGCAGCCGCGGTGCCGACGTGCTGATCGCCGACACCGCGGGCCGATTACAGGCGCAATCGCACCTCATGGAAGAACTGCGCAAAGTCCGCCGCGTGCTCGGCAAGGCGGACCCCGCCGCGCCGCAGGAAGTGTTGCTGGTGCTCGACGCCAACCAGGGCCAGAACGCGCTCGCCCAGGCGCTGCAGTTCCACGAGGCCGTCGGCGTCACGGGGCTGGTGCTCACCAAGCTCGACGGCACCGCGCGCGGCGGCATCGTGCTGGCGATCGCGCGGCGGCTCGGGCTACCGATCCGTTTCATCGGCATCGGCGAAGGCGCCGAGGATTTCGGCGAGTTCGATGCGGCGGCCTTTGCCGCTGCATTGGTCGAGGGGCGCGCAGCCACATGATCCGCTTCGAGCATGTTTTCAAGCGCTATCCCAACGGCCGCGAAGCACTGCATGACGTCAGCTTCGAGGTGCGCGCCGGCGAGTTCGTGTTCCTCACCGGCCGTTCCGGCGCCGGCAAGAGTTCGGTACTCAAGCTGATGACGCTGCTCGAGCGGCCAACCCGCGGCACCGTCACGGTGAACGGTCAGGACACCGGCAGCCTGCCGACGCGCGCGGTGCCCGCCTTCCGCCGGCGGCTCGGCATCATCTTCCAGGACCATCAGCTGCTGATGGACCGGCCTGTGTATGACAACGTCGCGCTGCCGCTGATGGTCTCCGACACGCGCTTCCGCGACATCGACAAGCGCGTGCGCGCCGCGCTGGATCAGGTCGGGCTGCTCGAGCATGAACGGGTATCGCCAGCGGAGCTCTCGGTCGGTGAACAACAGCGCGTCGGCATCGCGCGGGCCGTGGTCGCGAGACCGACGGTGCTGATCGCCGATGAGCCGACGGGCAACCTCGACCACGGCCTCGCCCGCGAGGTGATGCAGCTCTTCCGCCGGTTCCAGGATGTCGGCGTGACGGTTTTGTTGGCCACGCACGACATGGCGCTGGTGCGCGAATTTGCGCAACGCGAAATCCTCATCGATGACGGCAAGGTTGTCGGCGCCGATGCCGCTGCGGGGACGACGACGTGATTTCGCCCGCCACCTATTTCACCCGGCATGCGCAGGCGTTGATCGCCGCGCTCGGCCGGCTGCTGCGCAGACCGCTCGGCAGTCTGCTCACCGTGCTCGCCATCGCGATCGCGCTCAGCTTGCCGGCGGCGCTCTGGGTGCTGGTCAAGAATGCCCGCGCCGCAGCGGGCGACGTGGCCGGCTCGATCGAATTGTCGGCGTACCTGCGCACCGGCACCGCGCTCGAGAAGGCCGAGCAACTTGCCGCCGCGGCCCGCGAACGCCGTGACGTGCAGAACGTCACCGTGATCCCGGCCGACGCCGCGCTCGCCGAGTTCCGCGAGTACTCGGGCTTCGGTGCGGCGCTCGACGCCTTGCAGGGCAATCCGTTGCCGCATGTCATCACGCTGAAGCCAGCGACCTCAGCGGCGAACCCGCGCAGCATCGAGAGCCTGCGTAAATACCTCGCGGCCTGGCCCGAGGTCGAAAACGTGCAGGTCGACGGCGAATGGGTGCGTCGGCTGGTGGCCATCCTCGATTTGTCGCGCGATCTGCTCGCCGCCTTCAGCGCGCTGCTGGCACTCGGGGTGCTGGTGGTCATCGGCAACGCCATTCGTCTCGAGATCGGCGCACGCCGCGCCGAAATCGAAGTCACCAAGCTGGTCGGCGGTTCCGATGCCTTCGTGCGTCGCCCGTTCCTTTACGAGGGTTTCTTCTTCGGCCTGCTCGGCGGCCTTGCAGCGATGGGTCTGACCGCCGCACTGATCGCCGTGCTGGGTGAACCGGTCGCGCGTCTCGCTGCCCTCTACGGCAGCCGCCTCACGCTGGCGGGACTCGACTTCGCCGAGTCCGCCGCGCTGGTCGGCGCTGCGGCCCTGCTCGGGACGCTCGGCGCCTGGATCGGCGCGGCGAGGCTGATCTCGCGGATCGAGCCTCGAGATTGATTAATTCGCCCGAGAGACAATCTAACGGAAAAACCGTATATTGACTCTCGAGTAGTTTAAATGAACCTCTACGCTGGTTAGCACTCAAACCACCCGAGTGCTAGACTTCATCGGGAGGTTCAGATCCATGACGACACAGCTTCTCGCCCCCCGTCACACCGAACTCGCGTTTGCCGGCCCGCTCGGCAGCCTCGACGCCTATCTCGATCGCGTCTCCAAGGTGCCGGTGCTGTCGCGCGAAGACGAACAGTCACTGGCGCGACGCTTCCGTGAAGACGGCGACGTCGAGGCGGCGCGCGCCTTGGTGCTCTCGCATCTGCGCTTTGTGGTGCACATCGCTCGCGGCTACTCCGGCTACGGCCTGCCGATGGGCGATCTCGTGCAGGAAGGCAACCTCGGTCTCATGAAGGCCGTAAAGCGTTTCGACCCAGCCATCGGCGTGCGCCTCGTCTCCTTCGCCGTGCACTGGATCCGCGCGGAGATCCACGAGTACGTGCTGCGCAACTGGCGACTCGTCAAGGTCGCCACCACCAAGGCGCAACGCAAGTTGTTCTTCAACCTGCGCCGAATCAAGAAGAACCTCAGCTGGCTGTCGCCGGATGAGACGCGTGCGGTGGCGCGCGAACTCGGCGTCAACGAACGCGAAGTCACCGAGATGGAACGTCGGCTGTCGGCGCGCGACCTGTCCTTCGACCCGACCCCGCTCGATTCGGAAGATGAGGACGGTCACTCTCCCGCGACCTATCTGCCGGCGCCGGATGCCGACCCGGCCGTGCAGGTCGAAAACGAGGAATGGGACGACGACACGCACCAGCGCCTCGCCGCGGCGATGCAGTCACTGGATGCGCGCAGCCGCGACATCCTCGCCAGTCGCTGGATGGCCGGCGATGCCGAGAAGGCGACGCTGCATGACCTGGCCGCCAAGTACGGCGTCTCCGCCGAGCGCATTCGCCAGCTCGAAGGCAATGCGATCAAGAAACTCCGCGCGCTGATGCTCGAAGCGGCCTGAGGCACGATCGCCGCGGCATCCGTGCCGCCGGGCTCACCCCCGCCGGGTTTCAGTCCACTCCTTTGTCCGGTGCAGGCGGCGTCGTGGCTTTCGCATAGCCGCGCGGCCGGATCGCCACCGTGTTGACGATGCGCGTGCAGCGCGAACCGTCGCGCAGATAAAAACCGTACTCGAATGACGGCGTGGCCCGTTGCTCGCGGGCGAGCGCGTCGCGAATCTGCGCCTCGAGCTCGAGCGGAAACTCGAAGCGCAGTTCGAGGTCGGTGCTGCCGCCATGCTCGAAGTCGACGGCGAGACCGCGCGTCCAAACCGAGTAGCCTGGAAAAACACGTGCACAGGCCAGAGCGGCGATCGGATCGGCAAGGGCCGCCTGGAAACCGCCGAACATGACGCCGCCAGGATTGCGCGAGATGGCATTGAGCGGCAGGCGGATGCGTACGCGACGCCACTCGCGATCCATCTCCAATACCTTGATGCGCATGAACCAGAACGGCGGATAGAGTTCCAGCATGCGACCGTCACTGAGCACTTGTCGCTCAGACATGAAGCGCAGGAAACGCTGCATGAGTCGCGGTCGCGGCTGGCGGGGCGCGGCGCTCATTCGGCCGGCTCCACAGCGGATACGGAGACACCGAGCGCCTCCTCGAAGACGATGCAGTGCAGTAACGCGGTACGCACGGCGTTCGGTGAATAACCACCTGCCAGCGTGACCACGAGCGGCAGACCGAGCTGCCGGCTCCAGTCGAGTACGCAGCGCTCCCGGGCCCGGATGCCGGCATCCGTCAATGCGAAGCGGCCATAGCGATCGCCCGCCGCGACATCGACGCCGGCGAGATAGAAGACGATGTCCGGGCTGAAGCCCGTCGTCAGCTGCGGCAGTTGCGCCTGCAGTGCATCGAGGTAGGCCTCGTCGCCGATGCCGTCGGGCAGCCCTACGTCGAGCGTCGAGCGCATCTTGCGGGCCGGATAGTTGCGCTCGCCGTGCATCGAGAAAGTGAACACCGACTCGTCGCCCTCAAAGATTGCGGCGGTACCGTTTCCCTGGTGCACATCGAGATCGACCACCAGCGCACGCCGGATCCGCTGCTCATGCTGCAAGCGGCGGATGGCGATGGCGACATCGTTGAGCACGCAGAAGCCTTCGCCATGATCGGCGAACGCGTGGTGGGTGCCGCCGGCGAGATTGCCGGCGCGGCCGTCATCGAGCGCCGCGTTCGCGGCGAGCAGAGTGCCCTGGACGGCGAGTCGCGAACGGCGTAGCAGCCGCGGCGACCAGGGCACGCCAAGCGCGCGCTGTTCCTGCGCCGTGAGTCCGCTGCCGAACAGCCGCTCGAGGTAGTCGCGCGTATGCACGCGTGCGAGATCGGTCCGTGCCGCTTCCTCGGGCAGCATCATGCGGGTGGCGGGCAGCATCCCCGCCGCACGCAGCATGTCGTAGACGAGCGTGTACTTGACCATCGGAAACGGATGGCCTTCGGGCAGCGGCAGGTAATAGTCCGGGTGATGGCTGACTTTCAAGTTGTGACCGGATCGGCTAGAACTAGACCCGTATTGCAGAGGATCGGGATGAACCAGTCGCTCACCGGCGGAATGGTAGTCAGCCGGGCGCTGGCCCGCTACGGCATCGGCACGGTGTTCGCGGTGGCGGGTGCCTCGCACACCTATCTGCTCGAGGCGCTCGAGCGCGACGGGTTCCATGTTATCGGCAGCCGTCACGAGTCGGGCTGTGTCAGCGCTGCGGACGGCTACGCCCGGGTCAGCGGCCGGCTCGGTGTCGCGCTGATCATCGCCGACCAAGGCATGCCCAACGCCATCAACGGCATCGCCACCGCCTTCCATGCCTGCTCGCCGGTGCTCGTGCTGGTGGCGCGTCTGCCCGACTCCTGGACCGAGGCGGAAGCCGAGTACGACAACCTCAAGCATCCGCTCGTCGGCAGCATCACCAAGTGGGCGCGCACCGTGCCGGCGGCGGAGCGGCTCGCCGAATACGTTGATGCCGGCGCCAAGCGCGCGCTCTCCGGGCGGCGCGGTCCGGTGGTGTTGCAGATTCCCCAGGAGTTCCTGCAAGCGAGCCTCGCCGATGCCGGCGCCGCCGACCGCCCGGTAGCCGAGATTCCGCGGGCGGCAGCCGACCCGGCGGCGATCGAGCGGGCCGCCGGGCTGCTGCGCGCGGCGCGCCGGCCGCTGCTGATCGCCGGGGCCGGCGCCTGCCATGGCGATGCGGGTGCCGCGCTGCGCGAGCTGGTCGAGCACTGCGACCTGCCCATCGCCGGTAACGGTCTCGGTCGCGGACTCGTGCCCGAAGACCTGCAGCGCTCGTTCAACTGGCCGTTCATGCAGCTCGTGGCGCGCGAAGCGGATGTGGTCTGCGTGGTCGGTGCGCGTCTCAAGCAGCGGCTCGGTTACGGCCTGCCGCCGCGCTTCGCCGCGGCGGCGAAGTTTATCCAGATCGACGTCCTTGCCGATGAACTGTCACGCAACCGCCGCATCGATGTGCCGATCGTCGCCGACGCCGGTCTCGCCTGCAGGCAGTTGCGCGCTGCGCTCGGCGACGCGTCGACGGGCGGGCGCGCCGCATGGGTGCGCGAGGCGCTCAGCGCCCGGCTGCAATATTTGCAGCGAGTCGCCGACACGCCGCTGGCCGACGACGCGATCCACCCGCTGCGGCTGGGCCGCGAGATCGCCGCGCGCCTCCCTCCGGAGGCTATCGTGGTCGGCGACGGCGCCGACATCCAGAACTGGATGTACGCTGCGCTGCCGGTGCGTCAGGCACCCGGTTTCCTTGACCATTACCCGCTCGGCGCCATGGGCGTCGGCCTGCCGCTCGCGGTCGGCGCTGCCGCCGCGGCCCGCGAGCTCGCCGCGCACGACGGCCGCGCGCCGCGTCCCGTGGTGCTGACGACCGGCGATGGCGCCTTCGGTTTCCATCCGGCCGAACTGCATGCCGCCGCGCGCGCCGGGCTGAAGCTCACCTGCATCATCGGCAACGATGGCGCCTGGGGCACGGAACTGCACGGCCAGCAGCAGGCCATCGGCCGCAGCATCAACACCGATCTCGGTTACCCACCCTATGAAAGGGTCGCCGAGGGCTTCGGCTGCAGCGGCCTGCGGGTGTCGCAGTGCGCGCAACTGCCGGCGACCCTGGATGCGGCGTTCGCCGCCACGCAAACCTGCGTAGTCAACGCGATCATCGACCGGCAGGCCGGTGCCGCCGTCAAGACCGACCTACTCGCGAAGATGATCCTGTTCGATGATCTCGCGAGCAACATCAAGGATCACCATCGAGGAGAGCCAGCACGATGACGAGTCCGAATTCCGGCGCCACGCCGGTGCCCTATCCGAACCCGCTCTATGCCTGGTACGTGGTGGTGGTGCTGCTGCTCGCCTACATCCTCGCCTTCATCGACCGCGAAATCATTGCCCTGCTGGTGCCCGACATCAAGGCGAGCCTGCAGATCAGCGATACGCAGATGAGCTTGCTGCTCGGCGGCGCCTTTGCAGTGTTCTATACCTTCTTCGGTGTGGCGATCGCCTGGCTGGCTGACCGCGGCAACCGGCGCTGGCTCATTTTCTGGGGCATCGCGTTCTGGAGCTTGATGACGGCCGCCTGCGGGTTTGCCACCTCCTATGCCGCGCTGTTCCTGGCGCGTGTCGGCGTGGGCGCCGGCGAGTCGGCGCTCAATCCGTCGGCACTGTCGCTGCTCAAAGATTATTTCCCGCCGGACCGGATCGGCCGCGCGATCGGTCTTTACACGGCGGGTGTGTCGAGCGGCAGCGGTCTCGCCTTCATCGTCGGCGGCGCGGTGTATCCCAAGCTCAAGGAGGCGGGTCCGGTCGAACTGCCGCTGCTCGGCTGGCATGAACCCTGGCAGATGATGTTCATCTATGTCGGTCTGCCGGGCCTGCTGATCGCGCTGCTGGTGCTGACCATCCGCGAACCCGTGCGCCGCGAATTTCTGGTGAGCGGCGTCAAGCCGGTCGCCTCGCCGGTCAACAAGACCCTCGCCCACCTCGCCGCGCGCTGGCGGGCGTTCCTCGTGCTGTTTTTTGCGCTCTCGGGGCTCGCCATCATGGCTTACGGGATCGGCTTCTGGATTCCCGAGTTCCTGCGCCGCACTTATGCGCTGACACCCGAGCAACTCGGTTTCTGGGTGCAATGGCGCGGGGTGATCACCATCGTCTTCGGTCTGATCGGCGTGCTGGTTGGCGGCTGGATGAGCGACTATTTCCAGAAACGCTACGAAGACGGCTACGTGCGCGTTTGCCTGGTGTCGTTCGTCGTCATGGCGATCGGCTACTGCCTGTTCACGCTGATGCCGACGCCGCTGCTCGCGGTGCTGCTGCTGATCCCGGCGACGCTGGGTGCCGCCGCACCGACGGCGGCCGGCGCCGCAGCCGTAGTCGCCATCTCGCCGCCGACCATGCGGGCACAGGTTGTGGCGCTGTACTACTTCGTACTCAATGCCGTGGGGTTCTTCGTCGGACCGACCGCAGTCGCTCTCGTTACCGACTTCTACTTTGCGGACGAGTCGCAGCTGCGCTATTCGATGTTCGTGGTCGCGGCCGTCGTCTCCGTGATCTGCGGAGCACTGCTGCTCTATAACCTGCCGCACTTCCGCGCAGCGGCGCGCGAGGCGCGGCAATGGACGGCGCAGGCAGGCTGACGGCTAGAATCGACTTCTCTGCTTAAACATTTTCCGAGGATCGCTCATGGCCAATGCACCCGCCGACCCGAAACTGCCCATTCTGCAGCGTGACCATCGCAGCGTGATGGGCAAGGTGCTCTACACCAGCAAGAAGCCGGAGCGTCTCGACCAGGAGCGCGGGCGCGAGTATTTCCGTATCGACGTGCATGCCGACGGCACGCGCACCTGCACGGCGCACTGCGAAATCGACGATCGCCCCTCGGTGATGCGCGACATCACCTACTCGCTCGATGCCCAATGGATGCCGACCGACTGCTTCGTGCGCCTCTCGGTAGGCAGCAAGTTCATGGGTTCGGGATGGTTCCGCTTCCATCCGCAGTTCGCCGAGTGCGAGACCTGGACCTCGATGGAGGGTCGCGTCTCGCAGCGGATGGATCTCGACACGCCGTTGCTCACCTTCCAGAACCACGCGATCGCCTGCGATGCCTGGCATCTGCGACTAATTGACCAAAGAAAACCCGGTGAGGTGCAACGGATCCGGCAGATGCTGTTGTCCTCGCCGGATCACCGCGGGGCCACCGGCCCGATGCTGTTCTCCATCGGCCTGAACATCGTATTCGTGGGTGCAGAGCGCCTCACCGTCGGCGCAGGCACCTTCGATGCCCTGCACTTCCAGTTCGTGGCCAATCCGGAGCTGCCGCAGGAGCATCCGCCCTACGACGTCTGGTGCACCGCGGACGGCGACTACCTCTTCCTGAAGGGTCAGGTCGCAGGCTACATGCAGACCCACTACGAGCTGGTTGAACTGTCCCGCGGCCCCCACTGGGGGAATTAAGTCGAGACCGTGACACATGTCTCGTTTTCGACACTTCCATGCCGACCGAGTTGGTGTACAATTACCACACACGTAGCAATCCAACAACGCGCAAGTGCTTGTTTGGTAAAGCTCTGTGGGTGTTTTGAAGCATTTTTGAGTCACAAGCCGGCCGTTCGCAAGAAATTCCGGGGCGTGAATCAAACAACTCAAAATCCCAGGCGGTCGACGCGACCCCGGTTAGGAAGCGGTCTGGTTTGACGGCTTCCCGGAACCCCAGCGGTTCGAGCCGGAACGCATTGAAGGTCCGCGGTGTCGCTCCTTTGCAGCGACTTGAAGCGGCTGACCCGGGAGAGTCGGTGACTGAACGCAAACCCCGCGCAAGCGGGGTTTTTTCTTTTTCGTCGCCGGCGTAATGCCCCTGCCACAACCGCCCGATCTGCCAGTCGAGCGAGTCGCCAGTCGGATTGTTGACGCCTCTTGTCCAGCATGTTTCCGAATCGGATCAATCAGCGGGTCATGGTAGAAACTACCGTGATAACGTCGCGCGCGATGAAACCGGTACGCGTCGCCGCCACAGCCCTGTTAGGCTTGGTTCTCTCAGGCTGTGCCCTGCAAGGCGCCCTGGAGCCATCCTTCGTCGCCGACGACGCGCGGACGGTCATCCAGCGCACCGCCAAAGACATGCCCCTGCCCGAGTCCGCCACGGTCTTCCTCGGCGGCACGGTGGTTACCGGTTCAGGCAACAACTGGGCGGGTCGTATCGACTTCATCGACCCGCAGCGTCCGCTGCAGCTGATGCGCTTTTTCGTCGACCGCGTGGTCGCGGCAGGGTGGACGTATACGTCCTCGACCATCGCCAAGACCGTCACCCTGAATTTCCAGCGCAATGGTCGCCGCGCCACGATCTGGATCTATGGGCAGGACGCGAGTGGTGGCGGTTTCCTGGGACTCGGCGGCGGCGGCAACGACGGGCTGCAGATCGGTCCTTCGCGGGTCACCATCGCGGTCAACCACGCCGATTCGATCGAGGAGCAGGGACCGTTCCGCGACCTGCCCGCGCTCGTCCCGGTTGAGCCGGTCGCACCGCCGCCAGCCTCGTCGTCGCTCGTGCCGCCGACGGCATCGCCAGCCGCTGCCGCAGCGCAGCCGGCACTGAACGGGCCGCAGCCAGCGTTGAATGCTCAGCAGCCGGCGTTGGCCGCCGCGACGGCGACGCCGGCAACCATTTCGCGCTGATCGCGTCGCCCGGCTAGCCTCTCAGGGCAGATCCGTTCGGCCCATCAGCCAGCGGTCACATTCGCGCGCGGCACCCCGCCCTTCATTGATCGCCCAGACCACGAGGCTCTGGCCGCGACGACAATCGCCCGCGGCGAAGACGCCAGGCACGCTGGTCGCGTACTCGCCATAGGTCGCCTTGACGTTGCGACGCTCGTCGAACTCGAGTCCGAGATCCTGCGGCAGCGAGGCCTCGGGACCGGTGAACCCCATGGCCAGCAGCACAAGCTGTGCGGGCTGACTGCGCTCGGTTCCCGGCTGCTCGACAGGCACGAACTGCCCGCGCTCGTTCTTCTCCCAGCGGACATCGACCGTGACGATTTCCTTGATCCGGCCCGCCGGGTCGCCGTTGAATTTTTTGACGGTGGTGAGATAGGCGCGCGGATCCTTGCCGAATCTGGCCGCCGCCTCCTCCTGCCCGTAGTCCATCTTGTAGACCCGCGGCCACTCCGGCCACGGATTATCGGCCGCGCGCTCGAGCGGCGGCTTCGACATGATCTCGAACTGTGTCAGCGTCCGACAACCCTGACGCATCGCCGTGCCGACGCAGTCGGTGCCGGTATCACCGCCACCGATGACCACGACATCGAGGCCCTTGGCCTGGATCGGCGCCTTGGCGGGCTTTTTGCCGAGCACGGCCTGGGTCGCGCCGGTCAGGTAGTCCATGGCGAAATGCACGCCGCCCAGTGCCCGTCCCTCGACCGGCAGATCGCGCGCCTGCGTCGCCCCCGTGCAGAGCACGATGGCGTCGAAGTCCCGGCGCATCATCTGCGCTTCGTAGTTCTCGCCGACGGTGGCGTTGCAGACGAACTTGATGCCCTCCTGCTCGAGCAGGCGGATGCGCCGCATCACGACTTCTTCCTTGTCGAGCTTCATGTTCGGAATGCCGTACATCAGCAATCCGCCGGGACGATCGGCGCGCTCGAGCACCGTGACACTGTGCCCGGCGCGGTTCAACTGCTGCGCCGCAGCGAGTCCGGCCGGTCCCGAACCCACCACCGCGACCTTCTTGCCGGTGCGTGTCGACGGCGGCTCGGCGTTGACCCAGCCTTCCTCGAAGCCGCGCTCGATGATGGTGTTCTCGATGTTCTTGATGGTGACCGGCGGCGCGTTGATGCCGAGTACACAGGAACCCTCGCAGGGCGCGGGGCAGACACGTCCGGTGAATTCAGGGAAATTATTGGTCTTGTGCAGCCGATCGAGCGCCTCCCGCCAGAGACCGCGGTAGACGAGATCGTTCCACTCCGGAATCAGGTTGTTGACCGGACAGCCCGAGGCGCCGCCGCTCATCAACTTGCCGGTGTGGCAGAAGGGCACGCCGCAATCCATGCAGCGAGCCGCCTGATTGCGCAGCCCCTTCTCGTCGAGGTGGTGATGGAACTCTTTCCAGTCACGTACGCGCTCGACAGGCGAGCGGTCGAGCGGCATCTCGCGCAGGTATTCGATGAATCCGGTCGGCTTGCCCATGATCAGTTACCACCCACCCGCGACAGATCGCGCGAGTTCTCCTCGAAGGCCGCCATCGTTGCTTCGTCGCCCGACAGCCCCTGGTCGTGCGCGCGCTTGAGACAGGCGAGCACTCGTTTGTAGTCCTTGGGAATGACGCGCACGAACTTCGGCAGCTGCGTCGGCCAGGCATCGAGGATGCGCTGGGCGTGCGTGCTGCCGGTGAGTTCAGCGTGACGCTCGATCAGACTGCGCAAGGCGGCCGCTTCGGCGGCTTCCTCGACACGCTCGACTTCGACCATCTGCATGTTGATGCGTGCCGGAAACTGGCCGGAGTCGTCGAGTACGTAGGCGACGCCGCCCGACATGCCGGCACCGAAGTTGCGCCCGGTCGGACCGAGCACCACGACCCGGCCGCCGGTCATGTATTCGCAGCCGTGGTCACCGATCGCCTCGACGACGGCATCGACGCCACTGTTGCGTACCGCGAAGCGCTCGCCGGCCTGGCCGCGGATGAACACCTCGCCGGCGGTCGCGCCATAGAGCGCAACGTTGCCGATGATCATGTTTTCCTCAGGCCGGAAGGTCACCGACCGCGGCGGGAAGACCACGATACGCCCCCCGGAGAGTCCCTTGCCGACGTAGTCGTTGGCATCACCCTCGAGCGTGAAGCTCATGCCGCGCGGCATGAAGGCACCAAAACTCTGTCCCGCCGAGCCGTTGAAGCGGATGCGGATGGTGTCGTCGGGCAAGCCCTGCGGTCCCCACTTCTTCGTCACTTCGCTGCCGGTGATCGTGCCGACCACGCGGTTCACGTTGCGGATCGGCAGGCTCGCCTCGACCCGCTCGCCACGCTCGATGGCCGGGCTGCAGAGCCCGAGCAGGGTAGTCATGTCGAGCGACTTCTCGAGACCGTGATCCTGTCCCATGGTCTGGTAGCGGCCGACCTCGGCACCCGAGTCGGGCTGGTAGAGGATGTTGCTGAAGTCGAAACCCTGCGCCTTCCAGTGATCGATCGCCGCCCGCGGCTCCAGCCGGTCGACACGGCCGATCATTTCATTGATGTTGCGGAAGCCGAGTTCGGCCATCAGCTCGCGCAGCTGCGTCGCCACGAAGCGCATGAAATTGACCACATGCTCGGGCTTGCCGGCGAAGCGCTCGCGCAGTCGCGGGTCCTGCGTCGCGACGCCCGCGGGGCAGGTGTTGAGGTGACAGACGCGCATCATGATGCAACCCACCGACACCAACGGCGCGGTGGCGAAACCGAACTCCTCGGCACCGAGCAGCGCGGCGATGGCAACGTCGCGCCCCGTCTTCAGCTGGCCGTCCGTCTCGACGACGATGCGGCTGCGCAGGTTGTTGAGCACCAGCGTCTGGTGCGTCTCGGCAAGCCCGAGCTCCCAAGGCAGCCCGGCATGCGTGGTCGAAGTCAGCGGCGAGGCGCCCGTGCCGCCATCGTGGCCGCTGATGAGTACGACGTCGGCATGCGCCTTGGCTACCCCCGCGGCGATCGTGCCGACACCGACCTCCGCCACCAGCTTCACGCTGACGCGCGCCGCACGGTTGGCGTTCTTCAGGTCGTGGATGAGCTGGGCGAGATCCTCGATGGAGTAGATGTCGTGGTGCGGCGGCGGCGAGATCAGACCGACACCTGGCGTGGTGTGCCGCGCCTTGGCGATCCAGGGGTAGACCTTGGTGCCGGGCAGCTGCCCGCCCTCGCCGGGCTTCGCGCCCTGCGCCATCTTGATCTGGATCTCCTTCGCCTGCACCAGATACTCGCTGGTGACGCCGAAGCGGCCTGAGGCCACCTGCTTGATCGCTGAATTCTTTGAATCGCCGTTCGGCAGCGGCACGTAGCGGTCGGGATCCTCGCCGCCTTCGCCGGTGTTGCTCTTGCCGCCGATGCGGTTCATGGCAATGGCCAGCGTCTCGTGCGCTTCCTTGCTGATCGAGCCGTAACTCATGGCGCCGGTCTTAAAGCGCTTCATGATGCTCTCGATCGGCTCGACCTCATCGAGCGGCACGGGGTCGCCCTTCTTGAAGTCGAGCAGACCGCGCAGCGTCGAGAGATTACGCGCGCGATCGTCGATCAGCTCGGCGTAGGACTTGAAGGTGGCGTAGCTGCCGGTGCGCACCGCCTTCTGCAGGCGATGGATACTCTCCGGATTGAATACATGGAACTCGCCATCGGCGCGCCACTGGTACTGGCCGCCGGTCGGCAGTACCTGCTCGCCGGCCGCGCGGTCGGGGAACGCCGAGCGATGGCGCATCAGCACCTCGGCCGCGATGGTCTCGAGACCGATGCCACCGACGCGCGAGGCGGTGCCGGTGAAATACTCGTCGATGACGTCCTGGCGGAGCCCCACCGCCTCGAACACCTGCGCGCCGTGGTAGCTCTGCACCGCCGAGATGCCCATCTTGGACATCACCTTGACCACACCCTTGGTCGCCGCCTTGGCGAAGTTGGCGCAGGCCAGCTTGTGATCGACGTTAGTCAGCAGGCTGTCGCGGATCATGCCATCGAGCGTCTCGAAGGCGAGGTAGGGGTTGATGACGTTGCAGCCATAGCCGATCAAAAGTGCGAAGTGGTGAACCTCGCGCGCTTCGCCCGTCTCGATGGCCAGCGAAGTACGCATCCGCAGGCCTTCACGGATGAGGTAGTGGTGCAGCGCCGAGACCGCGAGCAGTGAGGGGATCGCCGCCATCTCGCGGGTCACGCCGCGATCGCTGAGGATGAGGATGTTCACCTCTTCCTCCTCGATCAGCCGTCGCGCTTCGTGGCGCATCTGCTCGATCGCCTTGGCGAGACCCTCTTCGCCGCGCGATGCACGGAAGAGCAGCGAAACCGTACCCACCTTCAGCCCCGGCAGGGCGATGCGGCGGATCTTCGCAAACTCCTCGTTGGTCACCACCGGCGCCTTCAGTTCGATGCGGCGGCAATCGGTGGGCTTGGGGTCGAGCAGGTTGCCTTCCGAGCCGAGAAAGACATCCGACGAAGTGATGATCTCCTCGCGGATGCTGTCGATCGGCGGGTTCGTCACCTGCGCGAACAGCTGCTTGAAGTAGTCGTAGACGAGCCGCGGGCGCTGCGAGAGCACCGCGAGCGGCGTGTCGTTGCCCATCGAGCCGACGGCCTCAACGCCATCGCGGGCCATCGGCGCCATTAGGATGCGCTGATCCTCGAAGCTGTAGCCGAAGGCGATCTGCCGCGCTAGCAGCAGCTCGGGCTCGGGCGCCGGCAGCTGCGGCGCCGGCGGCAAATCCTTGAGGTGCACGAGATGCTCGCCCAGCCACTCGGCATAGGGCCACTCATTGCAGACCGTGCGCTTGATCTCCTCATCCTCGACGATGCGGCCCTGTTCGGTGTCGACGAGGAACATGCGGCCCGGCTGCAGCCGTCCCTTGCGCTCGATGTCGACCGGCGGGATGTCGAGCACGCCGGCCTCGGAGGCGATCACCGCCATGCCGTCCTTGGTGACGTAATAGCGGCCCGGGCGCAGACCGTTGCGGTCGAGCACGGCGCCGATGCGCACGCCGTCGGTGAAGGCGATGGCCGCAGGCCCGTCCCAGGGTTCCATCAGACTGGAGTGGAACTGGTAGAACGCGCGCCGCGCAGGATCCATGGACTCGTGCTTCGACCAGGGCTCCGGAATCATCATCATCATGGCGTGCGGCAGCGAGCGGCCGGCGAGCACCATGAGTTCGAGCACGTTGTCGAACATCGAGGAGTCGCTGCCGTTGACGTTGACGATCGGCGCGAGCTTGCGCGTGTCCTCGCCGAAGAGCTGCGACTCGAGCAGCGCCTCGCGGGCACGCATCCAGTTGATGTTGCCGCGCAGCGTGTTGATCTCGCCGTTGTGGGCGATATAGCGGTAGGGGTGCGCGCGGTCCCAGCTCGGGAAGGTGTTGGTCGAAAAGCGCGAGTGCACCAGCGCGATCGCCGTCTCGATCAGCGGATCGCGCAGGTCGGGGAAGTACTGGTCGAGCTGCATGGTAAGCAGCATTCCCTTGTAGACCAGCGTCTTGTGCGAGAGGCTCGCCACGTACCAGTACTCCGCGCCGCCGATCGTCGAGACGCGGATCTCGGTGTAGGCGCGCTTGCGGATCACGTAGAGCTTGCGTTCGAACGCTTCGGCATCGGGCGTGTCGGGGCCGCGCTGGATGAACACCTGGCGCATGAACGGTTCGCTCGCACGTGCCGTTTCACCCAGCATGGAGTTGTCGGTGGGCACCGTGCGCCCGCCGAGATAAATCTGACCCTCCGAGGCAACGACGCGGGCGAACACTTCCTCGATGCGCCGCCGCTGCGTGGCATTGCGCGGCATGAAGATCAAACCGCAGGCGTATTCACCGGGCTCGGGCAAGGTGATGTGGGCCTGCTTGGCCGCCACCTTCAGAAAGGCATGCGGCATCTGCATGAGCACGCCCGCACCATCGCCCGTGTTCACTTCGCAACCGCAGGCGCCCCGATGGTCGAGGTTCTTCAACACCTGGATGGCGTTACGCAGGATCTTGTTGGACTTTCGCCCCTCGATGTCGACCACGACGCCGAAGCCGCAGGCATCGCGCTCGTTTTCAGGGTCGTAGAGACCCTGCTTGCCGGGTCGAGTGGAACGCACCGGCGGCTGGGCCGGGGTTAGATCGCTGATCGTGCCGTTCATGGGGGCTCCTAATGTCAGCCGGACTATACGCCCCGTTTTCCGCAGTAATAAAGGCTTGACCCTCATTTGACTCATGGCTATGAGTCATAGAAACTCATTACATGACAAAGCGACTGCAGGTGTTGTTCGAAGACGGCGAGTACGCGGCCCTGCAGGCGGCGGCCGCCAGCCGCGGCATGACCGTGGCCGAATGGGTGCGCCAAGCGCTTGCCGAGGCGCGCCGCGATGCCTCCACGGCCGATGTGGACCGCAAACTCGCCGCGATCCGCGCCGCCGTGCGCCATGCTGCCCCGACCGGGTCGATCGAGCGTCTC
>CAZIRD010000018.1:0-37641 GCA_964541625.1 uncultured Acidibacter sp.
GATCTTGAATTCGCGCGCGCAGCGCACGTCGTAGCCATAGCTCGAGGTGCCGTAGGACACGATGCGCTGGCCGGCTACGTTGCGTACCTGTCCCGGCTCGAAGGGCTCGATCATGCCCTGCGACTCGGCCATGCGACGGATCCAGTGATCGGACTTGATGCTCATGTGTCCTCGACGATGATCTTCGGGAAGGCGGCGCTGCGGTCGCGGCTGCGCCGGGCGAGTTCTCCGGCGGTGCGCCGTGCAAGCGAGAGATAGGCCTGCGAGCGCAGGCTGCCGGGCGCCGCGACCACGCTTGGCTTGCCGCCATCGGCCTCCTCGCGGATGCGGGCATCGAGCGGCAGGGAGCCGAGCAGCTGGACGCCGTACTGCGTCGCCATGCGCTCGCCGCCACCCGCGCCGAACACATGCTCCGCGTGGCCGCAATTCGAGCACACGTGCACGCCCATGTTCTCGACGATACCGAGCACCGGCACATTGACCTTCTCGAACATGCGCAGCCCTTTGCGGGCGTCGGCAAGCGCGATGTCCTGCGGCGTGGTGACAATCACGGCGCCCGAGACCGGCACGCGCTGCGACAACGTCAACTGAATGTCGCCGGTGCCGGGCGGCATGTCGACCACGAGATAATCGAGCTCGCCCCAGTCGGTGTCGGCGAGCAACTGATTGAGCGCGGAGGTGACCATCGGTCCGCGCCACACCATTGGCTGCTCGGCATCGACCAGAAAGCCGACGGACATCGCGACGATGCCATGCGCACGCAGCGGCTGCAGCCGCTTGCCGTCGCGCGATGATGGCCGCTCGCCCTGCAGCCCAAGCATGATCGGCTGGCTCGGGCCGTAGATGTCGGCATCGAGCAGGCCGACGCGCGCGCCCTGAGCGGCCCAGGCCAGCGCCAGGTTGACGGCCACCGTGCTCTTGCCGACGCCGCCCTTTCCCGACGCGACGGCGACCACGTTCTTGATACCGGGGAGCGGTGTCAGCCCGCGCTGCACGGCATGCGCGCTGATCCGCGCCTCGAGCTGCAGATCGAGCGGCGGTACCAAGAGACCCGCCGTGTGCAGCTGCGCGGCCAGCGCTGCAGTGAACTCCTCGGCATACCCGCCAACCGGCAGGCCGAGCTCGAGCCTGACGCGCAGCGCGTTGGGCTGCAGTTCGACGGTACGCACCGCCTTCGCCTCGGCCAGCGTCTGACGGAGGTTTGGTTCGAAGAAACGGCCGATTTCGGCCTCGATGGCGGTCAATTCTGCACTCGCGGACATGCGCGGATTCTAGCGTTCGCGGGGCCTCGGGGCGTATCCCTGTGCGATAATTTCGCCATGCCACGGAAGATCCTCGTCACCAGCGCCCTGCCCTACGCCAACGGTCCGCTGCATCTCGGCCACATCATCGAAGCCGTGCAGACGGACGTCTGGGTGCGCTTCCAGAAGATGCGCGGCAACGACTGCCTCTACGTCTGTGCCGAAGACACCCACGGCACGCCAATCATGATCAAGGCGCAATCCGAGGGGATTGCGCCGGAGGCACTGATCGCGCGCGTCGCCGAGGAGCATCGCGCCGACTATCAAGGCTTTCTGATCGGCCACGACCAGTTCCACAGTACCCATAGCGCCGAGAACCGCTATTTCACCGACCTGATGTTCGATCGCCTGCAGCGCGGCGGTCATATCACTCGGCGCAGCGTCCGTCAGGCCTACGACGAGCACGCGGGCATGTTCCTGCCCGACCGCTACGTGCGCGGTGGCTGTCCGCAATGCAAGACGCCCGACCAATACGGCGACAGCTGCGAGGCCTGCGGCGCCACCTACTCGCCCGCCGATCTCATCGAGCCGCGCTCGACGGTCAGCGGCACAGCGCCGGTCTGGCGCGAGTCCGATCACCTTTTCTTTGCACTCGGCGGCTTCGAGTCGATGCTCCGCGAGTGGGTGGGCAGCGGTTCGCTGCAGGACTCGGTGCGCGCCAAGCTCGACGAGTGGTTCTCGACCGGCTTGCAGGACTGGGACATCTCGCGTGATGCGCCTTACTTCGGCTTCGAGATCCCGGGCAATCCCGGCAAATATTTCTACGTCTGGTTCGACGCGCCCATCGGCTACCTCGGCAGTCTCAAGGCACTGTGCGAACGCCGTGGCCTCGACATGCAGCACTATCTCGAGCCGGGCAGCCCGACCGAACTGCACCACTTCATCGGCAAGGACATCAGCTATTTCCATACGCTGTTCTGGCCGGCAGTACTGCATGGCTCGGGGTTCAGGCGGCCCACCGCGGTACACGTGCATGGCTTCCTGACCATCAACGGCCAGAAGATGTCCAAGTCGCGCGGCACCTTCATCACCGCGCGGCGCTATCTCGAACACCTCCCCGCGGAGCCACTGCGCTACTACTTCGCCGCCAAGCTCGGCCCCGGCGTGGATGACATCGACCTGTCGCTCGATGACTTCACCGCTCGGGTCAACGCCGATCTCGTCGGCAAGCTCGTCAACATCGCCAGCCGCTGCGCCGGTTTCGTGGCCCGCGGCGGCGGCCGGCTGGCCGCCGCGCTGCCCGATCCCGCGCTCTATGCAGAGTTCGTTGCCGCAGGTTCCCGGCTCGCCGCGCTCTATGAGGGCCGCGACTACGCGCAGGCGATGCGCGAGATCATGCTGTTGGCCGACCGCGCCAACCAGTACGTCGATGCCCACAAGCCCTGGGCACTCGCCAAGGATCCCGCGCGGGCCGAAGAGGCCCTTGCGGTGGCCACGCAGGGTGTCAACCTGTTTCGCGCACTGATGGTCTATCTCGCACCGGTCTTGCCGTCGATGGCCTGTGACGCCGCGGCCTTTCTCGGTGCACCGCTCGCGCGCTGGGACGAGCCTGCCTCACCCCTGCTCGGTACCGCCCTCGCGCCGTATCAACCCCTCGCGCAGCGCCTCGAGCCGAAGACCGTCGCGCTACTCGTAGCAACCCCGGTGACCACCGAGGCGGCGAGCCAGTCGGCAGCTTCCCCAGCCCCTTCGTCAGCCGCTGCGACCTCGACCGCAGCGCATGTGGGCATCGATGACTTCGCCAAACTCGACCTGCGCGTGGCCACGGTGATCGCGGCCGAGAACGTCGACGGCTCTGACAAACTGCTGAAGCTCACCCTCGATCTCGGCACCGAGCGACGCACGGTGTTCTCGGGCATTCGCAAGTCCTATGCCGCCGAGACCCTGCCCGGCCGACAAGTCGTCATGATCGCCAACCTCGCGCCGCGCAAGATGCGCTTCGGTGTCTCCGAAGGCATGGTGCTCTGTGCCTCCGGAGAGGATGACCGCGTCTTCTTGCTGTCTGCCGACGATGGCGCAGCCGGCGGCATGAAGATCTCCTGAGCGATCCGCACCGCGCCCCATCATGCATCCGGCTGCGGACGTCGAGGCCATCCAAGCGCTGCTGCCGCAGACCCAGTGCACACGCTGCGGTTATCAGGGTTGTCGGCCTTATGCACTCGCCATCGCCGTTGGCGAGGCGGCGATCAATCGCTGCCCGCCGGGCGGCGCTGCGACCATCGCGAGGCTCGCCAGCCTGCTCGGCCGGGCACCGCTGCCGCTCGATGCGGACTGCGGTCTCGAGGGCCCGGAGCGTGTTGCGGTGATCGACGAGGCGCGCTGCATCGGCTGCGCGCGCTGCCTGCCGCCCTGCCCTGTCGATGCGATCGTCGGCGCCCAGCGTCAGCTGCATGGTGTCCTTGAAGACCTGTGCACCGGCTGCGAGTTGTGTATCGCGCCTTGTCCGGTGGACTGCATCACCATGGTCGAACGCAGCACACTCTCTGGGCAGTCGGTACCGCCTGCGCCCGCGGTCAACCTGCGCCGATTCGACGCACACGAGCAGCGCCGGGACCAGCGGGAACGACAACGACTGCAGCTGCTCGCGGAGCGCAAACAACAGGCTGCGCGGGGCAGCGCATGAAACCCGAACAGCGGCAGCAGATGTTCGCGCGTCTGCGGGAGCGCAATCCGCACCCGACCACCGAACTCGAGTACTCAACCCCGTTCGAGCTGCTGGTCGCGGTGATTCTCTCCGCGCAGGCCACCGACAAAGGTGTCAACGTGGCCACGCGCAAGCTCTTTCCGGTCGCCAACACGCCGGCGGCCATCCTGGCGCTGGGTGAACCCGGGCTCATCGATTTCGTGAAGACCATCGGTCTCTACAAGGGCAAGGCGAAGAACATCATTGCCACTTGCCGGCTGCTGCTCGAACAGCACGATGGCAAGGTGCCGCGGGCCCGCGACGCGCTCGAGGCGTTGCCCGGCGTGGGTCGCAAGACCGCGAATGTGGTGCTCAATACCGCCTTCGGCGAGCCCACGATGGCCGTCGACACGCATATCTTCCGCGTCGCCAACCGCACCGGTCTCGCACCCGGCAAGACTGTGCTCGCGGTGGAGAAGAAACTGCTGAAAAACGTGCCGCCGGAGTTCCTGCAGGACGCCCATCACTGGCTCATCCTGCACGGCCGCTATGTCTGCAAGGCACGCAAACCGAACTGTCCGGCCTGTCCGATCGCCGACCTCTGCGGCTACCGACGCAAGACGCGCGCGGACGTCTAGCGATGCTATTCGGCAATTCCCGCGATGATCTAAGGCGAACCTGGCTGCAGGCCTGGCAGCGAGCCGATGACGGCGCGGTGCTCACGGCCCTCGAGACACAGCTGGTTACGCTGGTACGCGAACATCCGGAGTACCACGACTGGCTGCGCGATGGCGACGCCGCCCTGCAGGCGGAGTTTTCGCCGCAGTCGGGCCGCGGCAATCCGTTCCTGCATCTCTCGATGCACCTCGCGCTGCGCGAGCAGGTGTCAACTGACCGGCCGCGCGGCATCGCGCGCATCCATGCGAGGCTTGCGACGCGCAGCGATGCACACGACGCCGAGCACCGCATGATGGAAGCGCTGGGCAAGGCGCTGTGGGAAGCGCAGCGGGCCGGGCGCATGCCCGACGAACGTGCCTACCTCGAGGACCTCGAGCGGCTCGCTACTTCTTCCGCGGCACGTAAAGATCGGTAAGCGTTCCCTCGAACGCCTCAGCCGAGAAGGCGATCGACTCGGACAGCGTCGGGTGCGGATGGATGGTCAGGCCGACGTCAGCGGCGTCGGCTCCCATCTCGATGGCAAGCGCCACTTCACCGATGAGTTCGCCTGCATTCGGACCGACGATGCCCCCACCGAGCACGCGATGCGTCTGCGGATCGAAGAGCAGTTTGGTAAAGCCCTCGTCCCGGCCCTGCGCCAGCGAACGGCCGCTGGCTGCCCAGGGGAACATGCCCTTTTGCACGGCGATGCCCTTGGCCTTCGCCTCGAGCTCGGTCAGGCCCACCCAGGCAACTTCGGGGTCGGTGTAGGCCACTGAAGGAATGACCCGCGCGTCGAACGCACGCTTTTCACCGGCGATGACTTCGGCCGCAATCTTGCCCTCATGCGTCGCCTTGTGGGCGAGCATCGGCTGGCCGACAACGTCGCCGATCGCGAAAATATGCGGCACGTTGGTGCGCATCTGTTTGTCGACATGGATGAAACCGCGTGCATCCACCTCGATACCGGCCTTGCCGGCATCGAGCTGCGCGCCATTCGGTCGGCGGCCCACGGCCACCAATAGCCGATCGAAAAGCGCCGGCGCCGGTGCGCCCTCGCCCTCGAAACTGACCCGCAGGCCCTCCGCCTCGGCGCTGACTGCCTTGACCTTCACACCGAGGAGGATCTGCTCGTAACGCTTACGCAGCCGCTTTTCCAGCGGCTTGACGAGATCAGCGTCGGCACCCGGCATCAACTGGTTCATCACTTCAACGACACTCACGCGGACGCCGAGTGCGTCGTACACGCAACCCATCTCGAGACCGATGATGCCGCCGCCGATCACCAGCATGCGCTTCGGCAATTCGCGCAGTTCGAGCGCGTCGGTCGAGTCCATCACCCGCGGGTCATCCGGCACGAACGGCAACCGGACCGGCTCGGAGCCCGCGGCGATGATGCAGTAGTCGAAGCTGATCTGCGTCGCACCGTCGTCGCCGACCACTTCGAGCACGCGCGGGGCGACGAAGCGTCCGCTGCCGCGCAGCACCGACACCTTGCGCTGCCGCGCGAGCGCATCGAGACCGCCGGTCAGCTTGCGCACCACGCCGCTTTTCCATGACCGCAAGCGCTCGACATCGAGCTGCGGAGGACCGAACACGATGCCGTGCTCGGCCATCGACTCGGCTTCGTCGATTACTTTGGCGGCGTGCAGCAGCGCCTTGGAGGGAATGCAGCCGACGTTGAGACAGACGCCGCCAAGCGTCGGCCAGCGCTCCACCAAGGTGACCTCGAGGCCGAGATCCGCGGCGCGAAAAGCCGCCGTGTAGCCACCCGGGCCGGCGCCGAGCACCAGCACCTGGGTGTGGCGGGCGACACCCGCCACCGGACCGGTCTCGACGACTGCGGCGGACGGTGCAACGGGCGGCGATACCGCGGCAGGCGACGACGCAGCCGACGTAGATGCCGGCGTTGCGACGGCCCCGGGCGCGGGTGCAGGCGCAGGCGCGGCAGACGGTGCGGACGCGGCAGACGGCGACGCCGCCACGCTGGCCGACTCGACCTGCAGACGCAGGATCAGACTGCCGGTGGAGACCTTGTCGCCCTTGCGGACCAGTAGTTCGGCCACGCGACCCGCCATCGGCGCCGGGACGTCCATCGCCGCCTTGTCGGTTTCCAGGGTCAGGAGGGGCGTCTCGGCGAGCACTGAATCACCGACCGCCACCAACAGGTCGATCACCGGCACCTCGGCGAAGTTGCCGAGGTCGGGAACGCGGATGTCCTCGATCTTCATGTGCCGCGCCTCAACTGCGGAGCGCGCCGACGAGTTCGGCAGGGTTGCCGAGACGGCCAGCGAGCCAGGTCGTGAAGCGCACGCCCTCGGCGCCGTCGATTACCCGGTGGTCGTAGGAGAGCGAGAGCGGCAGGATCAGCCGCGGCACGAAGGCGCCGTCGCGCCAGACCGGCTTCATCACGGCGCGCGAGACACCGAGGATGGCGACCTCCGGGGCGTTGATGATCGGCGTAAAGGCTGTGCCACCGATGCCGCCGAGGCTGGAGACCGTGAAGCAGCCGCCCTGCATGTCGGCACCGGCGAGCTTGCCGGTGCGCGCGCGCTCGGCAAGCGTGGCGAGTTCAGCGGCGAGGTCGAAGACATCCTTGCGATCGGCGTCGCGGATCACCGGCACCAGCAGACCATTCGGCGTGTCGGCGGCGAAACCGAGGTGGCAGTACTTCTTCAGAATGAGATTCTGGCCGGACTCGTCGAGCGAGGCGTTGAAATTGGGGAATTCGCTGATCGCGCGCGCGCAGGCGGCGATGATGAACGCCAGCGGCGTGAGCTTGACGCCGCGCGTGGCGGCCTGCGACTTCAAGGCATTGCGCAGCGCCTCGAGGTCGGTGATGTCCGCCTCGTCGAACTGCGTCACATGCGGGATGTTGACCCAGGCGGCATGCAGTCGCGGCCCGGAGATCCGGCGGACACGGCCGAGCGGACGCGATTCAATCGGACCGAAGGCCGCATGGTCGACGACCGGCACCTTCGGCAGCGCGGGGCCGGCACTGGCCAGCCCGCCCTGCAGGGCCTGCTTGACCCAGGCCTTGACGTCCTCGTGGGTGATGCGCCCTTTGGTACCCGAGCCCCGCACGCGCGCCAGATCGACGCCGAGTTCGCGGGCCAGCCGACGCACCGAGGGGCCGGCATGGGCGCGGGAGAATTCCGCCTCCTGAATCGCCGCGAGATCCGCACGGGCGGTGCCCGGCGGCGGTGCGGTAGCGGCGACCACCGTTGGGGCCGCCGCCGCTGGGGCCGGCGCTGCAGCAGCCACCACCGGCGCCGGGGCGGCCGCCGGCTTGGTCGCCGGAGCCGGTGCGGGTGCCGCGATGGCACCGGCGGCGGCCTCCACCTCGGCAACCAGATCCCCGGTGTTCACCTTGGCGCCGCGGGCGATATGCAGCGTGCGCAACACCCCCGCCACCGGCGAGGGTACGTCGATGGTGGCTTTCTCGGTCTCGAGCGTGGCGATGGGCGAGTCGATTTCAAGCGTATCGCCGGGCTTGACGAGGATTTCGATGACCGCGACGTCCTTGAAGGAGCCGAGGTCGGGCACATGGATTGCGGTAAGCGCCATGGGGCAATGGTTCCGTCAGGAAATGAGCGGGTTGGGCTTGGCCACGTCGATGCCGAGCGCAGCGATCGCGCGCTGCACCACATCGAGGCCGAGCTTGCCGTCGTCAGCCAGCGCCCGCAGCGTCGCCAGGACGATGAACCGGCGGTCGACCTCGAAGTGATGGCGCAGGGCCTCGCGGGCATCGGAGCGACCGTAGCCGTCCGTGCCCAGCACGACGTATCGGCCGGGTACCCACTGGCGGATCTGCTCCGGCACGTTGCGCACGTAATCGCTCGCCGCCACGAAAGGCCCGGCGCGGCCGGCGAGCGTGCTCGCCACATGCGGCACCCGTGGCGATTCGACTGGGTGCAGCAGGTTCCAGCGCTCGCAGTCGAGGGCTTCGCGGCGCAACTCGTTCCAGCTCGGCGCCGACAGCACCTCGCTGCGCACACCGTAATCTTTGGCGAGCAGCTCGGCGGCGGCGATCACCTCGCGCAGGATGGTACCCGAACCGAGCAGCGTGGCCTGCGGCGCGTCGTCCGCGGCGCCCGTCGCGGGATAGGTCGCAAACGGATAGAGTCCCTTCAGGATGCCCTGCTCCACGCCCGCGGGCATCGCCGGCATGGCGTAGTTCTCGTTCATCACCGTGACGTAATAGAACACCGGCTCGCCGTCGACGAACATGCGGCGCAGGCCATCGTGGATGATGACCGCAAGCTCGTACGCAAAGGTCGGGTCGTAGGAACGGCAGTTGGGAACGGTTGAGGCCAGCAGCTGGCTGTGGCCGTCCTGGTGCTGCAGTCCCTCGCCAGCGAGCGTGGTGCGGCCGGCGGTGGCGCCGAGCAGGAAGCCGCGCGTCTGCAGGTCGCCGGCGGCCCAGATGAAGTCGCCGACGCGCTGGAACCCGAACATCGAGTAGAAGATGTAGAACGGCACCATGTTGATGCCGTGATTGGCATAGGCCGTGCCGGCGGCCATCCACGAGCACATTGCACCGGCCTCGTTGATGCCCTCTTCGAGAATCTGGCCCTTCTTGTCCTCCCGGTAGGACATCAGCTGGTCGGCGTCCTGCGGCGTGTAGAGCTGGCCTACCGAGGAATAGATGCCGACCTGGCGGAACAAGCCCTCCATGCCGAAGGTGCGCGCCTCGTCGGGGACGATCGGCACGATGTGCTTGCCGATCTGGCGGTCCTTGAGCAGCGTGGTAAGCATGCGCACGAACGCCATGGTGGTGGAAATCCCGCGCCCATCGCTGCTCTCGAGCAGCGGCTTGAACGCCTCGAGCGGCGGGATTTCGAGGGGTGCTGCGTTGCGGCGCCGGGTCGGCAGGTAGCCGCCGAGGGAAATGCGCCGCGACCGCAGGTAGCGCATCTCCTCGCTGTCCTCGTCGGGCCGGGAGAACGGCAGCCGCGCGAGTTCGTCCTCGGAGACCGGGATGTTGAAGCGGTCGCGGAACTGACGCAGGTCGTCGTCAGAGAGTTTCTTCTGCTGGTGCGTGACCATCTGGCCTTCACCCGCCTTGCCCATGCCGAAGCCCTTGACGGTCTTGGCGAGGATGACGGTCGGCTGTCCCTTGTGCTGCATGGCCGCTGCATAGGCCGCGAACACCTTGCGCGGATCGTGGCCGCCGCGGTTGAGACGCCAGATCTCCTCGTCCGACATATTGGCGACCATCGCCTTCAGTTCGGGATACTTGCCAAAGAAATTGTCGCGCGTGTACGCGCCGCCCTTGGCCTTGGAGTTCTGGTATTCGCCATCGACGCACTCTTCCATGACGCGACGCAGCAGGCCGAGGTTGTCCTTGGCGAGCAGCGGGTCCCAGCGCGATCCCCACAGCACCTTGATGACATTCCAGCCGGCGCCGAGGAAAGCCGCCTCGAGTTCCTGGATGATCTTGCCGTTGCCACGCACCGGGCCGTCGAGTCGCTGCAGATTGCAGTTGATGACGAACACGAGGTTGTCGAGCTTTTCGCGCACCGGCATGGTGAGCGCGCCCATCGATTCGGGCTCGTCCATCTCGCCATCGCCGAGGAAGGCCCAGATCTTGCGGTCGGACGCAGGCACGAGACCGCGGTGCTCGAGATAGCGCTGGAAGCGCGCCTGGAAGATCGCCTGCATCGGACCGAGCCCCATCGACACGGTGGGAAACTGCCAAAAGTCAGGCATCAGCCAGGGATGCGGATAGGACGAGAGGCCGTCACCCGCGACCTCCTGCCGGAAATGCCGCAGCTGGTCTTCCGTCAGGCGCCCTTCGAGATAGGCCCGCGCATAAATGCCCGGCGACGCGTGACCCTGAACGTAGACCATGTCGCCCGGATGACCGTCGGTCGGCGCGCGCCAGAAGTGGTTGAAGCCCACTTCGTAGAGCGTGGCAGCCGATGCGTAGGTGGAGATATGGCCACCGTACTCCGAAGAGATGCGATTGGCCTGCACCACCATCGCCATCGCGTTCCAGCGGATATAGGCCTCGATGCGTCGCTCAAGTTCGCGATTGCCCGGATAATCGGGCTGCTGGCCGGTCGAGATGCTGTTGAGGTACGCCGTGTTCGGCTTGAACGGCAGGTAGGCGCCAGACCGACGCGTGTGGTCGATGAGTTTCTCGAGCAGATAGTGGGCGCGTTGCGGACCGTGTGCCTTGAGCACCGAGTCGATCGACTCCAGCCACTCGCGGGTCTCGCCCGGATCAACATCAGCCTGCAGACCATCACCTTGCGGACTCTCGGACATACCCCCGTCCTGCCTGTCGTGCTTGTGAAAAAGCGTATGTTAACTTGTCGTCGCCCAGCGGGGCGAACAATCGGCCTGTGCTAGCATCGCCGCCCGCATGAGCGCGGAAATCACCCTGTGTCGTCCTGACGACTGGCACCTGCACCTGCGCGACGGCGAGGCGCTCGCGGCGGTGCTGCCGCATACGGCGCGGCAGTTCGCCCGCGCCATCGTCATGCCGAATCTCAAGCCGCCGGTGACCACCACCGAACTTGCCGCCGCGTATCGCGAACGTATCCTGGCGGCGCGACCGTCCGGGTCGGATTTCCAGCCGCTGATGACGCTCTATCTCAACGATCGGATGCCGGTGGCGGAAATCGATCGCGCTCGCGACAGTGGTTTCGTGGTCGGCTGCAAACTCTACCCGGCTGGCGCAACCACCCACTCCGATGCCGGCGTCACCGACATCCGCCGCGTCGACGACGTACTCGCGCGCATGGCCGAGACCGGACTCGTGCTGCAAGTGCACGGCGAGGTCACGCATGAGCATGTCGATATCTTTGATCGTGAGCAGCGCTTCATCGACGAAGTGCTCGCCCAGCTCGTCGATCGTCATCCGCGGCTGAAGGTCGTCTTCGAGCACATCACTACCCGCGCCGCTGTCGAGTTCGTCGAGACCGCGCGCGCCGGCGTCGCCGCGACCATCACGCCGCAGCACCTGCTCTACAACCGCAACGAGATTTTCCGTGGCGGCATCCGGCCGCACTTCTACTGCCTGCCTGTGCTCAAGACCGAGCCCGACCGGCAGGCGCTGATCGGCGCCGCCACCGGCGGCTCGCCGCGTTTCTTTCTCGGCACCGACAGCGCGCCACATGGTAGACAGACCAAGGAAGCGGCCTGCGGCTGTGCCGGCATGTACTCCGCACACGCGGCGCTTGAACTCTATGCCGAGGCCTTCGAGGACGCCGGTGCGCTGCCGCGGCTGGAGGGTTTCGCGGCGCTGTACGGTGCCGACTTCTACGGCCTGCCTCGCAACGACGCCACGGTGACGCTGCGCCGCGAAGAGTGGGCCGTGCCGGCCGCCTACGCGTTCGGCGGCGACGTGGTGGTGCCAATGCGGGCGAACGGTCGGCTGCGCTGGCGGATGCTGTCCGGTTGAACGCCGTCGTCCCCAGTCTTTCGCGACGCTTCCGCGGCTTTCTGCCGGTAGTGATCGATGTTGAGACCGGCGGCCTGAACGCATCGACCGACGCGCTGCTGGAAATCGCAGCGGTGCTGATCGAGATCAACGCCGACGGCAGCCTGCAGCGTGGCGAAACCCACTCGTACCACGTCAAGCCGTTCGAGGGCGCGAAAATCGAGCCCGCCTCGCTCGCCGTCACCGGGATCGATCCCTTTCATCCCCTGCGCCCCGCGATCGATGAGCGCGATGCGCTGACGAGGATCTTCAAGGAAGTACGCGAGGCGGTGCGGCGCCACGGCTGCAAGCGCGCGATCCTGGTCGGCCACAACGCTTCGTTCGACCTCGGCTTTTTGAACGCCGCGGTGAATCGCGCCGGCATCAAGCGCAACCCGTTTCATCCTTTCTCGAGCTTCGACACGGTCACGCTGGCCGGCGCCGCGCTCGGGCAGACGGTGCTCGCCAAAGCAACGCTGGCACTCGGTCTCGAGTGGGACTCCTCGGCCGCGCATGCCGCCGCTTACGATGCCGAACGCACGGCCGACGTGTTCTGCCGGGTGTGCGACTTTTGTCAGCCGAGTTATCTTGCTGCCGAACAGCGGGCGCGCAGTCTGGGCTGGGTGGACGAACCCAACGGGGGTGAGAACGGCAAAAACGGGGTCGACCCGACCTCGCCGGTCGCCGAGGAAAACGGCGGCTAGGCGGTGGCGCCGGCCTCGTCGAGCACTTTCTTCAATTCGCCGCTGCGATACATCTCGAGGGCGATGTCACAGCCGCCCAGCAGTTCACCGTTGACGTAAAGCTGCGGATAGGTCGGCCAGTTCGAGTGGCGCTTGAGTGCTTCGCGCAACTCCGGATCCTCGAAGATATTGACGTGATGGAAGCGCGCCCCGCAGGCGCGCAGGGCACCCACCGCCTGCGCTGAAAAGCCGCACTGCGGAAAATCCGGCGTGCCTTTCATGAACAACACGACCGGCGATGCGGTGAGTTGCGACTTGATTCGCTCGTTGACATCCATCGGTGTAAACCTCCTCAGATAGTCGTTCGCGGCGCGCGCAGCAGGCGCCGCCGCTCGAGTTCCTGCATCAGGCCCCACTGCTCGTCGGCCGTCATGCGGATCCAGCCGGCGATTTCATCGCGCGTGCGCAGGCAGCCCGCGCAATACCCGTTGCGATCGAGTGCGCAGATGCTGATGCAGGGCGACATGGGCCGCGCACGGCGAGGCTCCTCGGCGTTGTCCGCCATGATCCCGTCCTTGGGTTTTCGAAGCAGAGAGATGCGTTGAATTATGGGGTTTCGTCACCTATTCTTCAAACCCGTTTGACCCCTCACCTGCCGGAGACACGACGCAAATGAAGAATCCACTAGACAGTGTCGGCGCGACCATCACGCTTGGCGTGCTGTTCGCGATCATCGTGATGGTGCTGCCGCAGACGCCGGGCGGTGATTTCAACCAGTTGGGCCTCGGCCGCTGGGCGCATATCGTCACCGGCATCTTCTGGATCGGCCTGCTCTACTACTTCAACGTCGCGCAGATTCCGGCGCTGGCTGCCGCCAACGCCGACAAGGGCGGTCCCGGCGGCGCAGGCATCGTCAAGTACGTCGCACCGCGCGCGCTGCTCTGGTTCCGCTGGATGGCGCTCGCCACCTGGCTCACGGGCGGCTGGCTGCTCGGCGGTCGCTTCATGGACGCGTTCACGCTGCAGGAAGGCAGCGTGGTCATCGGCATCGGCGCGTGGCTCGGTACGATCATGCTGTTCAACGTCTGGGTACTGATCTGGCCGAACCAGAAGAAAGTCATCGGCGTCGTGCCCGCCACGGACGAAGAAAAAGCCAAGGCACGGCGCACCGCGACGCTCACGTCGCGCGTGAACTTCCTGCTCTCCTTCCCGATGCTGCTCTGCATGGGCGGCTCCGCCCACGGCCTGCCGTTCTGATCATCGCGGGGGCGCGACGGACATGCCGTCCGTCGCGCCTTCGGCTCAGGGCCGCAATCCAGACGGCGCCGCGTAGCGGAGTACCCTCGATGGGTTGCCGCGCTCGACACAATCCGCCGCGGGCTGTCCGCTGACAAGATACCAGCGGTCATCACTCGAAACCCCTGCGAGACGTCGCTCCGCAGTGGCAAAGCAGCGTTCGATAAATTGTTCCGGCACCAGCAACACCCGCTCGCTGCTACCGGACAGCCAGCGCGCGGCGTCGAAAGACTCGGCGTCGCCCTCGCGCCAGCGCGCATGGCCAAAGTTGACGGTGTCACGGTCGAGATAGAGCAGGAACTGCTCCTTGTAGGCCACGAGGCCGAGGGTCTTGTCCGGTGGTACCTGGGCCAGCATCTGCCGGATGAAGGTTGAGGCCGAACGCTCACCGTTGATCTGTGGGGCGATCCCGAAGCCCCAGGCGAGCGTCAGGCAGCCCACTACCGCAGGCCAGGCAAGAATGGCCCTGCGCTTCCAGGCTGCGACCCAGACAAGCGCCGCCAACATCGCAAAGGCATGTAAGGGCCACAGCGAGGCGATGCCGCTCTCGACAACCAGCCGGCTCACGGCTTCGACGCCGATCAAGGCGCCAAGCGAGAGCAGCACACCAGGCACCAGCAGCACCGCGGCGAGCAGTAGCGAGATCCGTTGCACCGCGACTTTGGCGTAGAGGGCGGCGAGATGCGGTGCTGCGGCGATCGCCAGTGCCGGCAGCGCCGGCAACACGTACACCCCGCGCTTGCCGGTGCTGAGGCTGAAGAACACGACCACGGTGACCGCCCACAGCAGCGGCAGCCAGGTGGCGGCCCGACGCTGCTGCCAGTCGCCACGCCAGCGCAGCGCCAGCCAGGGCAGCAACGCACTCAACGGCAGCCAAAGGACCGGGATCACCTCGACGAGGAAGTAATACCACGGCCGAATGTGGTGCCAGGCCTGCGCGTAACGGGTCACCGTCTGCTGGAAGAGAATCTCGTTGCGATAGGCGACGAGTTCGGGTGAGCCGGACGCGGCGACATGCAGCAGCATCGGCCCCAACCAGAGCGCGATGGTGGCGAGAAACACCCCGCCCACCAGCAACCAGGTACGCGCCGCGACGCGGACGAGGCCGAATCGTTGGCCGAGCACAGCGGCGAGCGGCAGCAGCGCCAACGTCAGGAAGCCGACCGCTTTGTCGATCACGCCGAGCCCGGCGCCGAAAGCGCCGAGGGCCGCGTAGCGTAGCGGCGCGCCGAGCAGCAGATGGCGCAGCAGACCGTAGAGGGCAAGCGTGCAGAAGAAGATCAGCGTCGCGTCGATCTGCGCGCCGCGCGTGGTCATCACGAAATGCACGCAGCAGGCGAGCGTCACCGCCGCCAGCAACCCCGCTTCGCGACCGTGCAGGCGGCGCACCAGATCGTAGACGAGCAGCAACGTGCCCAGCGAGGCGAGCATCGAGGGCAGCAGGAAGCCGGCGCGTACCGAGCCGGTGAGCAGATAGCCCACCGCCATCAGCCAGAAGTGCAGCGGCGGCTTGTCCTGGTAGAGGTCGCCGCCCACCTCGGGAATCAGCCAATTGCCGCTGCGCAGCATCTCGAGGGCCACGCCCGCAAAACGCGGCTCATCGGCGGGCCAAGGATCACGCAGGCCGAAGCCGGCGAAGATCAGCACCGCGAACCATGCGCCGATCCAGCAAAGGTCGACGAGGATGTCGCGTGTCGCGCGGCTCAAGCGTCGGCCCGCTGCCGCCCGGTCCGGATCAGGAAGAGATTGCGCAGATAGACGACGAGCCCGAGTCCCTGTCCCGCGATGAACACCGGATCGCGCTTGTGGATGGCGTAGGCGAGCAAGGTCACGCCGCCCGCGAGGCTGAAGTACCAGAAAGCGTGCGGGATGATGCTGCGCTTCATGCGTTCGCTGGCCAGCCATTGCACGACAAAGCGCATCGAGAACAATCCCTGGCCGACGAAGCCGACGATGACCCAGATCAGTGTATCGGTGTTCTGCATTGGATTTTCCGAAGGGCGGCCGCAGGCTCGCGACGAGCATGCCGGCGAAGGGTGGCGATCATTCCTCGCGGATCTGCAGACCCGGACGGTAGCGACGGCGCAGCCACATTACGCCGAAGATATCGACGATCCCCACCCACAAGCGGTCGAAGAGACCGTACTTTGAAGCGCCGCGTTCGCGTGGCCGATGCGACACCGGCACCGACACCACGCGCGCCCCGGCGCGCAGGAAGAGCGCTGGCAGGAAGCGATGCATGTGATCGAAGCGCGGCAGCTCCATGAAGACGTCGCGCCGCATCACCTTGATGCCGCAGCCCGTGTCGGGCGTACCGTCGCCGAGCAGCCGACCGCGCACACCATTGGCCACACGCGACTGCAAATGCCGCAGCCAGGTGTCACGACGGCGGACGCGGTTGCCCATCACGAGTTCCGCGAGCCCACGGGTCTCGAACAGGGCGGGAATGTCGGCCGGGTCGTTCTGGCCATCGCCATCGAGGGTGGCGATCCAGTCGGCGCGCGCATGCCGCACGCCGGAGCAGACCGCGGCGCTTTGCCCGCTGCGGAATGAGTGGCGCAGGACGCGCAGTTGCGGGATCGACGCGCGCAGCTCACGGAGCGCCTCGGCAGTACCATCGGTGCTGCCGTCGTCGACGAAGAGGATTTCGAAGCGGCGACCCTGCAGGGCGGCGACGATCTCGCGGGCGAGCGGCCCGACGTTGTCGACCTCATTGCAGACGGGAATGACCACCGATATGTCCGGAGTGGCGGCCGCTGAATCATCGGTCATGGCCGGTGATTGTCGGTGATGACCGTGACAGTCTCAAGGACAGCCTTGAACAGGCCCTGAGGACCACCTCAGGGCCGACGCAGCCGCCAACGCTTGTGCGACCACGGCCAGTCGGCCGGCGCCGCGTGGATCTGCCGCTCGACCCGGCGCGCATAGCGCTCGGTCAGCGCGCCGGGCGGCAGCACCTCGCCGGCGGCGCGCAGCAGCTCGAACGAGGCGAGATAGCGACCCCGACCGCTACGCTCGATGGCTACGAAGAACACCGGGTAGTCGAGGCTCGTGGCGATGACGTCGGCGCCCATGAAAAACGCCGTCTCGCGATTGAGGAAGCGGGTCCAATGGCGTCGCTCGCTGGCGACCGGTTCCTGATCGGCCACCAAGGCAATCAGCCGCGGTACACGGCGCCGGGCGATCAGCTCGCGCATCATCCGGTCGGCGGGAACCATGCGCGCGCCGAAACGACTGCGCAGCGCACGCATCTCGCGGTCGGCCCAGGCATTCTTCAGCGGCTTGTAAGCGGCATCCACCGGGTAACCGAGATTGCGCGAGAGTGCGAGCAGGATCCACTCCCAGTTGCATTGATGCGCGGCCAACAGCACCACCGGCGTGCCATGGGCGAGCGCGGCCTGCAAGAGTTCAAGATTGACGAGGCGCATGCGCGTATCGAGCTCGCGACCGTCGATCGAGGCCGACTTGATGATCTCCACCATCACGTCGCCATATCCGCGGTAGAAGTCGCGCCGCAGGACCTCGCGCTCGGCGTCGCTGCGCTCAGGGAAAGCGAGCGCGAGACTGTCGCGGATGACCCGCGGCTGGTACGGAAACACCCGCCACGCCAGCCACGCAAACGCCCGCGACAGCCCATGCAACATGCGAAGCGGCAGTGCAGCGAGCATCCTCACCCACCACGATGGCCGGGGCACGGTTTCGTCGTGGCGTGTCATGTCCCGAGGATGTTACGCGGCGTAGAATCGTTGCTCAACGCGGCGCGTTACCCGCGACGCCGAGGCCAACCCGCCCCGCTCCGCATTCATGAGTACCATCCATCTCATTCGCCACGGTCAGGCCTCCTTCGGAACGGCCGACTACGACCGGCTCTCGGCCCTCGGTGAGCGTCAGGTTCAGCACTTGCGCGACCACTATGCGCGCAGCGCCCAAGCCATTGACGCGATATACAGCGGAACCCTGCGCCGCCAGCGCGCCACCGCCGAAATCCTCGCCACGACCCCGCAGGGGCGTAGCGAGGTACGCAGCCAGCCGGCTTTTGATGAATATGACGCGGACACGCTGTTGCGCGTGCACGCCGAGATCAGCAATACACCGCTCACGGCGCTGCAGGGCGCCGCGTCGATGCCTGACCCGCGCGCCTTTCAGCGGCGTCTCGAAGACACCGGGCGCGCCTGGATCGCCGGCCTGCTCGACCGGCCCGGCGTGGAGAGCTGGCCGCAGTTCCGCCAGCGCATCGCCGCGGGTCTCGAGCAGCTGATGCGCGATCAGGGCCGCTCGCGCCAGGTCCTTGTCTGCACGTCGGCGGGCGCCATCGGCGCTGCGGTCGGTTACGTCCTCGGTCTCGACGATGAGGCGGCGCTGCGGCTCTCGTGGTCGGTGTTCAATGCCTCGGTGACCCGCATCCGTTATGACGGACGGCGCTGCAGCCTCGAGGCCTTCAATGCGGCACCACATCTCGAGACCCAGCCGGATCCGCGTCCGCTGCTGACTTTCCGCTAGGCGGCGGTCGCTGCATCAGCCACACGCAGGGCAGCAGTACTGCCGGCATCAGCGCAAGGATCACGTACTGGTTCGAGTATGCGATCACCAGCGCCTCGCGATACACGGTATGCAGGGCCCAGGAGATCGAGGCCGGATCGTCGGTACCGATGCGCGCGACCTCGCGCAGCCGATCGGCGTTGGCCGTAGCGTCGTTGGAGATGCCGCGCACCAGCATCGCCACGCCGATGCTGCTGCCCAGGTTCCGCGCGAGCACCATCAGCGCGGCGCCGTCGGTACGGTGGATCGGTGCGAGCGTCGTGAAGGTCAGCGTGTTGAGCGGCACAAAGATGAGACCGAGACCCGCGCCTTGCAGCAACAGCCAGCCGGTGAGCACATCGGCTGGCACATCCGCCGGCAGCCAGGCGAAGGCCAGGAGACCTGCGCCATTGACCACGCAGCCGAACGTGAACGCCGCGCGCAGATCGATGACGCTGCCGAGACGGCTGAGTGCGAGCATCGAGATGATCAGGCCGATACCCCGCGGCGCCATCAGCATGCCGGCGTCAACCACCGAGTAACCCTGCACTTCCTGCAGGAACTGCGGCAGCAGCACCATCGAGCCCATGAATGGCCAGCCGACCAGCACCGACATGGCCACGCCCATCACCAGATTGCGATCGCGCAGCAGCGCACCAGAAAAGAGCGGCCGCGCACTGCTCGCCGAATGCACGATGAACATGTACCCGGCGAGCAGACCGAAGAACACCTCGATGACGATCTCAGGGGAGTCGAACCAGTCGAGCTGCTGCCCGCGATCGACGGCGAGTTGCAGCAGCAGGATGCACAGCGCGAGCAGCCCGAAGCCGAAGCGATCGAAGGGTCGCGGCTTCGGCTGCGGCGCGCCGCGCAAGGTCGCCGCAAGACCGATGAGTGCCAGCACGACCACGGGCATGTTGATGTAGAACACCGAACGCCAGCCGAAGTTTTCGGTGAGCCAGCCACCGAGACCGGGCCCCACGACCGGGCCGACCATGACACCCATGCCAAAGAATGCGAATACCTTCGACAACTGGTTGACCGGATAAGCGCCCTGCATGGCCGTCTGGCTGAGGGGCAGCAACCCCGCTCCGCAGAGCCCCTGCATGAAGCGCGCGATCACCAGCGTCTCGATATTGGGCGCGAGGCCGCAAAGGAAGGAGGAGATACCGAAGCCCGCGACGGCGAGCATGAAGCTGCGCCGCAGGCCGAGTCGCGCCTCGATCGCGCCCAGTGCGGGCAGCGCCACGGCGCTGGCAATCAGGTAGGAGGTCAGCACCCAGGCAACCTGCTCGCGGGTCGCCGCCAGGCTGCCCTGCATTACCGGCAGCGCGACGTTGGCGACGGTGGTGTCGATGGCGTAGAGCAGCACCGCGAGCATGGTGCTCAAGGACAACAGCGCGCGATTGGGCGGCGGCGCCTCGACCGCGCTCATCAGCGTTTGCCGAGCAGACGGCTCAGACGATTACCCGAGCGCGGATCAACCTCGACCACGGCGCTGGTTCCGGCACGCAGCGGCAAGTCTGCCGGACCATCATCGATGGCGATGCGTACCGCCACGCGCTGCACGACCTTGACCCAGTTACCCGAGGCGTTCTGCGGCGGCAATACGGCAAACTCGGCGCCGCTCGCCGGCGAGATGGTGTCGATGTGGCCGCGCCAGCTCGCCCCGGGGTAGCTGTCGATGCGGATCGCCACCGGCTGGCCGGCGCGCAGCAGACCCAGCTGCGTCTCCTTGAAATTGGCCTCGATCCAGAGTTCGTCTGAACGCACCAGTGTGAGCAGACTCGCGCCTCGCCGCGCCATCTCGCCACGTTTCGGCAGCTTGACGACGCGACCGTCCTCCGGTGCCGTGATGACCGCACGCCGCAGACGCAGACGCGTGGCCTCGAGATCGGCCATCGCCTCGACCACCAGCGGATGCGCTGCAGCGTTACCGTCGAGCGCAGGACCGAGGCGCACGCGCAGCTCGGCAATGCCCTGCTCGATCACCTGCAACCGCCCCTTGGCCTGCAACGCCTCGTGCTCGGCGGCGTCAAAGCGCGACGTCGGTACCATCCTCGCGGCAACCAGTTCGCGCTGCCGATCGAGCTCGCGGTCGGCGTAGCTGATCTGTTCCTCGGCCAAGGCGCGTTCTTTGAACCGCTGGTCGAGCTGACGCTGCGCGGCGGTCAACTCCTCGCGGACCGCGGCGAGTCGTGCCTCGGCGCGACGCACGTCGATCGCGGCCGACTCCGGATCGAGTTTGACCAGCACCTGACCCGCCTCGACCAGGGAATTCTCGGCGACCGGGACCTCGGTGACCTGGGCTTCGATCTCCGGATGGATCGGCACGATGTCCGCCTTGACGTAGGCGTTGTCGGTTTCGATGTAGCGCCCACCAAGAGCCCAGACGGCAAGCCCGGCCAGCACAGCAAGCATCGGCACGCCCCAGAGCAGCAGGGTGCGCCACCTCGGCGCGGCGGCAACGGTGTCAGTCATCGACGATCCTCGGCTTCGAATTTCTGCATGCCGGCGGACAAGGCGACCAGCGAACGTACGAGCGCCCGCCGGCCGGCAGCACCCATGTCCTCGCCCGCCTCGGCGACGATCTCGTCGAGCACTCGCCAGATGCGTTCGACCGCGGCCTCGCCCGGCTTGCTGAGAAAGAGCTGCAAGGCGCGCCGGTCGGTCGGGTCAGTCTCGCGACGCAGCAGCTTGCGGGCTTCAAGGTCATCGATGACCCGCAGCACCGACATCGACTGCACCTCAAGTGCAGAGGCAAGAGCCTTGAGGCTCGCCCCGGGACGAAACGCCAGAAATACGAGACAGCGCGCCTGCGCCGGCGTCAGGTCATAACGAGCGGCACGGCGGCCGAACTCGACCCGCAGCCGCTTGGCGACGTCGTGAATGAGAAAGGCGAGATGTTCCCGGGGGTTGTCGGCACCCATGCCGGGATTCTATCGCAAGCCGGGCTGATAGAAAGCCTTGCTTACTATTTCCGTCCGCCCTGCGCTCAGGCGGCGGCGCCGACACCCTCCAGCCGATCTTCGATATCCGCGTGCAGACCCTGCAAGCGCTGCAGCGTCGCTTCGTCCGCCTTCCAGAGTCCGCGCCCGTTGGCCTCGATGAGCCGGCTGATAGCGTTGCGCGCGGCCTGCGGGTTGGCCGTCTCGAGGCGGCGACGCATCGCGTCGTCGAGCACGAAAGTCTTCGCGGCATCGTCGAACATCCAGTCCTCGGCGGTACCGAGCGCACCCCAGCCGACGAGGTGCGTGAAGCGATTGCCGATCTCGGCCGCGCCGCTGTGACCATGAGCGAGCATCGACTCGTACCAGCGCGGGTTGAGCAGCTTCGCCCGCGTCTCCACCTGCAGCAATTGCCGCGATCCATTGAGTTTTACGTCGCCGGTGTAGGTCTCGGCATAGCTCAGCGAGACGTCGCCGCCGCGCGCCCGGCTCGCGGCGAGTTGCATGGCACCGCTGTGGCCGTAGTAGTGAGTCATGTCGGTGAGCCCGTACTCGACGGAGTCGATCGCCTGGAAGACGTGATCGACCGTACCGAGCAGACCTTTCAGCACCTGCGGCGCTGCGGCACCGTTGCGCCCGCCTCCGGCGGTGAACCCATTGCGGTGCTGGTAAAGGTCGGCGAGTTGGTTGGTGTCGTCCCACTGGCTCTCTTCGACGAGCTCATCCACGCCCGTGCCGTAGAGTCCGGGTGCCTGGGTGAAGATTCGCGCGGTCGCTTCCTCGACGCTGCGACCCTGCGCAATCAGCGCATCGGCGTTGGCCCGCAGGAAATTCAGTTCCGGCGGCTCGTCGGCACGGGCTGCGCGGCGGAAGAGATCATCGAGCAGGTCGAGGCTCATCTGGAAGGTGTCGCGGAAGATCGACGACACATCGAGCAGCACATCGATACGCGGACGATTCAGCGCCTCGAGCGGCTGCAGCGCGTAACGGAAGATCTTGCCCTGTCCGTCACGCTCGGGCTCGGCGCCGACCAGGGCCAGCACCACGCCAAGGCCCTCGCCTTCGCTCTTGATGGTATCCATCGCCCAAAGTGCCTGCGCGACGGTCCGCGGCCACACCCCATGCTCGGCGCGATGACGTTCGAGCAGCAACTCGGCCATGCGACGTCCGCGCTCGAGCGCCTGCTCGGTCGGCAAACGCCAGGGGTCGATGCCATGGATGTTGCGACCACTCGGCAGGGCCGCCGCACCGGCACGCACCGGATCGGCGCCGTAGGCCGGACGTACGTAGCCGCCCTCGAGGGCGTGCAACAGCGCGTCGAGCTCCTCGCCGCAACGCCCGAGTCCGCCGACGATCCCCCTGCCCTCGGCGATATGCGCGGCGAGTTCGGTCGGCGCCCGCGCACCGACGATCTCGAACCAGACCTTGCTGGCATCCTCGCGTCCAAAGATACAGCGCTCGATCAACGCCTCGCGCAGGCTGCGTACGCGACCGGCCGGCACGCCCATTGACTCGATCTGCTGGCGGAGCCCGGCGACGCCGCGACGCGGCACGTCCATCGCCGCATCGACGAGGGCGCGGGCGCGCTGCCGCTCAGGCGAGGCACCGAGCACATGCAGCCCGTCGACGATCAGCCGCTCTTCGAGTTCGTCAAGGCGCTGCGCGACCCTTTCCCGGTAACCGGCATGGGTTTCGCTGGGCTCGCGGACGAGTTCCGGCAGCGCGCCGTCGAGGCCGTCATGCGGATCATCGAGCCGCGCTCGCGCGGCAGCGAGTTGTCGATAGAGGCCGGCGCGCGCATACGGTGGAATCGCATGGCTGATCACCGTCGCATAGCCACGGCGGCGGGCAATAGCCGCCTCGGCGGGATTGTTGAGCGGGTAGACGTAGAGTTGCGGCAGGCTGCCGAGCAGCAGATCGGGCCAGCAATCCCCGGTAAGCGCCGCCTGCAGCCCCGGCATCCACTCCGCCGTGCCGTGCATGCCGAGATGCAGCACCGCATCGGCCTTGAAACCGTGCTTGAGCCAGGAATAAAACGCGGCGTACTGATGGTGCGGCGTAAAGCTGCGATCGAACAGCAACTTCATCGGATCGCCGGGCACGCCCATCGGCGGCTGCAGTGCGATGACCACGTTGCCGAACTCGAGCACATCGAGCCGGATCGCATCGCGGCCCGCCGGCGCGATATCGCCCGGCGCCGCACCCCAGTAGTCGTCGATCCGGCCGGCAGCGCGCGGTCCGAGCCAGCGGCGATAGTCGGCAACGCTGACGCTGCGCCCGCCCTCGCCGCGCGCGGCAGCTTCCAACCGCGGCATCAATTCATTGGCCTCGAGCGGCGCACGACCGATGGCGTAGCCCTCCTGCCGCAAACGGCGCAGCAGGTTGGTGATCGACGCCGGCACATCGAGCAGCGCGGCGGTGGCCGCTTTGCCGAGTCCCGGCGGGAAGTTGTAGACCACGATGGCAATGCGCTTCTCGGCTGCGGGCCGGTGGCGCAGACGCACCCAACCCTCCACCTGATCAACGGCGCGCTGAACACGATCGGCCACCGTGGCGAGTTCCCCCTCGCGGATCGCGCCGAGGGCGACCGAACTTGCGGCGCCGTCCATTTCCGGCAGGTCATACATCACTACCGACTGCATGGAATGCACGCCGCGTTCACGCCACTCGGACTCATCCTGCATCAGCAACGGCTGCGCAACGAGATAGGGCACATCGAGTTTCGCGAGCAGATCAGCCGCGGTCTCGTGGTAATGCCCGGGCTTGGTCGAGGACGCCGGGCCGCCGACCACGGAAAAACCCATAGTCGACACGAAGGCGTCGATCGGCAGATCGGCCAGCCACTCGCGCACGGCAACGTGCGCTTCGATACCGGAGACGAACACCGGCAACACCGCAAAGCCACGCGCTTCGAGTCCGGCAGTCAGCTCCTGCAAATATTTGAGTCGCTGCACCACGTGCTTGCGCATACCGAGCACCGCCACCAGCGGCTGCCCCTTGCGATAGCGTCGATTGCGCGTCGCCCATTTCAGGTACTCGCCGGGCGAGGCGAACAACTCGCCCGACTGCGGATCGAAGCAGCCCATAGTCGGGATGATCGCCACCGGCGCCACCTCGAGCGTCTGCGCGCAGACATCGCGCAGGATCAACTTCACCATCTGCGTGATGTTGGCCGCGTCCGGCTGGTTCCAGTAGAGGTTCACGCCGAGCCAGGCGCGGAAGCCGGCCATCTTCTGCGGGATCAGCGGCAGCATCCGCGCCGCAACCTTCACAAGCTTGGTGTAGGTGTAGAGCGCATCCTCATCACGGCCGCGGGTGATGAGCCGCATCAGCACCTTGATCAGCTTCGGCGTCTCCGCCTTGCGCTCCTTGAAGCGGTGTTCCAGCACCCGGGTGAGCGCCATCACCTCCGGCATGCTCTCGTAGGCGAACACGGCCGTCGCGCGCGAATCGGCGAGCCTCGCCGCCAGCCAGTCGGCCTGCGAGCGCAGGTTGATGAGGCTCATGAACACGATATCGGAGCTGGAGATCGCCGCAGCGAGTGCGGCATCGCCGTGATCGACATGCGCGTCGTTGAAGCGATGCAGGCGTACCTGCACGCCCTCCTCGGCGAGGCGGCTCTCGACATGCTCCCAGACGCCGGCGTTGAAACGCTCGATGCCGACGATGAAGGTGATGTGGATCATATCGCCCCCGATTGACACCGGCAGGTGTCTTGGTATGTTGACACTTGATGGTACGCATCAGGGACGCCGTGCCGCAACCAACACGATTTCGTTGCCGCCTGGAAGGCCGGTGACGGTGTCCAGGCAGGCCGGAGGCCAAGCTTGTCGAGCGCAGCACCATTTCCCTTTGCCGCCATCGTCGGCCAGGAGGAACTCAAGCTGGCGATCACCCTCGCCGTCGTCGATCCGGCGATCGGCGGCGTGTTGATCACCGGTCACCGTGGAACCGCGAAGAGCACCGCTGTCCGCGCACTCGCGCAGTTGCTGCCGCCGATGAGCGTGGTGGAGGGTTGCCCTTACCAATGCGATCCCGCCACGCCGGCCGCGAGTTGTCCGCACTGCTCGCGCCGGGGTAGCGCGGTGCGGTCGCTCAAGCGACCGGTGCCGGTCATCGATCTGCCGCTGGGCGCTACCGAAGATCGGGTTGCCGGCTCGGTGGACATCGAGCGGGCGCTGGTCGATGGCGTGCAGGCGTTCTCGCCGGGCTTGCTGGCAGCAGCGAACCGCGGATTTCTCTATATCGATGAGGTGAACCTGCTCGAGGATCATCTCGTCGACCTGCTGCTCGACGTCGCCGCGAGCGGCGTCAACGTGGTGGAACGCGAGGGTCTGAGCATCCGTCATCCGGCACGCTTCGTGCTGGTCGGCTCGGGCAATCCGGAGGAAGGCGACCTGCGGCCGCAACTGCTCGACCGCTTCGGCCTGCATGCCCGTATCCGCACCCTGCAGGACGTCGAGCAGCGGGTCGAAGTGGTGCGCCGTCGGCTCGCCTTCGAAGCGGACCCGATCGCTTTCGCCAAGCGTCACGCGCGCGCGCAGACGCGGTTACGCAGCCAGATCGCCGCGGCCATTGCCCATCGGCCGACCGTCGCGCTCAGCGATGCGGCCGTCGCCCTCGCCGCTACCCTCTGCGATCGTCTCGCCATCGATGGGCATCGCGGCGAACTTGCGCTCTGCCGCGCAGCCGTTGCGCTCGCCGCGTATGAGGCTGCCGCGCAAGCGGACCGCGAGCACGTGGCGCGCGTCGCCTCGCTCGCGCTGGCCCACCGCCTGCGCAAGGACCCACTGGAACCCGCCGCCGATGACGAACGCGTGCAGCGGGTGCTCAACGAGGTACTCGCCTGAGCGAGCCGCTGCCGGTCACCGCACTCGTCGGTCTCGATGCGCCGCGGCTCGCCCTGCTCCTGCTGGCCGTCGAGCCGAAGCTTCGCGGCATCGCTTTCGCGGCGCCCGCCGGCAGCGGCAAGAGCGCACTGATCGAGGGCTACCGGCAACTGTTTCCGCAGCAACCGCTGCTCGAGTTGCCCGCCGCGGCCGATGAAGAGGCGCTGGTGGGCGGCCTTGATCTCGAGGCGACGCTCGCCCGCAATGCCCGCGTATTGCAGGCAGGCGTGCTCGAACGTGCCCACGGTGGCGCACTGGTGATCGAGTCGCTGAACCTGCTCCCCGAAACCACCGCCAACCCGCTGTTGGCGGTGCTCGATGAGGCCACTCTGCGCGTCGAGCGCGACGGCGTCAGTCGCCGGCTCGACTGCCGCTTCGTGACGCTCGCCGGCTACGACCCGGCCGAGGGCGCGCCACGTGCGCACTTCATCGATCGACTCGGATTGATTCTGAACCTGCCTCGTGTCCAGTCGGCGGCGGCGCGCACCCTGATCATCGGCCGGCATCTCGGCGCCGCGGATCCCGCCTGGCGCGAAGAGCTGGAGGTGATGCGCGAACTCGTTACCGCCGCGCGCGCGCTGCTCGGCGAGGTGCAGATCTCCCCAAGGCAATTGGCGGAGCTTGCCGCCGCCGCACTGGCGCTCGGCGTGCAGGGTCACCGCGCCGATCTGTTCGCGGCGCTTGCCGCTCGCGCCAGTGCAGCGCTGGCGCTGCGCGAGCGAGTCGATGAATCGGACCTCGAAACGGCAGTGCGTTTCGTGCTCGCGCCACGGGCCACCCGTGCGCCGGCTGCCGAACCCTCGCCGCCGACTCCGGAGCCTGCCTCGGGCGAGGACGGCGACAGCGAGGCGGCCGCTCAGGATCCCGAGCAACTCGAACTCGGCGAAGACGTGCTCGAAGCCGTCGCGACGGAACTGCCGGGTCTGCTCGACACCCTGCCCTTCGCCCATGCACGTCAGGGCGCGACCGGCTCGCGCGGCAGCACCGCGGGTGATCGCGGTCGACACATCGCCAGCGTCGCCGGCGGTCCGCGCGAAGGCCGCATCGACGTACTCGCCAGCTTGCGCAGCGCCGCGCGCTGGCAGCGGCTGCGGCCGCGCCGCGATCGTCGCGTGCAGATCCGCCGCGACGATTTGCGCATCAAGCGCTACCGCAGCAAGGCGGGCGCGCTGTTCGTATTCGCCGTGGACGCGAGCGGCAGCATGGCGCTGAACCGCATGCGGCAAGCCAAGGGTGCGGTGCATGCGCTGCTCGCGCAGGCCTACGTGAACCGCGACCGTGTGGCACTGCTCGCTTTTCGCGGCAGCAACGCCGAATTGCTGCTGCCGCCGACCGGCAGCGTCGAGCTGCTGCGCCGTGCGGTCGACCAGATCCCGACCGGTGGCGGCACGCCGCTTGCCGCGGCGCTGCTGCGTTGTCTCGAAGTGGCCGCGCAGGCCCGGCGTCGCGGCATACGCAATGTGGTGCTGGTGCTGCTGACCGACGCGCGCGCCAACGTGGGCCTGCGTGCCGAGCGCGCCGGCGTCGAGGCCGAACTCAAACAGATCGCAGCGGGCGTCGCAGCCGCAGGCCTGCGCAGCCTGGTGATTGACACGCAGCGCAACTTTCTCAGCCAAGGCAACGCGCAGCGGCTCGCGGCGTCACTGCAGGGCCAGTACCTTTACCTGCCCGGTGCCTCCGGCAGCGCCATCGCCGCAGCGGCAGCCAGCGCGGCCGCAACGACTCCGGCTATGCCGGGTGGCGCGATCGATCGGCGCGGTAGAGACCCCCGGTCCGCGTAGCGAGGAAGGCCTCCAGCGGAATTTCTTCCTGCTTGAGGAAGCCCTGCGCCGGCAGCGCCCCGCTGCGCACCATTTCGATCACGGCGACCACGGAGGCCGAGGTGGTCCAGGCGATCGCCGTGCGCGAGCGTCCGTTGATCGTCAGCGGGTAGTAGCCCCGCACGAATTCCTTGCGGTGCAGCCGACCGTCGGACCAGCCCTCGGCGGAGGCGTGCACGTAGACGACGTCGGCATCGACCGGTGGCTTGGCGTTGGCGAGGATCTGCCCGGCGAGCTCGCGGCGTTCGCGCATCAGCAATTCGTGGAAGAAGAAGTTCATCAATTGCACATGACCCGGGTAGCGCATGGTCTTGTAGTCGAGGTTGTCGACGCGTCCGGCGAAAGTCTCGCACATGGTGCCGAGTCCGCCGGAAGTGGTGAAGGCCTCGAGCTGCACGCCATCGACGTAGAGCGTCTCGATCCACTCCATGGCGGTCACCATCTTGCGCACGCCCTCCTCGATGACTTCGCAATCATTGAGGTATTCGTTGACCACCCCTTCCGGCGACCAGTTGAAAGCGTAGCCCAGCAGCCCGGTCGGATTTTGCGGGAGAGCGCCGACGCGCAGCCGGATGGTGCGCACTTTCTCGAAGTCGGCGGCCAGGTGCGCGCCGACGATGCCGATGAACCCGGGCGCGAGCCCGCATTGCGGCGCCATCAGCCCGCGGCTGTTCGCCGAAAGCGCGCGAATATGCTGCGTGGTCGGCACGTCTTCGGTGAGATCGAAATAATGCAGACCGAGCTCATGAGCGAGGCTGGCCACCGATTTATTGAGCGCATAGGGCAGACAGGAGAGCACGGCCTGCTGGCCGGCAAGCGCCGCACGCAGCGCCTGCGGATCGCCGACGTCGACGCGCCGGGTCGCAAAGGGACGCTCGGCGAGAGGTCGCGCGTCGAGCGCGGTCACGCGAAAGTCCGCCTCGTGCAGCAGTTCGGCGGCCAGGTGCCCGACCTTGCCTAGGCCAAGGACGGCAATATTCTCGAAGCCCATGCAAAGCCTCCTCAGATATCGAAACTCACGCCCTGCGCGAGCGGCAGCTGGTCGGAATAATTGACGGTCGCGGTCTGACGGCGCATGTAGCCGCGCCAGGCGTCCGAGCCGCTCTCGCGACCACCGCCCGTCTCCTTCTCCCCGCCGAACGCGCCGCCGATCTCGGCGCCCGATGGCCCGATGTTGACGTTGGCGATGCCGCAATCGGATCCGCCTGCGCTGAGGAACGCCTCGGCCTCGCGCAGGTCGCGGGTGAAGATGCAGGACGACAGCCCCTGCGGCACGTCGTTCTGCAGCGCGATCGCCTCGGCGAGAGACTCGTAGCCGAGTACATAGAGGATCGGCGCAAAGGTCTCCTCGCGCACCGTGGCCGACTGCGACGGCATCTCGACGATCGCCGGCTCGACATAGTGCCCACCGGTGGGCACCCCCACGGTGCGCACGTCGCCGCCGAACACCATGCCGCCCTCGGCACGGGCGCGCGCCAGCGCCTCCTGCATGCGCAGCGCGGCGCCGGCGTCGATCAACGGCCCGACCAGTACGCCCGGACGGCGCGGATCGCCGATCGTCAGACTGGCATAGGCCCTGCGCAAGCGCTGCAACAGCTCCGCGCGGACGCCGTGATGCACGATGAGACGGCGCAAGGTCGTACAGCGCTGGCCAGCCGTGCCGACGGCCGAGAAGACGATCGCACGGACGGCGAGTTCGAGATCGGCGGAGGGCGCGACGATCATCGCATTGTTGCCGCCGAGTTCCAGAATGCTGCGGCCGAAACGGGCGGCGACGCGCGGCGCAACCAGCCGGCCCATGCGTGTCGAGCCGGTCGCCGAGACGATCGGCACGTCGACCGACTCGACCAGCGCCTCACCGAGGCTGGCGTCGCCGATCACGCACTGCACGAGCCCGGGCGGCGCGTCATCGCCGAAGCGTGCGAGCGTCCGCTCGACGATGCGCATGGTGGCCAGCGCGGTGAGCGGCGTTTTCTCCGAAGGCTTCCAGATCACCGGATTACCGCATACCAGCGCCAGCGCCGCGTTCCAGCACCACACCGCTACCGGAAAGTTGAAGGCGGAAATCACCGCACAAGGACCCATCGGGTGCCAGGTCTCCATCATGCGATGCCCGGGGCGTTCCGAGGCGATGGTGAGCCCGTAGAGTTGTCGCGACAGGCCCACCGCGAAATCGCAGATGTCGATCATTTCCTGCACTTCGCCAAGACCTTCGGAGATGATCTTTCCGGCCTCGGTCGTCACCAGCGCAGCCAGGCTGTCTTTATCGCGGCGCAGTTCCTCGCCGAGCAGACGGACCAGCTCGCCGCGACGCGGCGCCGGCACAAGCCGCCAGTGCTTGAACGCGGCCTGCGCGCGGGCGATCACCGCCGGCATCTCGGCAGCCGGCGTCACCGCGGCGCGACCAAGTTCGCTGCCGTCGATGGGCGAACGGACGATGATTTCATTGATCAACGCGGCCATGCGGCGTTCCTCCGATAATTTGCGCGCAGGATTGCTCAGCGACCGCCGTTCCACAAGTCCACGTAGCGACCTGCCGGGTCATAGTCGCGGGCCTGCCTGCTGGGGTCGAAGCGTCGGCCCGCGCGGGGGTCGGTACCGCGGCCCGCGAGATAGAGCCAATTGCCCTGATTGCTGCAGGCGTCGTAGTCGATGAGCTGCGACTCGAACCAGGCCGCGCCGGCGCGGTAATCGCAACGCAAATCGTGGATCAGCCAGCTGGCGACGTTCTGCCGCAGCCGGTTGGAAAGAAAGCCGGTTGCCGCCAGCTCGCGCATGCCGGCATCGACGAAGCGCTCGCCGCAGCTTCCCGCACACCAGCGCGCAAAGGCCGCGGGGTCGTGCGGCGGCGCACCCTGCTGCCCGAGTCCCTCCGGCAGGTAGAGCTGACGACCATGCTGCCGATGCAGCAGTCGAAAGTAATCGCGCCACAGCAACTCGAACGTGATCCAGTAGGTGTCCTCGTTGGCGCCGAAGCGCGACTCGTGCGCCTGCAGCGCGGCGTACACCTCACGCGCCGACAACGCACCGCTCGCGAGCCAGGGCGAGAGTTTGGTGGAAAAGTCGACCCCGGCGAGCCCGTTGCGGGTTTGCTTGTAGCGCTGCGGCAGCTCGCCGGCGAAGTACCGCTCGAGATGCGCGCGGGCCGCCGTCTCGCCACCCGCGAAGGCCGGCTGCGCGTAGGGGAACGACGCGCGCGGATCTGTCGCCGCGGGCGGCGCAGCCAGCAATCCGTCAATGTCGATCGTGGCGATCTCCAGCGCGGGCGGCGGCGGCAGGGTCGGCGGTGACGGCAACGGCGCGGGTGGACGCAGACCCACCGCTTCGACGCGGCGACGGAATTCGCTGAACACGCGCGGTAAATCCCGGATCGCAAAGGGCAGCGAGGTCGGCTCCAGCAGGGACGACTGCGCATGGCAATCGACGCTGAGCCCGTCTGTCCGCAGCGCCGCAACCTCGGCTTCCTCCTCAGGCGCGGCGACCGCCTCGCAATGTACGCCAGCGGCACCCACGCGCGCGGCGAGCGCCGGCAGCACCTCGGCAGCCGTGCCACTCTGTACCAGCAGTCGGTTGCCAAGTGTCGCGAGACCCGCGTCGAGATCGCGCAGGCCGTCAGCAAGGAAGCGCCGCCGATGACCGCCCATGCGCGTGAAACCCCAGCGCGTCGGCCGATCATGCCGAGGATCATGCAGATACACGCAGAGCAGCCGATCGGCGCTCGCGGCAGCCGCACGCAGCGCCGGATTGTCGTGCAGGCGCAAGTCATTGCGGAACCAATGGATAACGGTACGCACGCTGTTCGCTGCCTCGAAATCGATCGACTCAGGATCGCGGGGCCGCCGCCGACCCCGCGGGCTTCGCGGCGCGACGGCACCGCTCGGAACAATATTTGACCGCCTCCCAGTTGCGCGCCCAGGCCTTGCGCCAGCTCATGGGCCGCGCACAAATCGCACAGGGCTTGCTGGGCAGCGACTGCTTGTTGCCGCGGAAGCCCTGCCCGCGGTCGTTCATCTGCGCCCGGCGGCAGCGAGCACCCGCTCGGCCTGGCGCACGTGCGGACGATCGATCAGTTTGCCGTCGACCATGAACGCGCCGGTGCCGGGCGAGTCAGCGAAGGCCGCGAGCACGCGCTCGGCGTGGGCGATCTCGGCGGCGGACGGCGTGAACGCGGCGTGCAGGGCTGCGATTTGCGCCGGATGGATGGCGAGTTTCGCGCCGTAGCCCGCGCGTCGCGAGGCGCGCGCCCGGCGCTCGACCGCGGCGAGGTCCTTGATTTCGGTGTCGACGGTGTCAACCGCAGCAACGCCAGCCGCCGCTGCGGTGTAAAGACACCCGGCGCTCGCCAGCCGGTAAGGCGTCTCGTACTCGCCCTCGGCGTCGCGATTGGCGGCCGCACCGAGTTCACTCGCCAGGTCCTCGGCGCCCCAAGTCATCGCCAGCACCCGCGAGGGTGTCGGCACGAAGGATGCCAGCGTGAGCATCGCCTGCGCGGTCTCGGTGATCATCGGGATCATGCGGATACTGCCCGGCACCAACGCGTGCGCGGCCTCCAGCGCCTCAAGCCAGTGATCGAGCCGCTGTACATCTGCCCCGCCGCGGGCCTTTGGCAGGACGATGCCATCCGGAGACGCCGGTACGACCGCGATAAGGTCCTGCAGCACGTCAGGCGTATCGACCGGGTTGATCCGCACCCACAAAGGCACCGTACGAGGCAGTGCGCCGAGAAAGTCGGCAATCGCCTGCCGCGCCCGCGGTCGCTGCGCCGCCGCCACGGCGTCCTCGAGATCAAGAATCACCGCATCGGCACCACTTGCCGTCGCCTTCTCGAACCGCTCCGGACGATCGCCGGGCACAAACAACATCGATCGCATGATCAGACCCCGAACCCGGGATTTCACCCACTGCGCGTATGATAGCCGGTCGCGCCGTCCTGCCCGGCGCCGCCCTTCGCTGCCGAGCCCCGAGGAGTTCCGATGACCGCTGCTGCGCTCGATGTCCTGATCGTCGGTGCCGGTCTCTCGGGTATCGGCGCCGCCGCCGAAATCCGCCGCCGATTCCCGACGCGCAAGCTCGCCATCCTCGAGTCGCGCGACAGCCTCGGCGGCACCTGGGATCTCTTCCGCTACCCCGGCATCCGCTCCGACTCCGACATGTACACGCTCGGCTTCCGCGCGAAGCCCTGGCGGCGGGTGCGATCCATCGTCGATGGGCAGTCGATCCTCGAGTACCTGCGCGAGATGGCGGCCGAGAGCGGCGTCGCGCCGCTGATCCGCTATGGCCAGCGCGTCGAGGCAGCGGACTGGTCGAGTGCCGACGGCGAGTGGCGGGTCACGGTGCGGGACGCCGCCGGGGGCAGCCAGCTGCTGCGCACCCGCTTTCTTTATCTTTGCACCGGCTACTACAGCTATACCGAGGCCTACCGACCCGGGTTCGCCGGCGAGGCCGAATTCCGCGGGCAGATCGTGCATCCGCAGTTCTGGCCGCAGGATCTCGACTACTCCGGGCGGCGCATCGTGGTGATCGGCAGCGGCGCCACCGCCGTCACGCTGGTGCCGGCGCTCGCCGAGCGCGCCGCACACGTCACGCAACTGCAGCGCACACCGTCGTATGTCGTCAACCAGCCGGGCGATGAGCCCTGGGCGCGAGCGCTTACCGGCAAGCTGCCGCCTGCGCTGCTCTACTGGCTGGTCCGCTGGAAGCATATTCTGGTCAGCGCGTTTTATTACCGGATCGCGCGTCGCTATCCGCGACAATTTGCCTCGCGCCTGCTTGAACTCGCCGCCGGCGAGTTGCCCGCCGACTTTGACGTCCGCAAGCATTTCAAGCCGCCCTACAATCCCTGGGACCAGCGCGTCTGCGCGGCACCCGACGGCGATCTCTTCCGCGCGATCCGCAAGGGCCGGGTCAGTGTCGTCACCGATACCATCGAGCGCTTTGAGGCGGAAGGCATCAGGCTCGCCTCGGGCGAACTGCTCGCTGCCGATCTCGTAGTCACCGCGACCGGTCTCAAAGTGCAGCCACTCGGCGCAATCGAGCTCGCCATCGACGGCAAACCGCTCAACTTCGCCGACACCATGGTCTACCGCGGCGCGATGCTGAGCGGCGTACCCAACCTGGTGCTGACCTTTGGCTACACCAATGCCTCGTGGACCCTGCGTGCCGATCTGATCGCTGCCTACGTTTGTCGCCTGCTGCGTCACCTCGACCGGCATGGCTACGACTACGCCGTGCCGGTTCGCGACTCTTCGGTCGGCGAGATGCCTTTCATAGACTTCAATTCCGGTTACGTGCTGCGCGCACTCGAGCGCTTGCCCAAGCAGGGCGATCGCTTCCCTTGGCGTGTCCACCAGACCTACTTGCGCGATCTCGGTGTCACCCGCTTCAGTCGCCTCACCGATCCCGCGCTGCGCTTCGGATACGCGGGTCCCGACATCAATCCGGCCACGCGCAGCCCGGCCACCTGAAACCACCGAGGCATACCCCATGAAACGCGGACCTCTCGACTATCGTGACAAGACCGCCGTCATCACCGGCGCCGGCAGTGGTATCGGCCGCGCACTCGCTATCGCGCTTGCCGCGCGCGGCTGTCATCTGGCGCTTGCCGACATCAATGCCGATGGCCTTGCCGCCACCGCTGCCTCGATCGAAGGCTCGCCGGTGAGGGTCTCGACGCATCGCTTCGACGTCACCTCGCGTGAACACGTCGCGGCCTTCCCCACGCAAGTGCTCGAGCGGCATCCGGCGGTTGACCTGCTTTTCAACAACGCCGGCGTCGCCATCCTCGGCACTTTCCTCGAGACACCCGAAACCGACTACGACTGGCTGTTCGAGATCAACTTCCACTCGGCGGTGCGTATGACACGCGCCTTTCTGCCGCTGCTCCTGGCCCGCCCGGACGCCCATATCGTCAACACAGCGAGCATCTTCGGCATCATCGCCCCGGCCGGGCAGAGCCACTATGCCGCCAGCAAGTTTGCGCTGCGCGGCTTCAGCGACGCCCTGCGCCACGAACTCGAAGGCACCAACGTCGGCGTCACCGCCGTCTGTCCGGGCGGCGTCGCCACCGGCATCGCGAGCGGCGCACGCCTCGCCCCCAGCCTCCCTGCAGCCGTCGTCGATGCGCAAAAGCGGCGGGCAAGCCAGTTGCTGCGACTGCCGCCCGAGGAGGCCGCGCGGGTCACCCTGGAGGCGGTCTCACGACGCAAGCCGCGAGTGCTGGTCGGCACCGATGCAAAGATTGCCCGCGCGCTCGAGTGGCTGATGCCGACCGGTTACTGGCGCCTTGCGCGCAAGGTGATGAGTTGAGCCTGCTCATCGCTGCCCTCGGCGTACTGTTTGCGATCGGCGCAGGGCTATTCCTCTTCACCCGGCGCGTTGCCGCCCAGGTCGAGTCCACGGTGGGTCCGAGCGGCCAATTCATTGACGTGCCCGGCGCCCGACTGCATTACCTCGTCCGCGGCAACGCCACTGCGGATCGCCCGCCGGTCGTCATGCTGCACGGACTCGGTGGCCAGTTGCATCACTTTGGCTATGCACTGCTCGACGATCTCGCCCGCGATACGCTCGCCATTGCGCTCGATCGACCAGGATCGGGCTACTCCTCGCGTACGGCGGGCTGCGCGACCACGCTCGAGGAGCAGGCCGACGCGATCGTTGCCCTGCTCGACTCGCTCGCGATCCGGCGCGCGCTGCTCGTCGGCCACTCCCTCGGCGGCGCACTATCGCTGACCCTCGCCGTTCGCCACCCCGAACGGGTCGCGGGTCTCGCACTGATCGCGCCGCTGACCCACTACTCGGGCCGCCTGCCGCCCGTGTTTCGCGGGCTCGCCGTACAAAGCGACCTCGCACGGCGCGGCGTTGCGTGGTTGCTGGCGGTGCCCATGTTCCTGCTGAACCGCAAGCGGGTGATGCCGATGATCTTTGGGCCCGAGCAGGCACCCCCGGGCTACGCGACTCGCGCCGGCGGCCTGCTCTCGCTGCGCCCGAGCCAGTACATCGGTGCCGCCGAAGACCTCGGCGCGCTGGGTGGCACGCTGCCGAGGGTCGAAGCCGCCTACCCGTCCCTCAACCGCGATGACGCGCCACCGATCCACGTGCTCTACGGCCGAGAGGATCTGGTCCTCAACTGCCACGAACAGGGCGAGTCGTTTGCCGGTCGTATCCCGCGCTGCCGCCTCAACGTGGTATCCGGTGGACACATGCTGCCGCTCACCCAGCCGGATCTTTGCGCCCGCTTCATTCGCGAGGCGCTCGAGCGAGCTCGTGCCTGACAACAGGTCCTTGCGGCTGCTGGCACTCTACGTCTCGGCCGTCATCATCGGCGTCGCCAGCGCCTGGCTGTGGCTCACCCGCGCCGGCATCACCGGCGTCGATGCGGGCGCTTGGCGGGTCAACCTGCTCGCCGGCAGCGCGAATGCGGACGCCTACACGCGGGCGCGGATCGCACTCGGCGCGGTGCTCGCACTCGATCGCAGCGAGACGCTCTACTACACGACTTCAACGGATGACGCCGGCGATCCACTGCGGGCCGAATGTGACTACCTGCTCGAGGGTGCCCCGCCACCCGCACGCTGGTGGAGCATCACCGCCTATGCGGCCGACAATTTCCTCTTCGCCACGACGCAGCATCGATACAGCGTCGGCAGCGGGCACGTCACGCTCGACTCACGCGGCCGATTCAGCACGGCGCTTGGTCCGACCGCGCCGACCGCCACTGACGGTCGATCATGGATTCCGACCACCGGTAACGGCGGTATGCGACTCACACTGCGCTTGTACCTGCCGGACCCCTCGCTGCAGGGTGATCCCGGCGGACTCGCGGCGCCGACCATCCGCCCGCGAGGCCCCTGTCAATGAATCGCCAGCCGATTCTCTGGCGCTGGCATGTGGCAGCCGCGCTGCTGCTCGCGCTGCTCAGCCATGCCCTCACGGTGTGGGCAATCCCGCGCCTGATCATGGACCGCATCATCAGCATCGGTCGCGAGGAAGCTCGGGCGCAGTCGGGCGCCCTCGTTTACCTGCCGCCACCGATCGATCACACCCAGCGACGGATCGTCATGCCCAGCCCCGACCTGCTCTACGCCAGCTGTGCTTTCGACCTCGGCGAAGGTCCGGTGCGGGTGCAATTCAACGCCGCCTATCCGCGCTACTGGTCACTCGCCCTGTATGCGGCTAACTCCGACACCTATCTCGTGCGCAACGACGTCGACGCCGGCGGGCGTGGCATCGACCTGCGGATCGACGAGGACCGCGGCAGTCGCGCCGCGACCGGTCCTGGCGCCCCTGAATCAGTGATCTCCCCCACCCGCCGCGGCTTTCTGCTGCTGCGACTGCTGGTCGACGACGACCCCGCCCTGCGCGCCGCCGCCGAGCACGCCCGCGGGAAACTGGCCTGCTTCAACGAATAGCGAACAGCCAGTGTCCTGAGCCCGGGGCTAACCGTGACGCTACGCGGCTAGCGGTTTATACTGGGAAATT
>CAZIRD010000019.1:0-11148 GCA_964541625.1 uncultured Acidibacter sp.
ACATCCAGAAGTTCACGGAAGGTGCCTTCCGCAACTGGTCGTACGCGCTCGCCGAGCGCGACTTCCCGGGCCAGACCTACGGCTGGGAGCAGTGGGAGCGCACCAAGGCCGAGAAGGGCGAGAAGGCGGCGAACGCCGAGATGGACGAGGCCCGCAAGGCCGGCAAGGTGATCATCAAGGACGCCATCGCCGACATCACCCTGCAGCAAGTGCTGACGCGGCCCGACGAGTTCGACGTCCTCGCCACCTGCAACCTCAACGGCGACTACCTCTCCGACGCGCTCGCCGCGCAGGTGGGCGGTATCGGTATCGCGCCGGGCGCCAACATCAACTACGTCACCGGCCATGCCGTGTTCGAGGCGACGCACGGCACTGCGCCGAAGTACGCCAACCTCGACAAGGTCAATCCGGGGTCGGTGCTGCTGTCGGGCGAGATGATGCTGCGCTACATGGGCTGGACCGAAGCCGCGGATGCGATCATCACCGCGATGGACCGTACCATCGGTCAGAAGACGGTGACCTACGACTTCGCCCGGCTCATGGACGGCGCCCGCGAGGTCAAGTGCAGCGAGTTTGGCGACGCCCTGATCGCCAATCTTTGAGTGCATGACGGCGACCGCCGGGTCTCTGATCGATCACGGAGCTCGGCGGATCGCCGCGGCATTCGCCGCCTATAACGGCGAATTCCGCGACATCACGCGGCGCGCGCCGCAGCGTTTCGAGGCGCGCGACTGGCACGGTAGCCAGCAGGATGCCGTCGAGCGCATAGAGCTCTACGACAAATGCGTCAACCGCACCGTCGCCGAGCTGCGCCAGGCCCTCGGCGCCGAGGCGACCCACCGGGAGCTCTGGTCGCGGATGCGCGAGCGGTTCCACGGCCGCACCGCCGGGCTACCTGACGCCGCGTTCGCACGCACCTTTTTCAGCTCGGTGTCGCGTCGTATCTTCGGCACCGTAGGCGTCGACCCGGGCATCGAGTTCGTCGGCGGCGATCTCGATCCGCTGGAGGGCGCCGGCGAGCACCCCGAGACCCAGGTGTACATCAACCGCGGCAGCGTCGAACTCGTGGTCGAGGACCTGCTCGGCGAACTCAGACTGCGCGCACCATGGATCGCCTTCGAGAAGAGCGTGCACAACGTCGCCGCCGAGATCACCCGGCGACTGCGCGCGGCCCTGCCGAATGGCGTCGATGTCGATGCCGTGCTGCACCACATCGAGGTGCTGCGGCCGCTCTTCTTCCAAAGCACGCGCGCCTACCTGGTCGGTCAGGTGGTATCAGCCGGCGCCCGCCTGCCGCTGCTGCTCGCGCTGCAGAACACCGAACGCGGCCTGTTCGTCGACACGGTGATGCTGGACGAAGACGAGCTCAGCATTGTCTTCGGCTTCACCCGTTCGTACTTCCACGTCGATCTCGAGCGAGTGGTCGAGACCGTGGTCTTTTTGCGGCAGTTGCTGCCGCGCAAGCCGCTGTCGGAACTCTTCACCGTGCTGGGTCGTGCGCGTCAAGGCAAGACCGAGCGCTATCTCGAAATCGTCCGTCACTTGCAGCAGTCTTCGGATCTTTTCGTACACGCGGCCGGCGAGCGCGGACTCGTCATGGTCTGCTTCACCCTGCCCTCGCTCGATGTCGTCTTCAAGCTCATCCGCGACCGCTTCCCGCCGGTCAAGACCGTGCTGCGCCAGGACGTGATCGACAAGTACAAGTTCGTCTTCCGCCACGATCGCGCCGGCCGTCTGGTCGACGCGCAGGAATTCAGACGGGTCAGGTTGCCGCGAGCGCGGTTCTCGCCGGAACTGATCGACGAGTTGCTTGACGAGACCGCCGACACGGTGCACATCGATGGTGACGATCTCGTTTTCGACCACATGTACATCGAGCGGCGTATGGTGCCGCTCAACCTCTACCTGCGCGATGCGGCGGCCGAAGCCGCGGACAAGGCGGTCGTCGACTACGGCCAGGCGATCCGCGACCTTGCGCTCTCCAACATTTTCGCCGGCGACCTGCTGCTGAAGAACTTCGGCGTCACCCGTCACGGCCGGGTGATCTTTTACGACTACGACGAACTGTGTCAGGTCACCGATTGCCGCTTCCGCGAAGTCCCGCAGGCCAGCAACGACGAGGACGATATGCGCGGCGAGGCCTGGTTCTACGTGGCCGAGAACGACGTCTTCCCGGAGACCTTCCTCAACTTCCTCGCCTTCACCGATCCGCAACGCGAACTCTTCCAGCGCACCCATGGCGATCTGCTCGAAGCCGACTTCTGGCGCGGTATCCAGCAACGGGTGCGCGAGGGCGCGATACTCGAAATTCTCCCCTACCGACCGCGGCGGGCCGTCAGTTCGCTGCTCGACCCCGGCTGAGCCCCCTGCCCTTGCGGGGCATCGCGCCGCGCGCGGTCTCATTGCACAGGGGGTTGGCGGTTGCGATAGGATCGGGGCATGTCGACCCACACACCCAACGACGTCCTCGTTAAGCCACGCGACATCCGCTTTGACACTGCGGGCGCCCGCGGGCAGCACTGGCTGGGCGGCGATCCGGTCGGTACTGCGGTACTGAATGCGCTGTCGCTCACCTTTCCGGATGGCGAGAAGTTGTTCATGGACGCGGTTCGCCACTTCCGTGGCCGCCTCTCCGGTCAGCTCGCCGAGGATGTCCGCCAATTCCTCGCCCAGGAGGCGATGCATTCGCGCGAACACCACGCGCTGAACACGCACATCGACCCCGCCAAATATCCGGTGGCCGAGGTGCTCGCCCGCGTCCGCGAGCGTATCGCCTACACCCGCTCGCGCGGTCCCTACGCCATGCTGCTCTCGACCATCGCGCTCGAGCACTTCACCTCGATGATGGCTGACATGCATATGCAGCATCGCGGTCTCTTTGCGGCGGCTGATCCGGAGATCGCCCGGCTCTGGCGCTGGCACGCCCTCGAGGAAACCGAACACAAGGCGGTCGCCTTCGATGTCTTTCTCGAGGTCACCAAGCACTGGTCGCCGTTCAAGCGCTACCAGTTACGCTGCTGGTCGATGGCCTACATCACCTGGCACTTCACCCGCAACATCGCGAACCATGCCGCGCACCTGCTGCAGGCCGACGGCTACTCGGCGACGGCGGCGAGGCGTGCGGTACGACGCTTTCTCTGGGGTGACCCGGGCCTGTTCCGGCGCGGCTGGCGCGCCTACCTCGCCTGGTATCGGCCGGGCTTCCACCCCTGGGACCTCGACAATCGCGCGTCACTCGCCGAGTGGCGCGCCGAATTCGACTCAGCCGGCGGCCAGGGATAGCGCGGCACCGAGATCTGCTTCGAGATCTTCGACGTCCTCGAGTCCGATCGACAGCCGGACCGTCCCCGGGCCGATGTCGGCCGCCCGCAACTGCTCGGGGCTCAGATCCTTGGGCTGCATCATCTGCGGCGCGACCACCAGCGACTCCGTCGAGCCGAAACTCGGTGTGCGCGCGAACAGCCGCAGTGACTCGGCGAACCGGCGTCCGGGCTCGTAGCCCGCCTTGAGATCAAAACAGATCACCGCACCGAACTCGCTCATCTGCCGCCGGGCGAGTTCCGCCCGCGGGTGCGAATCCAACCCGGGATAACGCACCTTGGCGCAGGCCGGGTGACGGTCGAGGAACTGCGCGATGCGCAGCGCGCGTGCCGACTGCTCGCGGTAGCGGACGAAATAGGTCTTCATGCCGCGCATCATCAGCGACGCCGACAGTGCATCGAGATGCGCGCCGAGCAGGCGGAAATCGCCGCGCAGCAAATCGAGCTGTGCCGTATCGCCGATCACCGCGCCACCCATCACATCGCCGGCGCCGGTGGTGAACTTGGTCAGGCTGTGGACGAAGAAATCGACCGGATATCCGCCGTGCTGATGGAAACCCGCCGCCGTGTTGTCGAGTACGGTCAGCGCCCCGTGGGCGCGGGCGAGACCCGTGATCGCCGCCACATCGGCGATCTTGTTGACCGGATTGGTGGGGCTCTCGAAGAAAACCAGCCGTACCGGACGTGCCCGCAGCTCGCGCTCCAGACCCTCGATGTCGTCGATCGACAGCAGCGAGTGCGTGATCCCGAAGCGACTCAGCATCTTGCGGATGATCTGCCGCGTCGGCCCATAGCCCTCGATGAAGAACACCACGTGATCGCCGGCCTTGGTGAGCGCGAGCAGCGTCTGCGCGACGGCATTGACGCCCGAAGCACTGGCGATACAGTCCTCACGACCCTGCAGCTGCGCAAGCAGCAACTCGAGCTGCCGCACCGTGGGATTGCTGACGCGCGAGTAGAAGAACCCGGGACGCTCGCCGCGCAGGATGCGCAGCCCGTCGTCGATCGTGTCGGTCTCCCATTTGACGTTGTGGTAAATCGGCAGATTGAGCGGATGGTTGTCTGCCGGCAGTTCGACTTCAGGCGGGTGGTTGACCCGGGTTTCTTCCTTCATGCGTCCTCAGTGGCCATCGCGCAGAGCCATCTGCGCCTCGCGCAGTCGGCGCTTCTCCTCGCGCTTCATGTAGAGCGTGGAAAGCACGACGCCGACGGCGACGATCAGCACCATGATGGTGGCGAGTGCGTTGATGTCCGGGCTCACGCCGAGGCGTGCCTTGGAGAAGATCACCATCGGCAGCGTGGTCGAATTCGGCCCGGATACGAACTGCGAAATGACGACGTCATCCCAGGAGAGGGTGAAGGCGAGCAACCAGCCCGAGATCAGCGCCGGGGTGATCAGCGGCAGCGTGATACGAAAGAAAACCTTGGCTGGTCTCGCACCAAGATCCAGCGCCGCCTCCTCCAGCGAATCATCGAAACCCGCCAGCCGCGACTGCACCACCACGGTCACGTAGGCCATGGCGAAGGTGATGTGCGCGATGGTGATGGTGACCACGCCGCGTCCCTCAGGCCAGCCGGTCAGCTGCTCGAGCGCCACGAAAAGGAGCAGCAGCGAAAGTCCGGTGATCACTTCGGGCATGACCAGCGGCGCCGTGGTCATGGTCGAGAGCATGGCGCGGCCACGAAAGGGTCCGAAGCGCACCAGCGCGAGCCCGGCGAGCGTTCCAAGGATCACCGCACCAGTCGCCGTCATGGCCGCGATCTGCAGCGACAACAGCGCGGCGTCGAGGATGTTGCCGTTGGCGAACAGCTTGCGGTACCAGACCAGCGTCGGCGAATTTGCGGCGTCCCACACGGTCACGAGGCGCGAGTTGTTGAACGAGAACACCACCATCGAAAGGATGGGGATGTAGAGGAACGCCAGTCCCAGGGTGAGCGCGCTGTTGCGGAACCAGCCGCGGGTCTTCATCGTTGCCCGCTCATCGCCTGGCCGCCTCGAGTTCGCGCCGCTGATAGCGCTGGAAGACCATGATCGGCAGCAGCAGAGCGAGCAGCATCACGATGGCTACCGCGCTCGCTACCGGCCAGTCGCGGTTGGCGAAGAACTCGTCGGAGAGGATGCGGCCGATCATCAGCTGATCCGCACGTCCGAGCAGCGAGGGGATCACGTACTCGCCGACGGCCGGGATGAAGACCAGCAGGCAGCCTGCCACGACGCCCGGAACGGAGAGCGGCAAGGTGATGCGCAGAAAGGCCTTGAAGGGCTTGGCTCCGAGGTCGGCGGCGGCCTCGAGCAGCGTCATGTCATGCTTCTCGAGATTTGAATACAGCGGCAGGATCATGAACGGCAGGTAGGAGTAGACGATACCCACGTAGACCGCGAAGTCCGTGTAGAGCAGGGTCAGTGGCGCGTCGATCAGCCCCAGTGCCAGCAAGGTGTTGTTGATCACTCCATCGGTCTTCAGGAGCCCCACCCAGGCGTAGACCCGCAGCAGGAATGAGGTCCAGAAGGGCAGGATGATCAGCATCAGGAGCAGACTGCGCGTGGTCGGCGCCGAGCGCGCGATGGCGTAGGCCATCGGATAGCCGATCAGCAGGCACAACAAAGTCGAGATGGCGGCGACCTTCAGCGAATAGACGAAGGTGCTGGCATACAGCGCATCCTTCAGCACGAAGGCATAGTTGCCGGGGTTCAGCGTCGCCACCAGCCGCTTGCCCTCCTCCACCCACTCGAAGAGCGGCGCGTAGGGCGGCATGGCGAGGCGGATTTCCGAAAAGGAAATCTTGAAGACGATCAGGAAGGGGATGACAAAGAAAAGAAACAGCCACAGCCAGGGCACGGCGATGACGAGGCGCTGACCCGACCAGTGCTCGCGGACATACCGCGACCAACGCTGCGGCCCGAACTGCTGCAACAGTGCGTAGAGCAGACCGAGACGATCCTGTACGAGGCCTTGGGTCACCGAACTGCCGGGTGAACGCGCCATGGCTAGTGCGTGAGCACCACGGGACTCGAGGGATGCCAGCAGAGGTGGACGGTCTCATCCCAGACGATGCGCTCGTCATGCCGCTCGATGTTCGGGATGGTGACCCGCACCATGCGCCCCGAATCTAGACGGACCAGATACACCGACATATCGCCCATATAGGCGATTTCCTTGACGACACCCCGGGCGTGGTTCTCGTTGCCGGCGGGGGCCGACCGGGTCATCTCGATCTTCTCGGGCCGGATGGCCACCGAGACGCGCGCATCCGGGGCGGCACTGATGCCATGACTGACGAACACCATGGCTTCGAGTTCGGGGCAGCGGATGCGCACATGGCCGGGTTCGTCCTCGGCGAGCTGCCCGTCGAACATGTTGACCGAGCCGATGAAGTCCGCAACGAACCGCGAGTTCGGGAACTCGTAGATCTCGGTGGGCGTACCCACCTGTACGATCTGCCCCTTGTTCATGACGCCGATGCGCGAGGCCAGCGTCATGGCCTCTTCCTGGTCATGCGTCACCACCACGAAGGTGACGCCGAGCTGCTCCTGCAGGTTGATGAGTTCGAACTGGGTATGCTCGCGCAGCTTTTTGTCGAGCGCGCCGAGCGGCTCATCGAGCAGCAGCAGCTTTGGTCGCTTGACGAGTGCGCGCGCCAGCGCCACACGCTGGCGCTGCCCACCGGAGAGCTGATGCGGCTTGCGGCGCGCAAACTCGCCGAGCTTGACGATGTCCAGCATCTCGCCGACGCGCCGTTCGATCTCGGTTCGCGCCAGCCCTTCCTGCTCCAGCCCGAAGGCAACATTCGCCGCCACCGTCATGTGCGGGAACAGTGCGTAGGACTGGAACATCATGTTGACGGGCCGCTCGTAGGGAGGGATGCCCGCCATATCCTGACCGTCGATGAGGATGCGCCCGGCCGTCGGCGCCTCGAAGCCCGCCAGCATGCGCAGCAGCGTGGTCTTGCCGCAGCCGGAGCCGCCGAGCAGACAAAAGATCTCGCCTTTGTAGATGTTGAGCGAGACGTTGTCGACCGCGACGAAATCACCGAAGCGTTTGGATACACCCTCGATGCGGACGTATTCCTTGGAGCGGTCGATGGCCTTCTCTGCCATGGCGGATCACTGACCCGTCTTGATCGTGGTCCAGCTGCGGTTCAGTAAACGCGAAAACTCGGGGGACTCCGGCATGTCCGGCACCAGCTTGGTCATCAGCTCCGGCGGCGGGTAGACATTGGGATTACCCGTGACCGCAGCGTCAACCAGCGGCGTCGACGCCTTGTTGGCGTTGGCGAAGCTGATGTACGAGCTGTTCTTGGCGGCGATTTCGGGACGCAGCAGGTAATTGATGAAGAGGTGCGCGTTGTTCGGATGCTTGGCGTCCTTGGGGATGGCCAACTGGTCGAAGAACATGACCGCACCTTCCTTCGGGATGCGGTAGTCGATCTCGACGCCGTTCTTGGCGTCCACCGCACGCGACTTGGCCTGCAGCACGTCACCCGACCAGCCAAGTGCGAGGCAGATCTCGCCGTTCGCAAGCTGTTCGATGTAGGCCGAGGAATGGAAATTCTTGATGTACGGCCGGACCGACTTCAGCACCGCTTCGGCGGCGGCGAGGTCCTCGGGCTTCTCGCTGTTGGCGTCCTTGCCGAGATAGATGAGCACAGTGCCGATGACCTCACTGGGCGCATCCAGGATGCTGACGCCGCAGTCGGCGAACTTGGACACCACCTTCGGGTCGTAGAACATCGCGAAGCTGTTCAAGGGCGCATCCTTCATGCGCTCGGCGATCTTCTTGACGTTGTAGCCGACGCCCGAGGTACCCCACATGTAGTTGACCGAGTACTCGTTGCCCGGGTCGAAGGCCTCGAGGCGCTTGGCGATGTCCGGATCGACGTTGACGAGGTTAGGCAGCTGCGATTTGTCGAGCTTCTGGTGCACACCGGCCTTCAGTTGCCGATAGAGAAACGGTGCCGACGGCACGACGATGTCGTAGCCCGTGTTGCCGGCGAGCAGCTTGGTCTCGAGCATCTCGTTGGAGTCGAAGACGTCGTACTGGACCTTGATGCCGGTTTCTTTGGTGAAGCCCTCGATGACGCTGGCTTCGATGTAGTCCGACCAGTTGTAGACGTTGAGGACCTTGTCTTCGGCAACCACTGCGGTGGTCTCCTCCTTCTTGTCACCGCAGGCGGCGAGCAGGACGACCGCCGACAACGCGGCGACGAGCGGACGGACAGCATGTTTCATTGGCGAGCGCGCTCCGGGGACTGCCGCGACCTGCGGCGACGAAGCGTCTTTTATAGCGCAGCGCACCGGTCGGCGAAAGACTCGCAACCGGTCGGCCGGCACCGGCGGCGGCACATGCCCGGCCGGCCAATCAGTCCCGCAGACCCTCAGGCCGCCAGCCAGCCCTCAGCCCGTCAGCCAGCCCTCAGCCCGTCAGCCAGCCGTCACGCCGCAGCTCGGCCTGCAGTTCCTCGAGGGTGCGGAACGCCTTGTCGATGAGTTCGTCGATCTCGGCGCGGCTGATGACGAGCGGCGGCGCGACGATCAGCGTGTCCCAGACCGCACGCATCACGAGACCGTTGCGGATTGAAATGTCGCGGCCGCGCGTGCCCACCGTGCCGCGCTCCGGAAAAAACTGCCGCGAGGGCTTGGCGGGCACGAGCTCGAGGGCCCCGAACAGGCCGAGCGAACGCGCCTCGCCGACCAGCGGGTGCGCACCGAGCTCCCGCCAGCGCGACGCCCAATAGGGCGCGAGGTCCTCGCGGACCCGCTCGACGATGCGCTCGCGCTGCATGATCTCGAGGTTGGCGAGCGCCACCGCCGCGGCCACCGGGTGACCGGAATAGGTATAGCCGTGGGCGAACTCGCCGCCCTGCCCGATCAGCACCTCGGCCACCCGATCGCCGACCATCAGCGCGCCGAGCGGCTGATAGCCCGAAGTGATCGCCTTGGCGAGCGTGAGGAAGTCGGGTCGCGTGCCGAAGTGCTCGCAGCCGAACCAGCTGCCGGTGCGGCCGAAGCCGCAGATGACCTCGTCCGAGCCGAACAGGATGCCGTAACGATCGATGATCCGTTGCACCTCCGGCCAGTAACTATCCGGCGGGATGATCACGCCGCCGGCACCCTGCACGGGCTCGCCGATGAAGGCCGCAACGCGCTCGGGACCAATCTCGAGGATCTTGGCCTCGAGTTCACGCGCCGCGCGCAGACCGAACTCGGCCGGCTCGAGATCGCCGCCGCATTCGAACCAGTAGGGCTGGCCGATGTGCACGATGCCCGGGATCGGCAGGCCACCCTGCGCATGCATCGCCTTCATGCCGCCCAACGAGGCACCGGCCATGGTGCTGCCGTGGTAACCGTTCCAGCGGCTGATGATGACCTGCCGCTGCGGCTCGCCGCGCAGCGCCCAGTAGCGGCGCACCAGGCGCACGAAGGTGTCATTGGCCTCGCTGCCGGAGCCGGTAAAGAACACATGGCGGAACTGCGGCGGAGTGAGCTCGGCGAGCCGCGCGGCGAGTTCGATCGCCGGCGGGTTGGCGCACTGGAAGAAGCTGTTGTAGTAAGGCAGTTCGCGCATCTGCCGGGCCGCCGCCTCGACCAGTTCCTCGCGGCCGTAGCCGAGCGCGACACACCACAGGCCCGACATGCCGTCGAGGATGCGATGCCCCTCGCTGTCATGCAGATAGACACCCTCGCCGCGGGTGATGATCCGCGTACCGCGGGCGGCAAGGGCCTGCGTATCGGTAAACGGATGCAGGTAGTGCGCGGCGTCGAGCGCCTGCCACTGCGCGGTGCTGCGCTCTGGAATCTGGGTCATCGCCGGATCTTACCGCCGGGATCGATCAGACGTTGAGCAGCAGGTGTTCGCGCTCCCAGGAACTGATCACCTGCAGGAACACCTCGTACTCCGCCTCGCGCACCAGCGTGAACGCGGAGACGAAACTCTCGCCGAGGATCTCGATCAGCGGGTCGCACTCGCGCAGCAGACGGATCGCCTCATCGAGACTGCGCGGCAACGAGAACGGCAGGTCGTGCGCACTGCCGGCGATCGGCTCGGTCGGCGACAGCCCCTGCACCATGCCGAGGTAGCCACAGGCGAGCGAGGCGGCGCTGGCGAGATAAGGGTTGGCGTCTGCGCCGGAGAGCCGGTTCTCGACCCGCCGCGACTGCGGATCCGAGCCCGGTACCCGCAGCCCGGCGGTGCGGTTGTCGTAGCCCCACTGCACGTTGATCGGCGCCACCTGGAAGCGGGTGATGCGCCGGTAGGAATTGACGTTCGGCGCGAGCAGCGCCATCGCCGCCGGCAAATAGCGCTGCAGACCGGCGATGTGCGCGAAGAACAGCGGCGTCGGCGTACCGTCGGCATTCGAGAACACGTTCTTGCCGGTCTTGCGGTCGACGATGCTCTGGTGGATGTGCATCGCACTGCCCGGTTCCTTGGCATGGGGCTTGGCCATGAAGGTCGCGTACATCTTGTGGCGCAGCGCCGCCTCGCGCGCGGTGCGCTTGAACATGAACGCCTGATCGGCAAGATCGAGCGCGTTGCCGTGCAGCAGGTTGATCTCCATCTGCGCCGGACCGTCCTCGTGGATCAGCGTGTCGATGGCGATATCCTGGTCTTCGCAGAACTGGTACACGTCGTCGAACAGCGGATCAAACTCGTTGACCGCGGCAATGCTGTAGGACTGCCGGCCCGGTTCGGCGCGTCCCGAGCGGCCGATCGGCGGCTTGAGCGGATAGTCCGCGTCGATATTCGGCTCGACGAGATAGAACTCGAGCTCGGGCGCGACCACCGGCTCCCAGCCCCGCTGCGCGTAAAGATCGAGCACATGCTTGAGC
>CAZIRD010000019.1:11158-36830 GCA_964541625.1 uncultured Acidibacter sp.
GCGGCGCCATCTTCACGCGGCGGCCATCGGCATAGAAGCAGTCGTGGATCACCTGCGCAGTCGGTTCCGCGGTCCAGGGCACGCGACGGATGGTGCGCGGGTCGGGCTTGAGGATGATGTCGATCTCCGCAGGGCTCATCGCCGCCCCAGGATCGTCCGGATAGTCGCCGGTCACCGTCTGCAGGAAGATGCTCTCGGGCAGACGCATGCCCTGGTCGCCCTGGAACTTCTCCGCCGGCATGACCTTGCCGCGGGCGATGCCCGCCATGTCCGGCACGATGGCCTCGATCTCCTGGATGTTGTGGTCGCGGATGAATTGCGAGATGGGATCTGTCATGACTCTGACCTCTTGCGGGCACGCAGCTGCGTCGCCTCGCCGAAGGCGGCGAACATCGCCACCGAAAATTCGTTGGCCATCACCCGCCACTCGGGGTGCCACTGCACCGCCCAGGTGAAGGCTGGCGCATCGGGCAGCGAAAAGGCTTCGATCAGCCCGTCGGTCGCCCGCGCCTCGACCCGCAGCGTCGGCGCGAGCCGCTTGACGCCCTGACCGTGCAGCGAATTGACTGCGATCTGCATGGCCCCGTCGGCCCACTCGCGCATCAGGCCGGCTTCGAGCAGGACCTCGTGCGCCGGACCGTACTGGCGCTCGAGTGGCGCCTCCTTGTCCTCGCGATGGTCGAGCAGACCCGGCACCTCGTGCACGCGCTGCCAGAGCGTGCCGCCGAGCGCGACGTTGATCTCCTGGAAGCCACGGCAGATGCCGAGCACCGGCACGCCAAGGTCGATCGCCGCGCGAATCAGCGGCAGCGTGGTCGCATCGCGCTCCGGGTCATGCAGCGTACCGGGGGCGCTCGGCCCTTCGTCATAGTGATGCGGCTCGACGTTTGATGGACTGCCCGGGAACAGCAGCCCGTCGAGGCGGGCGAGCACTTCCGCACTCTCGAGCGGCTCAGGCAGCACGGGAATGAGCCATGGCAGTCCGCCCGCCGCGCGGGACACCGCATGCGCGTACTTCTCCCCGACCATGTGGAAGGGGTGCGGACCGACCATTCGACGGTCGGCGGGAATTCCGATGACAGGACGCAGCGACATGTGGGAAGTGGCCCCGGAAACTTGCCCGGCAGCCCACCGAATTACACCACAGCAGACCGCTGTATACCCATACAGAGACTGAAGCTTTTCACATAAGCTGTTGTTTTTATTGAATCTATATTGCCGTCGCCTCGGTCCAGCCCGTATGCTGCCGGGTTTCGCGCGGTCACCGTGCCGCGCATCGCCTGCGGGGCACCATGACGGCATTTGCGGAACTCGACGACTTCCTGGCAAGACATCCGGACACGCGTCATGTCGATGTCTTCCTCAACGACCTGAACACCGTCGAACGGGGCAAGCGGATCGAGCGTGAAGCGCTCGAGCACCTCTACCGCGAAGGCATGCTGCTGCCGGGGTCGATGTTCGCCCTCGATGTGCAGGGCGGGACCATCCAGGCCACAGGTCTTGGCTTCGATGAGGGAGATGCCGACCGGCCCTGCCGTCCGCTGCCCGGAACGCTGGTGCCGGTTCCCTGGCAAAGCGGCGGCATCGCGCAGGTGCAGGTCGCGATGCACGAGGCCGACGGCCGGCCGTTCTTCGCCGACCCCCGCCATGTACTCGCCAAGGTCATGGACCGCTTCCACCGACTCAACCTGACCCCGGTCGTGGCGATCGAGTACGAGTTCTATTTCATCGACCGCGTGCGCGCCGAGGGCGGGTTGCCGCAGCCTCCACCACTGCCCGTGACCGGTCGCCGCGAGTTCAGAACTCAAATCAATTCAATGACTGATCTTGATGAATTTTCGAGAGTTTTATCTCGAATTGATGAAGTTTCGAGAATCCAGGGGCTGCCCGCCACCAGTGCCCTCGCCGAGTACGGACCCGGCCAGTTCGAGGTCAACCTTGCGCACCGCGCCGATGCCCTGCAGGCCTGCGACGAAGCGCTGCGCTTCAAGCGGGTGGTTCGCAGCGTGGCTCGCGAACAGGGCTGGGACGCGACCTTCCTGCCCAAGCCGTATCGCGACATGGCGGGCTCCGGACTGCATGTGCACGTCAGCCTGCTCGACGCGGCCGGCGACAATCTTTTCGCCTGCCCCGATCCGGCCGCGGCGCCGGCCGACGCCCCGCACCACGGGGTAGAGAGCACGCCGCTGCGTCACGCGCTCGGCGGTTTGCTGCGCACCCTCGCCGATGGCGTGGCGATCTGCGCGCCGGGACCGAATTCCTACCGGCGCTTCCGGCCCGAGGCCTACGTGCCGATGATCCCCTGCTGGTCGGTGAACAATCGCGGCTCCGCCCTGCGACTGCCGGTCAGCGACGCCCGCAACCGGCGCATCGAACACCGGCTGGCCGGCGCCGATGCCAATCCCTACCTCGTGGTGGCCTGGATTCTCGCCGGCATCCACCATGGCCTTGCCGAGGGACTGGAACCCGCGGCGCCGGTCCGCGGTAACGCCTACCGGGAGGACGGCGAGACCCTGCCCGCCCACTGGGCGAGCGCGATCGAGCGCTTCCGTCGCAGCGAATTCTCCGCCAGCTACCTCGGCCGCCCGTTCCGCGACCACTACGCCATGGTCAAGCAGGCCGAACTCGACGAGTTCAACTCCTACGTCACGCCCATCGAGATGCAGTGGTACCTCGGCGCGATATGAGCCGGCACGTCGATTCCTGGTACGCGGCGAGCGCAGGTGCCGCGCAGCCCCGGCCACCGCTCGAAGGCACGGTCGACGCCGATGTGTGTGTGGTCGGCGGCGGTATCGCCGGCTGCTCGACGGCGCTGCACCTCGCCGAGCGCGGCTACCGCGTGGCGCTGCTCGAGGCGGAGTGCGTCGGCTGGGGCGCCTCCGGCCGCAGCGGTGCACAGGCGATCACCGGCGTCGCCTGCGGACAGGCCAAACTCGAACACCTGCTGGGCGCCACCGATGCCCGACGCATCTGGGACATGAGCGTCGAGGCGCTGGCGCTGCAGCGCACGCTGATCCGCGACCACAATATCGACTGCGACTACGTCGCTGGCCAGATGCACGTGGCGCTCAAGCCGCGTCAGGAACGCGAACTGCGCGAGGAAGTCGCCGTGGTGAACGAGCACTACGGCCACCACTCGCTGCGCATGGTCGAGCGCGAGGAACTGCGCTCGCTGCTCGCCACCAGCCGCTACATCGCCGGCACCTTCGATGCCGCTGGCGGGCATCTGCACCCGCTCAAGTACGTGCAGGGACTCGCCGCGGCCGCCGAGCGCGCCGGCGCGCGGCTGTTCGAGGGTTCGCGCGCGCTGGGCTATGCCCGGGCATCCGCCCCTGCCGGCGCGGCATCGGGCAACGCGCGCGGCAGCGGGTTCGTGGTGCGCACCGCGCAGGGCTCAGTGCATTGCCGTGCGCTCGCGCTTTGCGGCAACGCCTGGCTCGGGCCGTTCGCCCCCACCCTCGCCCGCAAGATCATTGGCGTCGGCACCTACATCGTCGCTACCCAGCCGCTTGGCGCCGAGCGCGCCGCGGCGCTGATCCGCAATCACGCCGCCGTCACCGACATCAACTGGGTGATCGACTACTTTCGCCGCTCGGCGGATCACCGCCTGCTGTTCGGCGGCCGCGTCAGCTACTCGGGACTCGATCCGCTCGGCACGCGACGGGCAACCCGCGCACGCATGGTCAAGGTGTTCCCGCAGCTCGCCGATGTGGCCATTGACTACGCCTGGGGCGGACTCGTCGACATCACGCTCAATCGCGCACCGCACTTCGGCAGACTGGAGCCGGATGTGTATTTCCTGCAGGGCTTCAGCGGCCACGGCATCGCGCTCACCGGCATCGCCGGCAAGCTGCTGGCGGAGGCCATCAGCGGCACCAGCGAGCGCTTCGACGTCTTTGCCCGCATCCGCCACCGCGATTTTCCGGGCGGCGATGCGCTGCGCCGGCCGGCGCTGGTGCTGGCGATGCTCTGGTACCGGCTGCGCGACCTGCTGTGATTCCCTGACCCCGTTTTGGGGTCAGCCACGCGCCTCGTGCGGCAGGAATCGTCGCAGCAGCGGCCGCAGCCGCCGCTCCGTGATCTCCGCCACCAGCGAGTAGGCCGCCGGCACCACCACCAGCGACAGCAGCGTCGAGGTGATAAGACCGCCGATCACCGCCACGCCGAGCGGCGTGCGGAAATTGCCGTCGGCGCCGAGCCCGAGCGCGATCGGCAACATGCCTGCGCCCATCGCGAGCGTGGTCATGATCACCGGCCGTGCGCGCTTGCGACAGGCGTCGAGCAGCGCCTGCTCGCGCGGCATCCCGGCCTGCTCACCGAGGATGGCGTAGTCGACGATCAGGATGGAATTTTTGACGGCGATGCCGTTGAGCAGCAGGAGACCGATCAGCGACGGCAACGACAGCGCGGTACCGGTGAGCAGCAGCAGGCCGAAGGCGCCGCCGCCGCAAAGTGGCACAGCGGCCAGAATCACCAGCGGTTGCGTACCGCTGTGGAAGAGCAGCAGCAGCACGAGATAAACCGACACGATGCCCGCCAGCAGCGCGAGCACGAAGCCGACGAAGAGTTCGACGAAGGCCTCGCTGTCGCCGGCCGGCAGGATGCGTACACCTGCGGGCAGGTTCTGCATCGCCGGCGCGCGATTCATCTTCGCCATCACGTCACCGAGCGGCAGCCCGTTCAGTTCAGCCGACACGGTCACGGTCCGTTCGCGGTTCAGCCGATCGATACGCGCGGGGCCGCTGCCCTCGGTGATGTCGGCCACCGCCGCGAGCGGCACCGGCCCGTTCTTGCCGGGAACCCGCAACTGGCGGAGCACCGAGGGATCGGTGAGCGAGGCGCCGGCCAGTTGTACGCGGATCGGCACCTGACGCTCGGCGAGATTCAGCTTGGCGAGTCGCTGGCGGATGTCGCCGCTGGTGGCGATACGTGCCGCGTCGGCGATGTCCACCGTCGAGACGCCGAGGTCGGCAGCGCGCGCGGGATCGGGCCGGATGACGATTTCGGGCCGCAGTAGCGCAGCGGTCGTGGTGACGGTACCAATGCCGGGCACGTTGCGCAGCGCCGCCGCCAGCGCCTGGGAGGCCGCGGAGAGCTGCTCCGAGTCACGGCCACCAATGGCCAGCGTCAGTCGATCGCCGGGACCGCCGGCGGCGAATCCGACCCTTACCCCCGGCATGTTGATCAGTGCCTTGCGCACGGAATCTTCGATCTCGGCGCTGGTGCGCTGCCGGTCGGCGGCAAACTGCAGCGTCATGCCGACTTTGCGTACCTCGGGAAACGTCAGCCCGCCGCCCATGCTGTCGCCGCTCTCGCCGCCGACCGTGGTGAAGATCTTGACGATCTCCGGGATCGCCGCACGCAGCTTCGCGCTCACTTCCTCCGCCACCTGCATCGAGTCGGCAAGACGCGCACCCGGAGGCAGTTCGACCTGCAGTTGCGCCCGCGACTGGTCGGTGGTCGGCACGAAAGTCTTGGGGATCAGCGGGATCAGGCCGAGCGAGACCACGAAGGTTGCGAACGCCAGCGCGAGCGCGCGGCCACGATAGTGCAGCGCGAGCTCGACCCAGCGCAGGTAGCGTTGCATCAGCGGTGAGTCGACTGCGGTCTTGGGCTCGCCGCGCATGAAGTAGCCGGCGAGCATCGGCGTCAGCAAGCGCGCCACGAGCAGCGAGAACAGCACCGCCGCAGCCGCCGTCCAGCCGAACTCGCGGAAGAACTTGCCGGTGACCCCGGGCATGAAGGCGACCGGAATGAACACCGCTGCGAGTGTCACCGAGGTGGCAATCACCGCGATGCCGATCTCGTCGGCGGCGTCGACCGCCGCCTGCATCGGCGGCTTGCCCATGGCCCGATGCCGCGCGACGTTCTCCACTTCGACGATCGCGTCGTCGACCAGCACGCCGATCACCACGGCGAGCGCGAGCAGGGTGAGCAGGTTGAGTGAAAAGTCCAGCCAGTGCATGACCGCAAAGGTCGGGATCACCGACAGCGGCAGCGCGATCGCCGAGATCAGCGTCGCGCGCCACTCGCGCAGAAAGAACCACACCACGAGCACCGCGAGCAGCGCACCCTCGAGCAGCATGGTCATCGAGGAGTCGTAAGAGGCCTTGGCGGTCTCGACAGTCGATTGCACCTCGGTGAAGCGCACCTCGGGGTGCTCGGCCTGCAACTGCGCGAGCCGCTCCCGGATGCCCTCGCCCACGGCAACCTCGCTGGAGCCGGACGTGCGGCGGGTAGAGAATCCCACCACCGGACGACCATCGAGCATGGCAGCCGAACGCGGTTCGGCTGCGCCGTCGGTGACCGTGGCGATCGCCGACAGGCGTACGCTGCGGCCATCGGGCAGATAAATCGGGTAGTCGGCGAGGTCCTGCGCATTGCGCACCACCGCGACCGTGCGCACCGACTGCTCGGCGCCGCCCGTCACGGTGCGACCGCCCGGCCGCTCGACCTGCAAGCGCGCAAGTTGCGCCGACACTGAACCTGCGCTGACGCCGAGCGCCTGCAGGGCTTCCGGCCGCAGGTCGATGCGCACCTCGCGATCCACGCCGCCGATGCGCGTCACCGAGCCCACGCCCGAGACGCTGAACACGGCCTTGGTGACCTTGTCGTCGACGAACCAGGAGAGTTCGTCCGGCGCCAGCCGATCCGACTCCACCGCATAGGCCATGAGCGTGCCGCCGACCAGCGAAATCCGCTGCGTCACCGGTTCGTCGATGTCCTGGGGCAGATCGCGACGCACGCGCGCGACCGCATCGCGTACCTCATCGAGGGCGCGGTCGATGTCGCGGCCGAGTTCGAATTCGATGCGGGTGACCGAGGTGCCCTCGCTCACCGAGGAGTTGATGCGGCGGATGTCGGGAATGCTGGCGACCGCGTCCTCGACCTTGCGGGTGACATCGGTCTCGATCGTCGAGGGCGGAGCGCCGGAGAGATTGACCGTGACCTGGATGGTCGGCAGCGCGATATCCGGCAGTTGCGAGATCGGCAGTTGCCGCAAGCCCCAGAGGCCGGCGAGCACCAGCACGACGAACAACAGGACAGAGGGCAGCGGGTACTGGATGCCCCAGCGAGAAAGGTTCATGAGGTCGCGCCGTCGACAACCTTGACCACATCGCCATCGCTCAGGAAGCCGGCGCCGCGCGCCACCACGCGTTCACCCGGCTTGAGCCCGCTGCGCACCTCGACCCGCTCGCCTTGAGGCGGGCCGGTGTCGATGCGTCGCTGCAGGACTTTGCCGCCCTCGCCCATCACGAACACGTACGGGTAACCGTCGCGGAACACCACTGACTGTCGCGGCACGACGATGACCTCGGCCTTGCCGATTCCAAGCCGTCCCTCGGCGAACATGCCCGCGCGCAGGGCGCCGGGCTGGGCGAGATCGGCGTACACCAGAGCAGTACGGGTCTGCGGATCGATGGCCGGCGACACGGCGCGAATCACGCCGGTGACGGCCTCGCCCGCGGGCCCGCGCAAGTCGACGTTGGCGCCCACCTTGATGCGCGCAAGATCGGTCTCGGCGACTTCGGCGCGCCATTCGAGCCGGCCGCGGCGGATGAGTCGCAGCAACTCGCCGCCAGCCGAGACGATCTGCCCCGGCTGCACATGGCGAACCGAGATGACGCCGGCGTCCGGCGCCCGCAGCGTTGCGAAGCCGAGCCGCAGCCGCGCGGCGTCGCGTTCGGCCTCGGCTGCGACCTGTTGCGCCTCGGCGCGCGCGCGATTGGCGCGCAGCACCTCGAAATCATTGGTGGAGATGAGGTTGCGTTCGAGCAGCGTCGCGCCGCGCTTCTCCTGCGAAGTGGCGAGTTCGGCGTTGGCCCGCGCCTGTGCGAGACTGGCGTCCGCCTGCCGCGCCTGCACATCGAGGGTGCGCCGGTCGAGCTCCACCAGCGCCTGACCGGCGCTCACCCGATCACCGGGCTCGACCAGCACGTTGGCCACACGGATGCCGGCAAGCTCGACGCCGAGCGACATCTCCTGCCAAGCGGCCACCGACCCGGAAGCGACGATCTCGCGATCGATCGCGCGTCGTTCCGCCGCGACCAGGGTCACGGTCAGCGAGGAAGCTGCCGGTGGCGGCTCGCCGCCGCCGCGCGAACAACCGGCGAACATCAGGGAACCCGCCACCAGGACGGCCAAACCAAAGAATTGGGGGGTTTTCACACCTTCCACGATACGCACCTCCGGCCTCCGCCTGCCAGCCCGGCCACCCCCGCGACCATGGCCCGGCCAAAAGCCTTGATCGACCGCAGCCTAGCGCAGCTCGTAACAGCGGTGAATGTCGGTGTTCCGCAGGAAGTCGGTCGGGATAGTCGCCCGACTCACGTCCTTGACGGCGTAGCGGGCGGCGAGCGCGGGATCGAGCCGGAAACGCTGGGCGTTGGTCGAGAACACCAGCAGGCCGTCCGGCGCCAGCAAAGCCATGCAGGCGTCGATCAGTGCGGGGTGATCGCGCTGCACGTCAAGCACACCCTCCATCCGCTTGCTGTTCGAGAAGGTCGGCGGGTCGCAGAAGATGAGATCGTAGCGCTCGCCGCGCTGCGCGGCCTCGGTCAACCACTCGCGCACATCGGCGCGCAGGAACTCGTGCCGCGGCCCGGCCAGTCCGTTGAGCGCGAGGTTGCTGCGCGCCCAGTCGAGGTAGGTTGCGGACAGATCGACCGTGGTGCTGGCGCGCGCCCCACCGGCCACTGCGTACACCGTCGCCGTGCCGGTGTAGGCGAACAGGTTCAGGAAGCGTTTGCCGCCGGCCGCGGCCCGCAGCCGCGCGCGCGTCGCGCGATGGTCGAGAAAAAGCCCGGTATCGAGGTAGTCCTCGAAATTCACCTGGAAGCGCAAGCCGCCCTCGCCGACCACGTGGAAGCGGCCGCTCTCGTCGCGCTTGGTGTACTGCTCACCGCGGCGGATGCGTCGGCGCGTACGCAACTGCAGATGGTCAGCCGGTATGCCGGTGGTCGCCACCAGCGCCGCCAGTGCCTCGCTGCGCCGTCGCCGCACGGTGTCCTCGGGGATGGCGGCGGGCGCCGCGTACTCCTGCACCACCAGCCAGCGCTCCGTCGGCGTCTCAGCCGAGGTATAGACGTCGATCGCGAAGGCGTACTCCGGCATATCGGCGTCGTACAGCCGATAGCAGCTGACCGCCTCGCGACGCAGCCAGCCGTCGAGTTGGCGCTGGTTCTTGCGCAGGCGGTTGGCAAACATCTGCGCGCCGGGCGACGCAGCGAGTTCTGCGTTCACCTGTGTACCCTGACGCGGTCGCAGGTCGCGCTCGGCCTGCTCGCCGACTTCGATACGCAGCAGGCGGCACTCGAGCGCGCCATTCCAGATGGTGTGCACGCGATGCGCGCGCAGCCCGAGTTCGAGTCCGAGTGAGGCCTCGCCGGTCAACACGGCCGCCTGCCAGCCCGCGAAGCGCTCACGCAGCACCGTGCCGAGTTCGCGGTGCACGGCCCGCGCTGCCGCCTCGTCGCCGAGCCGCAAGCCCCAGGGCGGATTGGTGCAGAGCAGACCCGGTGCGGCCGGCGCGGTCAACTCGGCGAGCGTGCCCGCCTCGAAGCCGCTGATCGAGCCTACACCGGCATGCGCGGCATTGAGCCGTGCCTCGCGGATCAATTGCCGGTCGGTATCACGCCCGAGCAGTCGTACGCCACGCGCCTCGCAGGCGGCGAGCCCGGCCGCGGCGCGCGCCTCGCTAACCTCGGTCAGTCGCTGCCAGAGGGCGGCGTCGTGACCCCGCCAGCCGAGAAAACCGAAGTAGCGGCGGCGGTGGTTGGCGGCGATGTCGGCAGCGATCCGCGCGGCCTCGATCACCAGCGTGCCGGAACCGCACATCGGATCGACGAAGGCCGCGCCGGCCGCCGCCAGCTTCGGCCACCCCGCGCGCAGCAAAATGCCTGCGGCGATGTTCTCGCGCAACGGCGCCTCGCCCGTGTCACCCCGCCAGCCGCGACGGTGCAGACCCTCGCCGGACAGATCGATCGACACCGTGACTTTGGTGCCGACGGCATAGGCATGGACGCGCACCCCGGGCTCATCGGTGGCGATGTCCGGTCGTTGCCCGCTCGACTCGCGCAGGCTGTCGCAGATGGCATCTTTGAGTCGTAGCGTGCCGAAATGGGTGTTGGCGATCGCCGGGTGCCGCCCCGACCACTCGCAGGCCAGCGTCCCGGCAGGATCGACGTGCGCCCGCCAGTCGATGCCGCGCAGCGCCGCGTAGATCGCCGCGTCGTCGGCCGCCTCGAAGCGCAGCAGTTCGAGCAGGATGCGGCTGGCCACGCGCGACTCGAGACAAGCCCGATAGGCCACCTCAAGTGGGCCGGTGAAGGCCACGGTATTGCCGCGCTCGCGCACATCGAGCGCACCGAGGTCGCGCAGCTCCTGCGCGAGCAGGTCGCCGAAGCCACGCGGCACGCTGGCCACGAACGCATGCAGCCGTGCGTTCACGAGCCGCGCATCCCGCGGCGCGCAGGCGCCCGGCCCATCGGCCAGGGTCGCAGGTTGCGTGCGCCGGGTTTCAGATATCGACAAAGAATTCGGTAGGCGTCGGCATCGAACTGCCGCTCGTCCGCCGCCATCGAGACTGCAGCCGCCGCAGGCGCGGCGTCACTGGTCTCATCGCGCTCGTCCGCGACCACGGTCCCGAGGTATTGCCAGCCATCAACGACGTGCCAGTGGCGCATGCCGAGGGCGCTTGTCTCCTCGATGGCCACCGGTCCCGCATGCGGCCAGGCGCGCAACTTGATCGCGGCCAGCTGCAACTTCAACCGCAGTCCATGCCGCGCGAGCGGTTCGGCACCGACGCAGGCTCCGGCGCAACGGCCGACCTGATAACCGAAACATGAACCCTCGCTGCCGGCCTCGAGGCCAAGCACGCGCAGACAGAGCCGGTGCTCGCGGGCGAGCGCGACCAGCGCCGTCTTCGCCTGTCGCGCGGTTCGATAGAGACCGAAGGCATCGACATCCGCCGGCAACGGTCCGCAGAGTTCATGCAGTCGCGGCGCACCACCCGCATCGTCGATCAGCCAGGTGTAGGTCTCGCCACCGCCGCGCAGGCGTCGGTTGTAGACAGGCTGCAGCTCGCGCACCAGCTTCGACTCGAGCAGCAGCGCGCCAAGCTCGCCTGCGGTCTCGGTCCACTCGATGCGCCGGGTCTGCGCAGCAAGACGCTGCGATTTCGCATCGCGGGTCGCCGCCATGAAATGCCCGAGTACCCGTTCGCGCAGGTTGTTGGCCTTGCCGATGTAGATCAGCGTGTCGCCTTCACCAAAGAATCGATACACCCCCGCAGCCTCCGGCAGGTCATCGATCAGTTCGGCATCGAGGTGCGAGGGCAAGGATGGCCGCCTGCCAACCCGCTCGATCGCCTCGGCAAGCGTCGCAGCGGGCCAGCTGGCGCGCAGCCGCTGCCACCATTGCGCCAGCACCTGCGCATCGGGCAGCGCGCGGTGCCGGGCGCTGCACTCGAGACCATGCCGCTCGATCAGCGCGTCGAGGTTGTGGCGCGTTGCTTCCGGATAGAGCTCGCGCGACAGACGCACCGTGCAGGTGAGCGGCGCCGAGTACCGCCGCCCGGCACGACGCATCTCGGCACGGACAAAACCGTAATCGAAGCGCACGTTGTGGGCGACGAAGCGACGCCCTGCGAGCCGCTCGGCCACCTCGTCGGCAAGCTCGGCAAAGCTCGGCGCCGCCGCGACCATGGCATTGTCGATCCCCGTGAGGCGCTGGATCGACGGCGGGATCGACACCCCGGGGTTGACCAGGGAACTCCATTCCCATTCGACCACGCCATCGCGCATGGCAACGATGGCGATCTCGGTGATGCGATGCCAGGCCGGATGGCCGCCGGTCGTTTCGACGTCGACGAAGGCCTCCGCAGCGGGCCGCAGCGCCGAGGGTCGCTCGTGCCCGGTCGTGGAGTGAGGATCAGACATGGGGAAATTCGGTCGATGAACAGCGTACGGTTGAGGGCGCGGAGTCTAGCAGTCGCTGCACTATTGCCCGGCGTCAGCTCGCCGCCGCGCACCAAATCGGTGCGTAAATGGCGCTAGAATCCGCCGCCTGCCCGCAAAAACAACGAGGAAAGCGTGGCACGCGCCTTGCTCGGACTTGACCCGCAATTCCCAACCCCCGAGGACCAACAAGCATGAAAATCGCTCCCGCTATCGCCGTTCTGGCACTGGGTGCCGCGGCCGCCGCTGCCCAGGCCGAAGTGACGTCAACCATCACCCTGACGTCCGACTACGACTTCCGCGGCATCACGCAGACGGCGCGCGACCCGGCCCTGCAGGCGAGTCTCGACTGGTCAACGGAATCCGGCTTCTACCTCGGTGCCTGGGCAAGCAACGTCGACTTTGGCAAGGCCGCGGATGCCGACGCTGAAATCGACCTCTATGGCGGTCTGCGCGGCAACTTCACCGACGATCTGGGCTACGACTTCGGACTGGTTCAGTACACCTACCAACCGGGCGGCGACAAGGTCGACTTTACTGAAGCCTACGCCTCGCTCACCTACAAGGCGGTATCAACCAAGCTCTGGTATGCCTGGGACTTCAGCAACACCGGCAAAAAAGCCACCTACCTTGAAGTCAATGGCGCGATTCCGTTGCCGAATGACTTCAGCCTCGCGCTGCACGGCGGCTACAGCAGCGGTGACTACTGGAAGGGAACCGAATACTTCGATTACTCGGTCGGCGTCTCGAAGACGCTCGGCAATTTCGCACTCAGCCTGAAGTGGGTGGACGGCAGCGACCTGCAGGTCGCACAGAAAACGCCGGATGATGTGTTCACGTCCGAGAACAAGATCGTGTTCTCGGTGGCGACCACTCTGCCCTGGGGCAAGTAAAGGCGCGACCTGAAGAGGATCGAGGCCCGGCTATCGATTGACGCCCGACCATCGGCAGCAGCTGCGGGTCCCGCAAGCGGGACCCGCAGCGCGATGTCTCAGGCCAGCACTCGACGCCGCGCGCCGAGCAGCAGTTCGGCGACGAGGCCGCAGCCGACGTAGACCGAGGTCGTGGCGAGATATCCGGGGAAGTAGCCGATGACGGCCGCCACGAAAGACGCAGCGTCCGGAGCGCTCGGCGACGGCGCGAGCAGGAACATCCCCGCATTGGCGATCGCGAACGTCGCCGCCGCACCCGCCGCGACGCACGCGGCGATGCGGGCAAAGCCGCCTTCACTGGCCCATCGGCCCGCCATCCACAACGCGCCGTAGGCAGGAATGAGGAAAAGGTAGGCGAGCGAGTAGCAGTTGGTCGGCGTGCCGAGCGCAAAAGCCGCGAGATCCGTCACCCAGGCCAGCAGGAAGAATCCCGGGAACAGGCGCAGATCGCGCAGCCAGAGTCCGGCGAGGAAAAACACTGCCCACGAGGCGTCGAGCGGCCCGCCGTACTCGCCGAAATGGCCGAGTCGGGTTACCGCCATCACCGCGGCGAGCGCGAGCGCCACCCACCAGAAATGGCTGCCAGCCGGCGCGAACCGGGCGTTGTTGTCGATGAAAGTCTGTTTGGTCATTTCTTTGCTCCCTTCAACGCGGCGCATGGTGGCGCAACGTCACAAAAAACTCTCTGCCCAACGCCGGATAGAGCGTTGCCGTCTCGTACCGTCGATCGAATGCATTGGCCACCCGCAGCTGCAGTTCGGTGGCTTCGCTCAAGCGCCACGCACCGGTGAGGTCGACCACGCCGTAGCCGCCGAGCCGGCGGCTGTTGGCGAGGTCATCATACCTGCGGCTCGCGAACTGCACACTCGCGCCGAGTTCGAGACGCGTGGCTGACCACGCCACGGCAGAGCGGCCGGCCCAGGCGGGTCGCCGCGGCAGTTCACGGCCGCGGGTGGCGCTGCGTCCGGCGTCTTCGGCGGACAGCCAGCCCAGCGTCTGCTCGAGTCGCCACGCACCGTGACGCCACTGCACTGAGCCCTCGAGACCGCGCAGCACCGCGCGCGAAATGTTCTGCGGCTTGAAGGTCGCGACGTCGAAAGCGATCAGATCATCGACCTGGCTGCGATAGGCGCTGACTGACCAACGCCCCCAGGGGAGACGCTGCTTCAGGCCGGCTTCCAAGGTGCGGCCGCGTTCCGGATCGAGTCGCGGGTTGCTGAACCCGGGGTAATAAAGCTCGTTGAACGACGGCGCCTTGAACGCGCTGCCAAAACTGGCGTAGGCCTGCAGGCCTGCCGTCGACCGCCAGCCCCAGGCGAGGCTGCCGGTGGCATTGGCCCCGAACTGCTCGTTGTCGTCGATCCGCGCCGCGAGCGCGAGGCTCTGCGCGCCGAAGCCGAGCGCGTACTGCGCAAAGGCCGCGCGGTTGTCGCGCGACCGCCGATCGAAGCGCACGTCGCTCTGCACACGATCGCGCAGGAAGTCGGCGCCGAGCATCAGCTCGCTCGAGCCAAGCTGCAGTTCGTTTTGCCAGCTGAGGCTGTCGCGCGAGGAGTTGAACACGCTCGTGAGACTGCCGCCGCTGCGGAAACTCGTCGACTCGTCCGCCGAACGGCCGGCCGTCAACGTGCTGCGCCAGTTGCCCGTCGGCTCGATCACCCACTTGAGGCCGGCCGCTTCGTTGACGAGGTCAGACTGGTTGAGGAACGACGAATCGAACGAAACCCGCGCCTCCGCCCGCTGTGCATAGGCCTCAAGGGTGCCGCCGCCCGCAAAGCGCAGGCCACCGCCGAGGTTGACGCTGGTATTGCGGTACGGATCGCGGTCGGGCTCGCGGGTGAAGCAGCCACCGCCGGGCGGAAACGGCAGGCCGAGGCAGGCGTTGACGCCATCGGTCTCGAAGTGTGCCACCTGCAAATCGAGCCACCCTGTCTCATCGCCAAGACCGGCGGAACCGGCGATCTGGCGCGTGCCGTTAGAGCCGGCAGTGACTCGCAGCGCACGGCCGGCATCGCCGCCGCGACGCGTGAAGATCTGCACCACGCCGCCCATCGCATCAGCGCCATAGAGACTCGAACGCGGACCGCGCACGATCTCGATGCGCTCGACGGTGTCGAGCGGCAGATCCTGCAGCGCAGGAATGCCCGTGGTGACCGAGCCGACGCGCACGCCGTCGATCAGCCACAGCACGTGGTCAGACTCGCCGCCGCGCAGGTAAACCGAAGTGGGCTGGCCGATGCCGCCCTGGCGGGCAATCGCCACGCCCTCGACACCGACCAGCAGTTCATCGAGCGTGCGCGCCTGCGAACGTTCGATATCGACCCGCTCGATGACCGTCACCGAGGAGAGGCTGTCGTCGAGTTTCTGCCTGGCGCGCGTCGCGGTGACGATGTAGAGACCATCGTCTTTGCGGGTTACGGAGTCCGCCGCAGCGGCGGGCACGATGGCCGGCGCAGCCAGGGCCAGCACGGTGAGGACGGCCGGGAAAGGCCTAAATAACTTGTGCATCACAACTCCTGCCGCACTCCCACCGAATGCGCTCTGGATGTCATGAGGCCGGTCTCCGGACTTGCGAGGGTCGCCCGGACCAGCGTGACGCTGAACCCTGACGACGCGGGTGACCGCCTTCCCGTTTCCACCGTTGCAGTGGAAACAGTGGCCGATGACCACCCTGCCTCGCTCACCGTTGCGGGGGCAGTGCCGGATTCGCGCCTGCTGGCGCCCACCGGCTTCCCGTTTCACCCGCCGCACGACCATCGCGCAACAGGCACCTCGTGAACGGTCGGGAGGCTACGCCCAAGCTCCATCCGGCGTCAACGCAACGACGATGCGGTGCCGCGCCGCGGACCGCAGCGCGGCGTGGACTCAGGAACTACAGGACAGCGCCGAGCAGCCGGCGCGGTGTCTCGCCCACTCCGGTCGACGCGCCGCGTAGACCTCGCGGCCGATTTGCTCGGTGTACGGTCGACGCAGGACGGCGAGCAACTCCGCGAGCGGCGCAAGGTCGCCTGCCGTAGCCGCATCGATCGCCTGCTGCGCGAGGTAGTTGCGCGGCAGGTAGCAGGGGTTGGCGGCATCCATCCGCCGTCGCCGCTCGAGCGGCGTGAGACCCGAGGCTGCCGCGCGAGTCTGCCAACGGACGAACCACGCCTGCCAGCGCGCGCGCTGTTCAGCATCGGGCGAGGCACCGTCATAAAGGGCTGCCGCAACAGGCGCAGGGAGATCCCGGTCTGCGGCTGCGGTTGGGGCTGCCGCAACCGCCGCCTCCTTAGCGCCAGCAACGCTGCCCAGCGCACGAAAGAAGATCGGCATGTCCGTCTCGACGCTCGCGAGCAGCGCAAACAGTTCCTCGACCAGCGCCTCATCGCCGTCGCGACCCAAGGCCTCGAGACCGAGTTTGCCGGCCAGCATCGCGCTCCAGGTCTCGGCGTAGGTGCTGCGATAGCGCTCGAGGCCCTCCTGCAGGAGGTCCTTCTCCCCCACCAACGGCAGCAGCGCACCGGCGAGTCGCGCGAGGTTCCAGAGGCCGATCTGCGGCTGGTTGCCGTAGCAGTAACGCCGCCCCGCCGCGTCGGTGGTGTTCGGCGTCCAACCGGGCTCGTAGCCTTCGAGCCAGCCATAAGGGCCGTAGTCGATGGTGAGCCCGAGGATCGACATGTTGTCGGTGTTCATCACGCCGTGCACGAAGCCGACCCGCATCCAGTGCGCGATCATCACCGCGGTCCGGCGGCAGATCTCCTCGAACCAGCGTGCGTAGGCGCGCGGCGAACCGGCGCGGTGGTCGGGATAGTGCGCAGCGATCACATGGTCGGCCAGCCTGCGCAGGATCTCCGTCTCCTCGCTCGCCGCATGGATCTCGAAATTGCCGAAACGAATGAAGGTCGGCGCCACGCGACAAACGATCGCGCCCGGCTCGGGCCGCGGATTGCCGTCGTAGAACATGTCGCGCACGACTTCCTCGCCGGTCGCCACCAGCGACAGCGCGCGACTCGTCGGCACGCCGAGTGCGTACATGGCTTCGCTACAAAGAAATTCGCGCAATGAAGACCGCAGCACCGCGCGGCCGTCGGCAAAGCGCGAATAAGGCGTGGGGCCGGCACCCTTGAGTTGCAACTCCTCGCGCTCGCCGCTCGGCGTCAGCAGTTCGCCGAGCGTCAGCGCGCGGCCATCGCCCAGTTGCCCTGCCCAGTTGCCAAACTGGTGTCCGCCGTAGCGCGCCGCATAGGGACGCATACCCGCGGCGAGTGCATTACCGGCGAGGATGTCGACGGCGCGCGAGTTGGGCGCGGGGCGGGCGATGCCGAGTCGCTCAGCAAGCTCGTCCGACCAGGCAAGCAGGCGCGGCGCCGCGACGGGCGTCGGCGCCACCTCGCTGAACGCAGCGCCGGGGACAGCGCGCGGCTGGTTGTCGCGCTGCGGGTCGGCAGGCATCGCCTCAACATAGGTGGACTCGAAGCGCAGCTCGGCAAGATCGCGCAGCGCCGCACCGGCGCTGCCCGGTGCTGCGGGCTGCATGGACACCCGGCGGGCCGCGCGCGGCTCAGCCCGGCGCGGGTGCCAGATTGACGCGCGAGGTGACCTGCCCGCGGAAATCGAGCCAGGCATGGTTGGTGAAATCGTAGAGCTTGCAGCGGCGCACGCAGTCGCGATAGCTCTGCCAGGTCATGCGGTAGGCCTGGAACTGGTCGGCGAACTTTTCACCAAGCACGGCCTGCGCGCGGCGCAGCGAATACATCGGAATGCGCGGGTTCAGGTGATGCGCATTGTGTTCCATGATGTTGTGCATCAGCCGGTCGATACCGAACGGGAAGCGAACCTGCACGGTGGCGGTGAGATAGGCACGATAACGCTGCCACTCGTGCCGCTGACGGAACCAGGCGATCGCCGGATGGGTGTGGTGCACGAACACCACGAAGCCCATCACCGCGTTCCAGAGCGCGAACGGCACCAGCACACCGAGCGCCAGCAGCAACCAGAAGTTCTGCCCGGTCTCGTAGGCGACCACGGCAACGAGGGTGATCCAGAGCACCATGCCGACCGTGACCAAGGCGCTGTCCAGATGGTACTTGGCGCGACTCGCGCCGATCTGCCGCTTGGTGGCGAAGTACAGCTTTTTCCACCACAGCTCGAGGAAGTAGTAGAGCCCCCAGCCGAAGCCGCTGCGATAGATCCGCTCGAGCACGCGACGATAGCGCGGCAGCGCATCGAACTCTTCCTTGGAGAACGGTGCCCAGACCTGATCGCGGCCCTTGAGATTGTTGAAGCCGTGGTGGGCGACGTTGTGGCCGACATCCCACAGACTGAACGCCGTCATCGACGGCAGGAAGGCTACGCGGCCGAGAATGTGATTGAGCAGCGGGCTCTTGAAGAACGACCCATGGCAGGCGTCATGGCCGATCAGGAACAGCCGCACGATGCCGGCCGTGATCAGCAGGGAACCGAGCAGTTTCAGCCAGACCGAGGCATCGATCAGTACCAGCGCGAGCCCGCCTGCGAACAGCGCGAGGTCGACGGTCAGCGCGATGAACGGCCGCAGGTAGCCCGAGTTCTCGAAGGCGAGCAGCAAGCTCTTGCGGCTCGGGGCGGCGGCTGCGGTGGTGGCGTCGGTCGGCGGGCTGGCGTCCTGCATCGGTAACCTGCAATAACCGTTAGGTGGAGGCCGATTGTACCCGGTCGCATAATGACCACCATGACATTCTCCTCTCCGCCCCTGCGCGATGAGGCGGCTGACGTCCACGCGCTGCTGCCGGCCTTGGCACAGGCCGAGCGCCATGCGGCACTGCGCACCGGCCGGGCACTCGTCGCCGGCGCCAGGCAGCGCGCCGACGAGCGCCCCTATCTCGACGCCTTTTTGCAGGAGTTCGGCCTCTCCAACCAGGAGGGGATCGCGCTCATGTGCCTCGCCGAGGCCCTGCTGCGCATCCCCGATGACCCGACTGCTGACCGGCTGATCGCCGAAAAGATCGCCAGCGGCGACTGGGACGCGCATGCCGGTCGCTCCGGCTCGCTGTTCGTCAACGCCTCGACCTGGGGACTCATGCTCACCGGCCGGTTGGTCGAACTGCCCGGCGACCTGCTCGCCGATGCCGGCGGCTGGCTGCGCGGCCTCGGCCAGCGGGTGACCGAGCCGCTGCTGCGCAACGCGCTGCGCCGTGCCATGCAGATCATCGGTGGCGAGTTCGTGGTCGGTCGAAGTATCGGTGAGGCGCTCGCCCGCTGCCGCAGCGATGCCCGCCTCGCGCGCTGCTCGTTCGACATGCTGGGCGAGGCGGCGCGCACGGACGCCGATGCCGCACGCTACACCGACGCCTACGCCGCCGCGATCGCGGCGATCGGCGCCGCCGGACCCGGCGCGCACACCATCTCCATCAAACTCTCGGCGCTCGACCCGCGCTACTCGCTGTTGCAGGCCGCACGCGTCCGCGCGCGCCTGCTGCCGCGGGCGCTCGAACTCGCGCGGCTTGCCGCGGCCCGCGGTCTCGGCCTGACCCTCGACGCCGAGGAGCAGGACCGGCTCGAGATCTCGCTGCAGATCATCGCGGCGCTCGCCCGTGATCCCTCGACCCGCGAATGGCCTGGCCTCGGACTTGCCGTGCAGGCTTACGGCCGGCGCGCTCCCGCCGTCATCGAGCACCTCGGCGCGCTCGCCCGCGAACTGCGCCGACCGCTCGCGGTGCGGCTCGTCAAAGGGGCCTATTGGGACAGCGAGATCAAGCGCGCGCAGGAGCGTGGCCTCGCCGAGTACCCGGTGTACACGCGCAAGTGCGCGACCGACGTCGCCTACCTAGCCTGTGCGCGCAAGCTGCTGGCTGCGGCGCCGCTCATCTACCCGCAATTCGCCACCCATAACGCCCACACCATCGGCGCCATCCTCGCGCTGCGCGCCGCCGCGCCGACACCGCCGGCGCTCGAGTTCCAGCGCCTGCACGGCATGGGCGTGCTGCTCTACGACGAAGCTTCGCGGCAGATCGCCGACTTCCCACCGGTGCGCGTCTATGCACCGGTCGGCCCGCATGCCGAACTGCTCGCCTACCTGGTGCGCCGACTGCTCGAGAACGGTGCCAACACCTCGTTCGTCAACCGATTCATGGACGCCAAGGTCGACGTCGAGGATGTGGTGGTCGATCCGCTCGAAGAGGTCGAGTCGCGGCTGACCGCGGGGACACTGCCTCACCCCGGCATTCCGCTGCCGCAGGCACTCTACGGCAGCGCACGTCGCAACTCGGCGGGGATCGACTTCGGTCGGGAGGCGACGCTCGAGGAGCTGCGTGGCATCGTTGCGCGCCATCCGCTCGGCCCGCCGCCCGCATTCGCCAAGCCCGCCGACGTCATCGCCGGCATGAACGCCGCGGCCGGGGCCTTCGATGCTTGGCAGAACCGGCCGGTCGATGCGCGCGCGCGCTGCCTGGAACGCACTGCCGACCTGCTTGAGGCCGATCGCGAGCGGTTTGTGGCCCTGCTCGTCGCCGAGGCCGGCAAGACCTTTGCCGATGCCGTCGCCGAGATCCGTGAGGCGGCCGACTTCTGCCGCTATTACGCAGCGCTCGCCCGCGAGCTGCAGTCTTCGCCGGCACGGCTCGACGGACCGACCGGTGAGACCAATGAACTGCACCGGGTCGCGCGCGGCGTCTTCGCCTGCATCAGTCCGTGGAATTTTCCGCTGGCTATCTTTGCCGGTCAGGTGGTCGCCGCACTCGTCACCGGCAACACGGTACTCGCCAAACCCGCCGAGGCCACCTCACGCGTTGCCCTCGCCTTCGCGGAACTGCTGCACCGCGGCGGCGTGCCGCGCGAGGTGCTGCACGTGCTGCCGATGCCGGGACGGGAATTCGGCGACACGGCGCTCGAACACGCGGCGCTCGGCGGCGTCGTCTTCACCGGCTCCACGACCACCGGCCGCTGGCTGAACCGCAAGCTCGCCGCGCGCGACGGCGCGATCCTGCCGCTGATCGCCGAGACTGGCGGCATCAACGCGATGATCGTCGATTCGAGTGCGCTGCCCGAGCAGGTGGTCGATGACGTGTTGACCTCGGCCTTCGGCAGTGCCGGCCAGCGCTGCTCGGCGCTGCGCCTGCTCTGCCTGCAGGAAGATATCGCCGAGCGGGTGCTGGAGATGCTGACTGGCGCAATGGACACGCTGCTCGTCGGCGATCCGCGCGATCTCGCCACCGACATCGGCCCGCTGATCAGCGTGGCCGCCGCGCAGGATCTGCAACGGCATATCGAACGCATGCTGCAGCGCGGTCGCCTGCTCAAGGCCGGCGTGCCGCCGACGCCGTGGCCGGTCGCAGGCTGCGGCGAGCCATCAGCGGCACCCGAAAAACAACGCTTCCTCGTACCGCATCTCATCGAACTGGCGTCGGTGCGCGATCTTGATCGCGAAGCCTTTGGTCCCGTGCTGCACGTCGTTCGCTACGCAGCGAAGGACCTGCCGCGCGTACTCGCCGAGCTGCGCGAGAATGGCTACGGCCTCACCCTCGGCATCCAGACGAGGCTGGAGGGTACGCGCGAGTCGGTTCAGGCCCAGTCGCTCGCCGGCAATGTCTACGTGAACCGCAACATGGTGGGCGCGGTGGTGGGCGTTCAGCCTTTCGGCGGCGCCGGTCTCTCCGGAACAGGGCCCAAGGCCGGCGGCCCGCACTATCTCATGCGCTTCGTGACCGAGCGCACGTTTACCGTCAACACCACGGCAACGGGCGGCAACACCGCGCTGCTCAGCCTCGACTGACCTCACCGCCGAAGCGGGCCCTCGCGCGGCGTTGCGCCGCTCAGCGCTGCCAGGGCGGCGGCGTCGCCCGCTCGCCGAGCCGTGCAGCCGCCTCGATGAACCGCTGCCGCGGCCAGCGCCCCGCATCGACCATTGCCTGCAGCGCCGCGAGCACGATGCTGTCGCGATCGACTTCAAAGAATTGACGCAGCGCCGCGCGCGTATCGCTGCGACCGAAGCCATCAGTGCCGAGGGCGACGAAACGTCGGCCCGGCAGGAAAGCCGCGAGCATCTGCGGCACCGCGCGCACGTAGTCCGACGCGACGACGATCGGCGCATCGCCCGCGAGGCAGATCTCGAGATGGCTGCGCGCGGGCTCGGCCGCAGGCGCGAGGCGGTTCGCCCGCTCTACCGCCGCAGCCTCGCGCGCGAGTTCGCTGAAGCTGGTCACGCTCCACACTTCGCTCGCCACGCCGTGCTCGGCTTCGAGCAGCGCCGCAGCGGCGATGACTTCGCGCAGGATGGCGCCCGCGCCCAGCAAGCGGACCGGTGCCGCCGCGGCAGCGGCCGTCGCGGCGCCGAAGACCGCGTGACGGTACATGCCGCGGATCACCCCCGCGCGCGCCTCGTCAGGCAGCGAAGGCTGCGGGTAATTCTCGTTCATCACCGTGACGTAGTAGAACTCGTCGCAGCCCTGCTCCAGCATGCGCCGCGCGCCGTGGTCGAAGATCACCGCAAGTTCGCCGGCAAACGCCGGGTCGTAGGCACGGCAATTCGGGATGGTGGCGGCAACCAGATGGCTCGAGCCATCCTGGTGCTGCAGGCCTTCGCCGCCCAGCGTGGTGCGACCGGCCGTCGCGCCGAGCAGGAAGCCACGCGCACGCTGGTCGGCAGCGGCCCAGATGAGATCGCCCACGCGCTGAAAGCCGAAGATCGAGTAATAGATGTACACGGGCAGCAGCGTGAGACCGTGCACGCTGTAGGCCGTTGCCGCCGCCACCCAGGAAGACAACGCGCCCGCCTCGGTGATGCCTTCCTCGAGCAGCTGACCATCGCGACTCTCCCGATAGGAAAGCAGCGAACCCGCATCTTCCGGCTCGTACAACTGACCGAGTGGCGAGTAGATGCCAATCTGGCGGAAAAGCGCCGCCATGCCGAAGGTGCGTGCCTCGTCGGCAACTATGGGCACCAACCGCGGACCGAGCAGTTTGTCGCGCAACAGGTTGCCGATCAGCCGCACCACCGCCATGGTGGTCGACATCTCCTTGCCATCGGCCTCGAGCGCAAACGCCGCGTAACTCGCGACCGGCGGCACGACCACCGGCGTCGCTGCGCGACGACGCTGCGGCAGGTGGCCGCCAAGCGCCGCGCGCCGCTCGCGCAGGTAGCGCATCTCGACACTGTCTTCCGCCGGCCGGTAGAAGCGCAGCTCCGCCACCGCCTCATCGGCCAGCGGCAGGTTGAAGCGGTCGCGGAACTCGAGCAGCGCCTCGACGTCGAGCTTTTTTTCCTGATGGGCGGTCATGCGCGACTCGCCGGCGCCGCCCATGCCGTAACCCTTTTTTGTCTTGGCGAGGATGACCGTCGGCTGGCCGCGATGCGAAGCGGCCGCCGCAAACGCGGCGTACAACTTGCGGAAATCGTGGCCGCCACGCTTGAGCGCATCGATCTCGGCGAGCGACATATGCGCCACCAGCGCCCGCAGCTCCGGATCGAGGGCAAAGAAATGTTCCTGGTTGTAGGCACCGTCGTTGGCACCGAGCGTCTGGTACTGGCCGTCGACGGTCTTCGAGAACGCACGCAGCAGCGCGTGGTTGCGGTCGCGTGCGAACAGCGCATCCCAGTCCGAGCCCCAGAGCACCTTGATGACGTTCCAGCCGGCACCGGTGAACAGCGCCTCAAGCTCCTGGATGATCTGCCCGTTGCCGCGAACCGGTCCGTCGAGCCGCTGCAGATTGCAGTTGATGATGAAGGTGAGATTGTCGAGCCGTTCGCGCGCCGCCAGAGTCAGCGCGCCGATGGACTCGGGCTCGTCCATCTCACCGTCGCCAAAGATTCCCCAGACCCGTCGCTCGGCCGTCGCCGCGAGGCCGCGATGCTCGAGGTAGCGCAGGAATCGCGCCTGATAGATCGCGTTGATCGGCCCGATACCCATCGAGCCGGTCGGAAATTGCCAGAAGTCCGGCATCAGCCAGGGATGCGGATAGGAGCACAGCCCGCCGCCCGCGGTCTCCTGCCGATAGCGGGCGAGTTGCTGTTCGCCGAGCCTGCCCTCGAGATAGGCGCGGGCGTAAATGCCCGGCGCGGAGTGCGGCTGGAAAAACACCAGATCGCCACCGCCGGACGCCTCCGGCCCGCGGAAGAAGTGATGCAGTCCGGTCTCGAAGATTTCCGCCGCCGACGCGTAGGTGGCAACGTGACCACCAAGCTCACCGTATGCCTTGTTGGCGCGCACCACCATGGCGAGCGCGTTCCAGCGCATGATCGCCGTCAGCCGCTCCTCGATCGCCACATCACCGGGGTGCACGGCCTGCTCGCCGAGCGGGATCGTGTTCTGGTAGGCAGAGTACGGCATGACATGCGCCACGACGCCGAGCTGCTGTGCCTGCTGCTCGAGCCGCGTGAGCAGGTAAAGACCCCGCTCACGCCCGCCGGTGGCCACGGCGACGCGCAGGGCCTCAAGCCATTCGGCGGTCTCTTCGGGGTCGATGTCGCGCGGCGTGTCCATGGCCTCAATTCTGGAGCGGAAAACGCAGCAAGTCATGCCGATCCGCCGCCAGCGGAGTGACTCCGTGCAGCATGTTATGCTGCTTCAATATTGATTCGGAGCACAACATGCTGCCAGAAAGCCTGGATGCCACCGACCGCAAGCTGCTTGCCGAACTGCAGCGCGACGCCAAACTCACCAACGTCGAACTCGCGCGGCGGGTGCATCTGTCGCCCTCGCCCTGCCTCGCACGGGTGCGCGCGCTCGAGGAAGCCGGCTACATCGTCCGGCACGTGACCCTGCTCGATCCGCGCAAACTGCAACTCGGCGTCAACGTCTTCATCCACATCACGCTCGAAAAACAGATAGATCAGGCACTGGCCACCTTCGAGCAGACGATCCGGCGTTTTCCGCAGGTCATGGAGTGCTACCTGATGACCGGTGATGCGGACTACCTGCTGCGCGTGGTGGTGGCCGACATCGATGCGCTGCAGGCATTCATCGTCGATGAACTCACGCATATCCCGGGCATCGCCAGCATCCGCTCCAGCGTCGCGCTGAAGCAGGTGAAGTACGAGACTGCGCTACCGATCGACCCACCCGCGCGTCGCAGCGCGGGCCGTCGCGCCTCAGTGCCCCGAGTGTGAGCCGCTCGCGCCGGGCTTGCGCACCGTAACCACCGTCTCGGCGGCCGACTTGCCCGTCGACGTACGCGGCATTGACCCGACGCCAGGCGAGCCCCCTTTCGGAGTCTCCGGCAGGGGGCCGGTGTACTCGTAGGCTACCGTTCCCGGCGGATGACGAAACCAGCCCGGATCCCGATAGTCGCCGCGCTTCTGGTTACGGCGCACCTTGACCACGGTGAACATGCCGCCCATCCCCACCGGGCCGAACGGGCCCTCGCCCATCATCATCGGCGCGGTGTTCTCGGGCAAGGCCATGCGCATCGTGGACATCTCGTCCATGCCGCGCTCGCCCATCGCCATGTAGCCGGGCACGAGATCACCGATCTTGCTGGCGAGATCGTCCTGGCGCACGCCGATCATGGTGGGCACGTCATGGCCCATCGCGTTCATCGTGTGGTGGCTCTTGTGGCAGTGGAATGCCCAGTCGCCCTCCTCGTCGGCGATGAACTCGATCTGCCGCATCTGGCCCACGGCGATGTCGGTGGTCACTTCGTACTGGCGCGTGCTGCGCGGCGTCGGTCCGCCGTCAGTGCCCGTCACCAGAAATTCGTGGCCGTGGAGGTGGATCGGGTGGTTGGTCATCGTCAGGTTGCCGACGCGGATCCGTACCTTCTCGCCGAGGCGCGCGACCAGCGGATCGATGCCCGGAAACACGCGGCTGTTCCAGCTCCAGATGTTGAAGT
>CAZIRD010000020.1:0-32487 GCA_964541625.1 uncultured Acidibacter sp.
TTGGTCGCGGCCGTGATGTAATCATCGGTCGTGAACCAGTCGGCGCCGAAGGTAGTGCGGCCGTAGGCGTTGTCGAAGCCGTAGTCGAAGCCGACCGTGAACGAGAAGTTCGGCGTCTGTGGCACGACCGGAGTAACCCCGAAAGCCGTCGGCGCACGCGCCGGTGCGCTGGTCGGGTTGAGCGAGTCGTACTTGCCGTCCATGGCGAAAGTGCCGCTCAGGAACATCGTCAGGCCGTCGGCCGGCACTGCGGTGATTTCCGCCTCGAGGCCCTTGATGGTCGCCTTGCCCGAGTTCTGCACCGGGAACGAGGCGAGGCCATTGACCAGCACCGTGGCGTTGAGCGCGAGGTCGTCGGCCTTGGCGATGAAGTAGTTGGCGTTGATGCGCAGTCGGTTGCCGAGCAGATCGGTCTTGATGCCCGCCTCGTAGGTCCAGTTCTTCTCCGGGAAGTACGCGGACTTCGCGTCATCGGCGCCGAAGATCGCGATGCCGTTGTAGCCGCCCGACTTGAAGCCGCTGGCCGCCGAGAAGTAGAGCAGCATGCTGTCGACGTTGCCGCTGGCCGGCAGTGTGTAGTCGAGGCCGATGCGCGGCGTCACTTCCGAGTAGGTGTTGTTCAGGTTGACCGCCGTCGCTGGCGCACCCAGCAGGCTGGTCCAGTTGAGGCGGAAGGTCTTCTTGTCCTCGGTGTAGCGTACGCCGGCCGTCAGCTTGAGGGCATCGGTCGCCTTGTAGTCGATCTGCGCGAACAGCGAAGTCGACTTGGAGGTGGCCTTGATGCTGCTGAAGGAGATCGGCAGGATCGGGCTGCCCGGGAAGCCGAGCCAGGAGTTCCAGTTGAAGTCCTGCGTGCCGTCTTCGTCAAAGAAGTAAGCACCTACCAGATAGTTCAGTCGATCGGTCGAGCCGAGGATCTGGATCTCCTCGCTCCACTGCTCGGCGATGGCCTTGTTGGCGGCCATGACGTTGCCGTTGCCGCTGAAGTCGTTGGTGAAGTAGTCGTCGGTCTTCACGTAGCCGGTGATGGAGCGCAGCGTGGCGGCGCCGAAATCATAGGCGACGTTGAGCGCGCCGATGGTCTGGCGCGTTTCGCCCTCCGGGTAGTTCTTCAGGCCGTTCGGCCGCGGGCCGTTCGGCGTGTTGAGGACGTAGTTGCCGAACTGCGGCACGAGATCGTCGGAGGTGAACTGCTTGTTCGAAGCCACCGACGGCGTCGAGGCCGGGATCAGCTGGCCGCCGTCGTTGGTCGAGTTCGCGAGCGAGAGCGAGCCGGTGATCTCGAGGTTCTCGGTGCCGGTGTAGCGGATCTTGGCGCGGGTCGCCCAGCTGGTCTCCTCGCCGACCGCCGCCGCCTTCGAAGGATTGCGGTTGTAGAACTGTGCACCCTTGTTGGTGTACAGCGCCGAGAATGAACCGCCCCAGCCTTCACCCAGCTTGCCGCCGGTGCTCAGGCTGATGCGCTGCTGGTCGAAGTTGCCGGCGCCGACGCTGATGTCGCGCCAGCTGTCCTCGCCGGGCGAGCGCGAGACGAACTTGATCGCACCGGCCAGTGTGTTGCGGCCGTAGAGTGTGCCCTGCGGACCGCGCAGCACTTCGACCCGCTCGATATCGGCGAGCGTGATGTTGTTGCCGTTGAGGCGGGCGATATACACGTCATCGACGTAGATGCCGAAAGGCGATTCGGCGACCACCAGCGAAGCGTCCTGCTGCAGCGAGCCGCGCAGCGAGGGCGAGAGGTTGGTGGGCGTGGTGATGTTGTTGAACATCTTTAGGCTGGGCGCGAAACGGGCGAGATCGCGCGCCTCGGTGACCTGCTTGTTGGTCAATGCCTCGGCGGTGATGGCCGTGACCGGCACCGGCACGGACTGCAGCGACGCTTCGCGGCGCTCGGCGGTGACGACGATCTCCTCGAGCACGGCGGAGGAGTTGTCGCTTTGCGCGTAGGCGCCGGCCGGAAGCACGGCGAGACCGATGGCAAAAGGCAACAGACGATTGTTCGGCATGGGCAGTCCCTGTGTATGTGGTGATCCCTGATCTTGCGCCGCAACCCGCTTGGAGCCGCAGCGCGCCGTAATCTATCAGAGGTCAGGGTGCCGCAGCCTGCTCGACGATTCGGCCCGCCGGACGACCGGCCGCAGCTGTTGCTTAATTACTACACCGCGAGGCCGGGGACTGCCGCTCAGCGATCGAGCCGGACAACAACCTTGCCGGCGTTGCGACCGGCCAGCAGGTGTTCGACGGCGTCGGCGACCTGCGCCAGACCGCTGAATGGTGTCGGGTCGACCAGCACCCGCAGTCGTCCGCGGTAGTAAAGGTCGAGGATGCGCTCGGCCGCTTCAGCGAAGAACTCGGGGAAGGCCTGGTTCTGGAAGCCGCGGATCGAGGCCGACTTCCAGTAGAGCTTGCGATAGGTGCGGGGCTGCGGCACGAACTCCACCTCCTTGTCGAAGTCCGAGGTGTGGCCGCTGACGACGACCCTGCCGCGAAAGGCCACGTGGTCGACGAAACAATCAAAGATTTCACCGCCCACCGAATCGTAGGCGACATCGAGTCCCCGCGGGTACTCGCGCGCCAACACCTCGCGCAAGTCCTCACGCCGATAGTTGACCGGCCGGTCGACGCCGAGCTCGCGCAGCAGCGCGATCTTGTCGTCGCTGCCGGTGATGCCGATCACGTGGCAGCCGCGCAGCTTCGCGAGCTGCACCACGAAATGCCCGAGTCCGCCGGCCGCCGCCGACACGGCGACGGTGTCCCCCGCGCGGACTTCACCGATGCGTTCCAGTCCCACCATCGCCGAGATGCCTGACGGTACCAGCGCGAGGATTTCCGGCGAGGCGGCGCGCACCACGATCGGCCGCGACGCGTCGGCGTGCTGATACTCCCGGTAGCCCGATCCGAGCCGATTTGCGGCCACGCAGTCGCCTTCGCGCAGGCGACTCACGCCGCGGCCGACTGCGACCACCACGCCTACGGACTCGACACCCATGTCGAAGGGCGGCTTGACGTCGACGTAACGCACCGTGTTGCGACACAGGTTCTTGTCGAAGATGGCGTTGCAGCCCGCGTATGCGTTGCGGATCACGACTTCGCCGGGATCGGGGTCGCGCCAGGCTTCGTCGACCACTGCGGTGGAACTGCGGAAGTCGCCGGTGAGTTCGCGGATCACGAGTTTGCGGTAGTGGTCGGGCCTGTTCGCGTACTGGGTCATGGCGATCTACTGGGTCAAGGGAGTCATGGTTGTGGGTCGGTGCGGCGGCCGCGTAGAGTGGCGCGCAGCTTAACCCGGGGAGACTGTCAGCGTGCCCACCGTACTCGTCACTGGAACCTCACGCGGCCTCGGTCTCGAGTTCGTACGCCAGTACGCGGCCGACGGGTGGCAGGTGCTTGCCTGCGCGCGCCGTCCGGACGAGGCGAGCGAATTGCAGTCGCTGGCCGCGCGTCATGCCGACGCCGTGCGCGTACTCACGCTGGATGTCGAGGACCACGCTGCGATCGAGCGTCTGGCCGGCGATCTCGCCGGTGCGTCGATCGACGTGCTGATCAACTCCGCCGGCATCATGGGCCGCGGCAGCTTCGCCAGCGAGGGCGTGCAGTTCGGGCGTTTCGGACAGTCGGATTTCGATGACTGGGCGCGGGTGTTCCGCATCAATGTTGCTGCGCCGATGAAGATGGCCGAGACCTTCGTTGAGCACGTGGCCCGCTCGCAGCAGAAGAAGATCGTCACGCTCACCAGCATGCTCGGTTCGGTGGCGCTCAATCGCATCGGCGGGCTCTATGCGTACCGGGCCAGCAAGGCGGCGGTGAATGCGATGATGAAATCGATGGCGATCGATCTGGCGAAATCGCATGGCATCGCCGCCACCGCGCTGCATCCGGGCTGGGTGCGCACCGATCTCGGCGGTCCGCGTGCGGACATCGATGCCGTGCAGAGCGTGGCAGGCATGCGCCGGGTGATCGCGGCGCTCGCGACCGGCAATGCCGGTCGCTACATGGTCTACGACGGCAGCGAGTTGCCGTGGTGAACGGCGTACGGCGATGAGTCCTGCGCCGGCGGCGCCTGCGTCGATCAGTAGAACATCTTCGCCATGGTCTTGCGGCTCGGGTCGTAGGCCGAGTACGTCTTGCCGATGGTTTTCGGGTCGCCGAGGGCTTGAACCGCCAGCGCCGCGAGATCGCTGCGGCCGATGTAACTGAAGGCGGCCGGATCTTCGACCAGCACCGCCGTACCGGTAGCCGGCACGTCGCCGAGGCCACCGGGACGGATGATGGTGTAATCAAGCCCGCTGGCGCGCAGATGATCTTCGGCCTGGCCTTTGAGGGCGATCACCTCGGCAAGGAAGCGCCGCGAGATGCCGGGCGCCGCCTCGCGCGAATCGCCCGTGCCGATCACGGTAATGAACACGAAGCGCCGCACCCCTGCGGCCTTGGCCGCGTCGATGACGTTGCGATTGCCGATGTAGTCGGGGCGTTTCGACTGCTCGCCGCGCGTGGTGCCGAGGGTGGAGATGACTGCGGCATAGCGGCCGGAGGCCAGTGCGCGCTTCACCTGGTCCGCCTCGAGTGCGTCGGCGATCACCGTCTGCACGCCGAGTTTGCCGAGTTCCGCGGTGTTGGAACTGCGGCGTACTGCGACAGTAACGGCTTCGCCGCGCGCGCGCAGCTGACGCACGATGTCGAGTCCCGTGCCGCGCGTACCGCCGAAAACCAGCACGGGGCCGCCGGCTGGCGTGTAGCTGGCGGCGGCGCGCACCTTGACGGGTTCATGGCTGGAGCCGCTGAACCAGAACAGGTATGCGAGCGCGACCAGCAGCAATCCGAGCAGCATGGCGCCGAGGGCTTTCAGCAAGCCGAACACGAACTTGAGCATTTGCGTTCTCCCTTGTCGGGACGGTCTCAACGCGCGCCGGGTAGCGCGTATTTTTCGACCCACTCCCTGACCGTCTTGTACCAGAACAGTGAATTCTGCGGTTTGAGCACCCAGTGGTTCTCGTCGGGGAAATACACCAGCTTCGAGGGCACGCCGCGCTTCTGCAGAGTGTTGAAGAGTTCGACGCCGTGGTTCACCGGCACGCGCATGTCGAGCTGGCCGTGGATCACCAGTGTTGGCGTCGCAAAGCTGCCGGCTGCGGTATGCGGCGAGTAACGCGCAAACTCCTCGGGGCGTTCCCAGAACTCGAAGAAGCGGTCGCGCTCGGCGCCGTAGTCGGCGCCGATCTGCGTGAAATTGTTGTAGACCGCAGCGTGGGCGATCAGCGCCTTGAAGGGGTGTGCGCGACCGAGCAGCGTACTCGCGAGGAAGCCGCCGTAGCTGCCGCCGCCGGCGACCATGCGCGCCGGGTCGACGAAGGGTTGCGCGGCGAGCCAGGCTGCCGCCTTGATGGTGTCGTCATACGGCTTGCTGATGCGGTCCGGGTTGATCGAATCCCCGAAGGCCTGACCGAAGCCGCTGGAGCCGTGGAAGTTGTGCCAGGTCACGATGTAGCCCCAGCTGGCGAACACCTGTGCATTCCAGCGCCACTGCACGGCGTCCTGGATGCCATTGTGCGGACCGCCGTGCAGCAGCATGAATACCGGATATTTCTTTGCCGGATCGAAGTCCGGCGGATAGACCACCCACATCTGCACCGGCGCGCCGCCGGCACCCGCATAGTTGACGCTCTCGACCCGTCCCTGTGCGGTAGCGGCGAGCGCGGCATCGTTGAAGGTGGAGAGGCGCGTCGCCGCGCCATTGGCCAGATCCACGCGCACCAGCGTCGGCGGCTCCGAGAAGCTCTGGCGCAGCGCGATCGCCGTCGGCCGCGTACCGCCGGTGTCGGCCACCGCCAGGCTGCCGAAACTCCCCGCCGCGGTGATCGCCACCGGCTGACCCGGCGTGGCGAGATCGAACCGGTAGACGCGATTGGTCGCGGCGTCGTCGATGGCCGTGTAGATCGTCCGCGAGTCGGCCCGCCACAGCAGTTCGCCGGCCGAGCGATCAAAGCCGCCGGAGAGATCGCGTCGCTCGCCGCTGCCACGGTCGATCAGCACCAGCCTGGCACGATCCGCGTAGAACCCGGGTATGGACTGCGCGGTGTAGGCGAGCCATTTGCCGTCGGGGCTGTAGGCGGGCGAGCCATCGTCGGCGCGATTGCCTTCGGTCAGGTTGCGCGGCGCCTTGCAGCCGCAACTCGCCACGCTGATCAGGTCGTAGTTCGGTTCCACGCCGCTCGGGTCGACGTTGGCGGCGAAGGTGACCTCCGTGCCGTCGGGCGAGATGTCGTACGACGCCGAGGAATACTCGGACTTGGAAAGATGGAAACCCGACTGGCGGGTGATGGCGGCGATTTCGCCGCCCGTGCGCGCCACCGAGAACAGGTGCGGTTGCCGATCGTCGAGGAAGTGGTCCCAGTAGGCGATGGGTGCGCGATCCCAGACTCTGGCAGACATCTTCGAGTCCGCGCGCTCCTTGAGGCGCGCCGCCTGATCTTCCCATTTCACGAGATCGATCCAGATCGGCGATGCGAAGGCGATCCGGCTGCCGTCGGGAAACCATTTCGGTGCGCTGACTCCGGTCGGCACGTCGGTGATTCGGCGCGCCTCGCCGCCGTCCACCGGGATCAGGTAAAGCTGCGCTTCCTTGTCATCGCCACGGCGGGAAACGAACGCGATCTGCGTGCCGTCCGGACTGAAGGCCGGCGCGGTATCGGCGGCTTTGTCGCTGGTGAGCTGACGCGAGCTCTTGCCGTCGGTGGTGAACAGCCAGAGATCCGTCTGCCCCTTGTTTTCCTTGATGTCGAAGCGCGTGACCGTGACCACGGCGAGTTTGCCGTCCGGCGAGATGTCGGCTTCGCCGAGACGCGCAAGCGACCACATGCGCTCAGCCGACAGGCGCTCGGCCGCCAGCCGCTCGGCATCGGCGGCCGTCGCGGACTGCGCGCCCAACAGCATCGGCAGCGCACAGAGCAGCGCCAGCAGCGGGTTTGCTCGATGACGGCAGGTAATCATGCAGCGACTCCCTTGAATTTGCGCAAGGCGGCGATCAGCGCAGTGTTCTCGGCCGTTCTGCCGAGGGAGATTCGACACCAGTCGGTGAGCGGCTCGAACGGCCGGCCCACCTCGATGCCGAACTCGCGCATGCGTGCACGGAACTCCGTGACCGGCACGCCAGTGCGCACGAATACGAAGTTGCCGTGCGATTCGCTGCACTCCATGCCGAGCTCGCGGCAGGCAGCGGTTACGCGGCGACGATCGGCGACGATGCGCTCGCGCGATGCGGCGATGAAGGTGTCGTCGCCGAGGCTCGCCGCTGCCGCGGCGATGCCGAGCACGTTAGGCGTCGCCATCTGCAAGGCGCGCAATTTTTTGATGGTGTCGGGACGACCGAGGGCGTAGCCAACGCGCAGGCCGGCAAGGCCGTGCACTTTCGAAAAGGTCCGCAGCACCACCACGTTGGCGTCGCCGCGTGCGAGATCGACCATGCTTTCGGTGGCGCCGGGTTCGATGAGGTCCATGTAGGCCTCGTCGACCACCACGAGTGTCCGTGCCGCGAGCGAACGACAGGCCTCGCGCAGCCGCGCGCCGTCGATCACCGTGCCGGTCGGGTTGTTGGGATTGCAAAGATAGACGAGGCCGCCGCCTGACGGCGCCGCCGCGTCGATGGCGGCGAGGTCGTGCCGCAGGCTGGCATCGAGCGGGATACGGCGAACCTCCGCGCCCACCTTGTCGGCAAAGCCCATCAGTTGACCGAAGGTGGGCCAGGCACAGGTGACCACGCTGCGTGCCGCCCAGCCGAAGGCGAGCATGTGCAGCAGTTCACCTGAGCCGGAGCCGAGCGCGATGCGTTCGGTGGCGAGACCCTCGCGCGCGGCGATCGCCGCCATCAGCCGGTTGGAGTATTCGATGCCGTAACGACAGCCGTCGTCGACCGCCGCGGCGACCGCTGCACGCGCCTTGGGTCCCGGTCCCCAGGGGTTTTCGTTGAGCGCAAGACCGATGGGGTAGCGAACCGCGTCGGCGGCGTTTGCCGCGGTATTGGTAGCGGCGGCAGCGTCCGCCGCCTGCAGTGGTGAGAACACGCTGGCGCCGAGCGCGAGCGCAAGGGCCTGTCGACGATCGAGGTGTCTCATGCGGCAACTCCCCAGCAGTGACGGATCGGGACTGCAGGAAGGCTAAGCCATCAGCCGCTCCGCGGCTACCGGTCGTCAGGCCATGCCGCGCTCATGCATACTTCGGCGGCGAGCGCGCTGCGCGGCAACGAAGCAGGTTCAGATGTCCATTCTCGGCGAAGGTCGGATCGTGGTCGGCACAGCGCGCGGCGAGCGCGGCGACGCCATCGACCTCGTCCGGCACTGGTTCGAGACTACGGCCGCCGGCGACTTCGCAGCCGTGGAGCGGCTCATGGCACCCGGCGCGCGCATCACCATCTCCGGTGGCCATCGCTTTGCCGGCTTCGCCGAGTTCGTCGCCTTCGGCCGTGGTCGCTATCGCGAGCTGCGCAAGCAGTGCGACAGTTTCGAGGCCTGCGAGGCCGCTGGCGGCTACGCGGTGTTCGTGCGCGGCGAGATGTCGGGCGCGTGGGCCGACGGCAAGCCGTTCAGCCGGGTGCGCTGGTGCGACCGGTTTCTGGTGCAGGGCGGGCGCATCGTCGAACTCGACACCTGGAGCGACCTCGCCGAGACCCGTCTTTCCTAGGGAGTTCGAATTGGACAGTCACCCCCGTCGATGCCTGCTGCCGCTGCTGGCAGCCACCTTTGCGCTGCCGGTCGTAAGCCCGGCACAGGAGCGGAGCGCCGAGGCGCCAGTGCTCGATGAAGTGGTGGTCACCGCGCGCAAGCGCGAGGAGTCGCTGCAGGACATCCCGCTGGTGGTCAACGCCATCACCGCGGAGCAGATCGAGCGCAGCACCATCCAGGGGCTGGCCGACATCTCGCTGCGCACGCCCGGTCTGAACTACGAAGGCTATGTCTCCGCGGGTCTCTCGGGCGGGCTCGTGCTGCGCGGACTCACCAACACGCAGCTCACCAATCGCACCCAGAACGTGGCCGTGTTCTATGACGGCGTGTACCTGCCGAATCAGGCGATGTTCGACGTCGGCCTCGCCGACATCGAGCGGGTCGAAGTCCTCAAGGGACCGCAGAGCGCGCTCTATGGGCGCAACGCTTTCGCCGGCGCAGTCAATTACATCTCGCGCCAGCCCTCGAGCGAATGGCGGGCCGATGCCTCGGCGACGGTCGGCAGCAACCAACGGCGCGACTATTCGGCATTTGTCAGCGGCCCGCTTGCCGGCGAGCGCCTGCTCTTCAAGCTGGCGTATGGACGCACCGAGTTCGACGGCACCATCGCCAACCGACACCCGAACGCCGGCGCCGGCGTGAGCCCTGGCAGCCGCGGCAACGTCGGCGGTTACGACAACGAAGCCTATTCCGCAGGCCTGACGCTGCGCCCCAGCGCGACGCTGGAAATCGGCCTCGGCTATTTCAAGACCGACCTCGCGCGCGAGCCGAGTGGTTCCTGGTCGCTGCAGGGTGCGGCCTCCAATTTGTTTGGGCTGACGACCTTCAACGATCTCAACTGCCTGCCGCGTAGCATCGCTCCGGGCGTCACGCGGAACACGGCCTGGTGCGGCGAGTTGCCCTACGAGCGGCCACAGGCAGCCGGTGATACGCGGCTGCCGGGCGTGGTCATCGATCCGCGCCAACTCGGACTCAACGGCGGCAGTTCAGTGACCACTGCGACCGCGCGCTGGGACATCAACGACTCGCTGGAACTCTTCTACGAGTACGGCAAGGCGAGCTATGCCGGCTTCGGTGGCGGGCCAAACGACCGCGATCCGGTGCGCGGCAGCAATGTGCAGTTCCTGATCGGTTCGCCGGTACCGGTGTTTCGCAACGTCGTCGACTCGCGACCCAACGGCGATCTCGAAGCAATCTCGCATGAGTTGCGTCTGCAGTCTGCGGCGGACGGTTCGCTGTCCTGGCTGGCGGGCGCGTATTACTCGGATGTCGACGAGTACACCACCGGCATCTCGATCTACGTGCCGGTGCTCGGCACGGCGTCGATCGCGCCGGATATCAGCGGCTCCAACCTTTCGGCATCGCGCTTTGCCGACCGCATCCGCGCCGCGTATGCCGCGCTCGACTACTCGCTCGCCGACGCCTGGTCGATCGCCATCGAGGCGCGACGCAACGACGAGCGCAAGGCGATCCAGCGTCTCACCACCTCGACCGGCGCCGCGGTGGTCAACACGCCGGCTGCACCGCAGAACACCTTTCAGGAGAAAGCCTTCGCCAGCACGACCTGGCGCGGCACGCTGTCCTGGCAGCCGCGCGACTCGCTGCTCGCCTACCTTTCGGCGGCCAAAGGCGAAAAAGCCGGCGGCTTCAACACCGCCCGCAATCCCGACTTGCAGGGCTCGTTCGATCCCGAGACCAACACCACGATCGAACTCGGCATCAAAAGCGAGTGGCTGGATCGACGCCTGCGCTTCAATGTCGCGGTCTACAGCATCGATTGGCAGGACATTCAGGGATCGGCGCCGCAGCGCGGTCCCGGAGTGGTACCCACCGACGCCAACGTGATCGAGAACCGCGGCGGCGCGGAGTCGACCGGTATCGAACTGGAACTCGGCTATCTCTTCAGCGAGCGTTTCAGTGCGACCCTGGCTGCGTCCTACAACGATCCGAAGTACAAGGACGCCACCTTCCTCGCCTCGACGGTGTTCTGCGATGGCGTGCTCTGCACCAACGGCAGCATCGTCAACGGCGTCGGCAACAACAACATCGACGGCAATTCCCTGGAGCGCCAGTCGAAGCAGTCGGCCTCGCTGCTGCTCGCCTATGAGCGCCCGATCGGTCGTCTCAACGTCTACTCGAACCTGGATTTCAACTACCAGTCGAAGCAGTTCCTCGACGCACTCAACCTCGGCAACACCGGCGATCGGTTTCTCGCCAACCTGAAGATTGGCGTGGCCGTCGACAACTGGGACCTGTCGCTGTGGTCGCGTAACCTGCTCGACGAGAAGTACGTCGCCAACTCGTTCGTGATTTTCTTTGCCAATTCCTACGTGGCCTCGCTCGGCGAGGGCCGCCAGTACGGCCTCACGGTCAAATACAAACTTTAGAGGATCGATGAGCGAACCCCGACTCGACCGTTACGTTGCCCTCGCGCTGCAGATCGACTGCGACGGAGTGCATCCCGACCCGGATCGCGCCAGCGCAGCGGCGCGGATGGCCGCCTCGCTGACGCGGATCGAGCAGGCCATCGCCGGCGCCAAGCGCTGGATCGGCGCCGATCTCAAGCTGGTCGTGCTACCCGAGTACATCCTCTCCGGACCGCCCTGGGGCGAGACGATCCCGCAATGGGCGGAAAAAGGTGCACTCGAACCCGACGGTCCCGAGTACACCCGGCTGGCCGCGATCGCGCAGAAGCACGGCGTGTTCCTCGCGGGCAACGGTTATGAAACGGATCGGCACTTCCCCGGGCTCTATTTCCAGGCCTGCTGGGTGTTCGATCCGGCCGGCAACCGGGTGCTCACCTATCGACGGCTGATCTCGATCTTTGCGCCGACGCCGCACGATGTCTGGGATCGCTATCTTGAGATCTACGGCCTTGAGGGCGTCTTTCCGGTCGCCGACACGGCGATCGGCCGGTTGGCGGCGATCGCCTCCGAAGAAATTCTCTACCCCGAGATCGCCCGCGCGCATGCGATCCGCGGTGCCGAAGTGTTCCTGCACTCCACCAGCGAGGTGGCATCGCCCAACCTGACGATCAAGCAGATTGCGCGTCGTGCCCGTGCGCTCGAGAACCTTGCCTACGTGGTGTCGGCGAATACGGCTTCGCTGCTCGGCATCGATGTCCCGGTGGACTCGAGCAACGGCTACTCCGATCTCATCGACTACCACGGTAACCAGATGGTGCTCGCGGGAGCGGGCAATTCTTCGGTTGCTTCCGCCTTCCTCGATCTTGCCGGGCTGCGTGCCTACCGACGCCGGCCGGCGATGGCCAATATGCTCTCGCGGCAGGCGCTCGAGATGTTCGCCGAGTCATTCGCCACCGCCGACCTGCGTCGTCGCAACGGTTTGCTGCAGGACGGCAAGCTGCTGATCCCCGACCGGGCGTATTTCCAGCAGCGCCAGGCGGACGCAATTACGCGCATGGTGGAGCGCGGAATTCTTTGACATTCGGCCGACAGCCCGGCCAGCGAGACGACCCGGATCAGCGTATGACTAAACTTGCCATCCATGATCAGTACGGCGAGCCTCGCGCCGTTTTGACGGTGGTCGACGCGCCGCCCGAGCAGCCCGGGCCGGGCGAAGTCATCGTGCGCATGGAGGCGGCGGCGATGCATATCGCCGACCTGCGCACCATCACGGGCGCGGACACCTTCCGCTTCCCGCTGCCGCGGACTCCGGGCTTCGAGGGCATCGGCCGCGTGGTGCGCGTCGGTGGGGATGTGACCACGCCGCGCGTCGGCGAACGCGTTTTCCCGGCGCTGGGCAGCGGCACGTTCCGCGAGGAGGTGCGCTGCCAGGCCGCTGCCTGCATGCCGGCGCCCGAGGGCGACGCCCTGCAGCTCAGTCTGCTCACGGTCAACGGACCCACCGCCTGGGTCCTGCTCGAGGACTTCGCGCCGCTGCAGCCGGGCGACTGGCTGGTGCAGAACGCCGCCAATTCGAGTTGCGGCCGGTATCTCATCCGGCTCGCGCGTCGCAAGGGCATACGCACGGTGAACGTCGTGCGCCGGCCGGAAATGATCGAAGAATTGCGCGAGCTCGGCGGCGACGTGGTACTGCTCGACGGCGACGATCTGGCCGCAAGGGTGGCGGTCGCCGTGGCGGGCGCACCGGTTCGGCTCGGCATCGATGCGGTCTCGGGGCCGGCGACCCAAAGAATTGCCGAGTGCCTTGCCGCCGATTCGCCGCTGGTCAGCTACGGCTCGATGAGTGGCCGGCGCTGCGAGCTCGACTTCTACCTCATGTTCCGCCAGGGCATCGTGCTGCACGGACTCAGTTTCGCGCGCCAGTTCCGCAAGCGGACTACCACCGAGGTGCGGGCGCTCTACGCGGAGCTCGCCCGCCTCATGGCGGAGGGCGAACTGGTCGCACGCATCGCCGGGGTCTATCCGCTGGAGCGCGTGGTCGAGGCCTGCGAGCGGGCGGCGATGACCGGCAGTGACCGCGACGGCAAGGTAATCATCCGCTTCGCCGGCTGAGGCGCGGCCGTGCTCAGTCGTTGACCAGCACCACTTTGCCGTAGTGCGTGCGCGAGTCGACCATCGCGTGCGCGCGGGCGAGTTCGCGCATCGGCAGCACGGTGTCGACGACGGCCTTGAAGCGGCCGGCGGCGAACAAGGGCAGCGCCACCGAGCGGAACGACACCATGGTTTCGGGCAGGAAGCGCGCGCTCGAGCTGATGCTCATCGCCAGCAATTGCAGGTTGCGCATGCCGATGTTGAGACTGAAGCAGACCTTGCGTCCACCGGTGCTGCCGTACATCACGATCCGACCCTCGGCCGCCATGGCGTCGAACAGCGCGGTCGCGGTCTCCTCGCCGATGGTCATCAGCCCGATGTCGATACCGTGGCCCTGCGTGTCGCGCATGACTTCGGCAGGCAGGTCGACCGTCTTGTAGTTGTAGGCGGCATCGGCACCGGCGTCGAGGCCGCGCTGGCATTTGTCGTCGCGGCTTGCGGTGCCCGCGACCCAGCAGCCCTGCCACTTCGCGATCTGCAGCGCAGCACTGCCAACGCTGCTGGCGACGGCTTCGATGAGTACGCGCTCGCCTGCGCGCGCCTTCGCCGCCGTGACCAGCGCGTGCCAGGCCGTGAGCCAGCCAACCGGAATCGCCGCACCGGCGACGAAGTCCATCGACTCGGGTAGCGGCAGCGCGTGGACGGCATCGAGCAGCACATGCGTGGCATGCGATCCGCGCGCACGACCGAAGACCCGGTCGCCGGGCGCGAAACCGCTGACGCCGCGGCCGACGGCCTCCACTACGCCAGCGCATTCCATGCCCATCACGAACGGCAACTCCTGACCGGAGTAGGTGCCCGCCCGCATGCGCGTTTCGGCGAAGTTGATGCCCGATGCCTGCACTCGCACGAGCAACTGGCCGAGGCCCGGCTGCAGACCGGGCAGCGGTCCCCAGCGCATGACTTCGGGACCACCGAACGAGTCGACCAGCCAGCCTTGCATGTTTTCGCCGCGGCTCAGCGCCGTGACGCCATGAACGACATGAAGGCGTTGTGGTATTCGTCGACGAAGGCGGCGGTGACCGGGTCGGTCTGCATCTTCCGCCACCAGTCGGCGAGGCGCGGCAGCCCGTCGTAGGGATCGACGACACCGCAGGCACCCGCGACCAGCGCCATCATCTGCAGGCAGGGCAGCATGGCGATATCGGCATAACCGAGCTTGTCACCGACGGCGTAGGGGCCGCGGCCCATGAAGTGTTCGAGCTGGGCGAGCGACTTGCGATAGGCCTCGGTGCCGGCAGCCACCTCGTCAGCCTTGCGCGTCGCCGGATTCATGTTGGTGAAATAGGCGCGACCCTGCGGCGTGACGTACAGATCGACGATGCGACCCAACAGGCGCGATTGCGCGCGCTCGAACGCCGACGGCGGCAGCAGCGCCGGGTTCGGGTAGGCGTCCTCGAGGTAATCCAGCAGCACCATCGACTCGGCGAGACCGCGGCCGTCGATGTCCATGGCCGGCATCTTGCCGATCGGGTTGAGATGCAGGAATTCTGCGCTCTTGATGCCGCCCGGCGGCATCTCCGGCACCAGCGCGAGGCCTTTCATGCGCGCGGCGAAAGCCACGCGTGCCACGTAGGGAGAGACGATCGAACCGTAAAGTTTCATGCTGGCCTCCGCGGAGCGGTCAACGAAAAGCGCGCGAACTATGAACGCGGCCCGACGCCAACGTCAACCTTGTGCAGTGACCAGGCGACGAGCAGCAGCAGCGGCAGCGTGACGAGATTGAGTACCTGCCAGCCGAGTGTCTCGATGGCTACGCCGGCGGACAGCGAGGCGAGGGCCTGCGAACCGAATACCGCGAAATCGTTGAAGCCCTGGGCGCGGAAGCGCTCCGCGGGCGCGTAGGTCGAGGAGAGCAGCGTGGTGGCGCCGACGAACAGCAGGTTCCAGCCGACGCCGAGCAGCAGCAGCGCCGCGAAGTAGTGCAGGAACTGATGACCGACGAAAGCGCAGATCACCACGCAGACGACGTTGATGAGCAAGCCGGAGTACATCATGCCGCGCACGCCGAGACGGGCCACGATCCACGGCGTGGCCAGCGAGGGCAGGTACATGCCGAGCAGGTGGGCGGTGATCACGGTGGTGGTCTCGCCGGTCGAGAAGCCGTCGTGCACGTGCATGCTGAGCGGCGTCGCGGTCATGATGAAGCTCATGACCGCATAGGAGGCGAGGCCCGCCAGCACGGCGAGGCGGTAGCGTGGATCGCGCAGCAGCGCCGCGATGGACCGCGGCTCGCCGGCGGCCTCGGTCCGGGCAGTCGCGGCGGGCGCAGCAGCCGGCAGACGGGTAAGCACCAGCGCCGCCAACAGACAAAGGCCGCAGAGCAGCACGAACGAGCCGGTGTACTGCGGCCAGCCGCCGAGACCCGCCGCCGCGCCGCCGAGTGTCGGCGCGATGAACGCTGCGGCCAGCGTGCCGATCATCACCGTCGAGACCGCCTTGCCGGCAAGGGCCGCATCGACGTACTCGATCGCCGCGAAGCGATACTGCTGCACGAACGCCATGTTGCTGCCGATCAGCAGCCCGGCGAGGCAGAAGAGCGGGAAGCTGCGTTGCGTGATGGCAAGCGCGCAGAGCAGCGCGGCGACGGCAGCGACCAGCGCGCTGGCGATGAATGCCGGCTTGCGGCCGATACGCTGCATGAGCAGCGCGGCCGGCAAGGACATGGTCGCGATGCCGAGTACCGACATCGACAGCGGCAGTGTGGCGAGCATCGGCTGCGGCGCGAGCTCGGTGCCGACGATGCCGCCGAAGGTCACGAGGGTGATGGTTCCGCAGGCCGCGAACCCTTGGGCGAGGGTGAGGATCCAGACGTTACGCATGCGGCGGAAGACGGTCTCGGAGCGCGGAAGGGGCCGAAGTATATCCGCTGCGCGCACCTCGGTTATGCTCGCCGCATGAGCGAACAAAAACTGCCCGTGCCGGCGCCGCAGCCGGCCTTTTTCGACAATCCCGCCATCGACAACCTGATGGCGGTCACCATGGAACTCGGCGCCGAGCTCTGGGTACAGAAGGAGCGCATGCGCGTCATCGAGCGGCTGCTCGCCGAGCGCGGCGTGGTTACCGCCGAGGCGATCGAGCAATACGCCATGTCCGCAGAGGAAGCCGCGCGGGTGCAGACGGAACGTGACGCCTTCGTGCGACGTCTCTACGCGGCCTTCACCCGCGACACCGTTCCCGCCACGCCTCCCGCGACCTGATCTTGCCCATGCAGGCATCGGTCGCTGCCGGCTACATCGAGCGCATCCTGCGCGCGCGTGTTTACGATGTGGCGATCGAATCGCCGCTCGAGCGCGCCACACGGCTCTCGCGTCGTCTCGGCAACGAGGTGCTGCTGAAGCGGGAGGACCTGCAGCCGGTGTTCTCCTTCAAGCTGCGCGGTGCCTACAACAAGATCGCGCAACTCTCCGATCACGTGGCGTCGCGCGGGGTCATCTGCGCATCGGCCGGCAACCATGCGCAGGGCGTGGCGCTGGCGGCGAGTCGCCGCGGTATTCCCTCTGTCATCGTCATGCCGGTCACCACGCCGCAGATCAAGGTGCAGGCGGTGATCGACCTCGGTGGCGAGGTGGTGCTGTTCGGTGACGACTACGACACCGCCTGCGATCACGCACTCGGTCTCGCGCGACAGCGGCAACTGGTCTTCGTGCATCCCTTCGATGATCCGGACGTGATCGCCGGTCAGGGCACGATCGGCATGGAGATCGCGCGGCAGACCGCGGGCGAGATCGATGCCGTGTTCGTGCCGGTGGGCGGCGGCGGGCTGATCGCCGGGATCGCGGCGTATCTCAAGCACGTCTATCCGCAGGTACGCATCATCGGCGTCAACGCCGCCGACTCCACCGCCATGCACGACTCGTTGCGCGCCGGTGAGCGGCTCACGCTGCCGCGGGTCGGCATCTTTGCCGACGGCGTCGCGGTGCGCCGCGTCGGCGAGGAGACCTTCCGGCTGGCGAGCGAGCTGGTCGACGACATGATGCTGATCGATACCGACGAGATTTGCGCCGGCATCCAGGACATCTTCGAGGACACGCGCTCGATCGTCGAGCCGGCTGGCGCCCTCGCCGTAGCGGCCATCAAAAAATTCGTTGCCCGTGAGGGCTGCAGCGGTCGACGCTTCGTCGCCATCAACTGCGGCGCGAACATGAACTTCGACCGGCTACGCCACGTCGCCGAGCGCGCCGAGATCGGCGCCCGTCGTGAGGCGCTGCTCGCGGTGGAGATCCCCGAGCGCCCCGGCAGCTTTCTCGAACTCTGCCGCACGCTCGGCCGGCGCAGCGTCACCGAGTTCAACTACCGCTACGAGCGGCCGGCTGCGGCGCGCATCTTCCTCGGCTTCGGCATGCAGGGCGGGCGCGACGAACGCGCCGAGGTTATTGCCACGCTGCGTTCTGCGGGCTACGCGGTCACGGACATGACCGACAACGAGCTCGCCAAGCTGCATGTGCGCTACATGGTCGGCGGTCACCCGGAAGCACTCGCCGACGAGCGCCTGTTCCGTTTCGAGTTCCCCGAGCGCCCCGGTGCGCTGCTGCGCTTTCTCGAGTCGGTGGGTTCGCGCTGGAACATCACGCTGTTCCACTATCGCAACCACGGCTCCGATGCGGGCCGCGTGATGGCAGGTATCCAGGTGCCGGAATCGAGTCGTGAGGATTTCCTGCTGCATCTCGCCGATCTGCACTATCCATGGATCGACGAAACCGCCAATCCTGCCTACCGATTGTTCCTCGGCCACTGATTCTTCAGGGATCCCCGCATGCATCGTTATCAACCCCTCGTGCTGCCGCGCGAGGAGTTCGTCAAGGTACGCGGGCTCGACTACCGCGTACTAAACTGGGGGCCGACGACTGCGCCGCCGGTGTTCCTGCTGCACGGCTTCCAGGATGCAGCCGATACCTTCCAGTTCCTGGTCGATGCGCTGCCGCGCGAACTGCGGTTCGTCGCACCCGATTGGCGTGGCTTCGGCGGCAGCGGTCGCAGCAATTCACCCTACTGGTTCCCTGACTACCTCGCCGATCTGGAGGTGTTGCTCGACACGTATGCCGACGGCGACGCGGTCACCCTCATCGGCCACAGCATGGGCGGCAACATCGCTGGTCTCTATGCCGGCGTACGACCGGCGCGAGTCGGTCGTCTGGTGTCGCTCGAGGGCTTCGGCCTGCCGCGGGTCGCCGTCGAACGTGCGCCCGATCAGCTTGGCAAGTGGCTGGATCAGTTGCGCAAGGGCGTCGAGGAGGCCCGCTACGAATCGGCGACACGACTCGCGGCCACCTTGCAGCGGCGCAATCCACGACTGCAGGCAGAGATTGCTGCCTTCGTGGCCGAGGCCTGGACCCGTCCTGTGGACGGCGGCGTGCTGCTGCGTTTCGATCCCTGGCATCGCCTCGTCAACCCGGTGCTCTACCGACGCGAAGAGGCTGAAGCCTGCTGGCAATGCGTCGAGGCCAGCACCCTGCTGTTGCTCGGCGGGCAGTCCGAGTACCGGCGCCACCTCGAGCAGAACGACGGTGTCGATGAGCTCGCGCGCTTCCGCGCCTGTTTCCGCCACCTCGAGGTCGAGGATTTCCCGCAGCTTGGCCACATGCTGCACCACGAGGATCCCGCGGCCGTCGCGGCGGTGATCGGTGCGTGGTTATCCCGCCACGGCTGAGCCGGCCTGCTGCCGGGCCCGCGGGTGACGCTGGTCATGGTCTCCTGCGACAATGCTGCGGTGACCAAGGCGCAGGATCGCAGGATTTCCCGGACCGCATGAACAGAGAGTTGGACAAGCCGATGCCTGCCAGCGTGCGCCTTGCGGGCTATCTTGGGTTGCTGCCCTTCCTGCTCGCTTTCGCTTGCGTCTGGCTCGGCGCCGAGCGGGGTCTCGCCGTGTTCGGCCTGCAGCTGGCGCTCGCCTGGGGCGCGGTCATCCTCAGCTTCATCGCTGCGGTGCACTGGGGGCTCGCGCTCGCCGGCCGCTGGCCGTGGCGCACGGCGACGGTCGTCGGCGCGACCTTGCCGTCGGTGGTCGGCGCGATTGCCGTGCTGGTCGGTGACGAACGCGGGATCGCGCTGCTCGTGGCCGGCTTTGGCGCGTTCTGGCTGTTCGAGCATCGCGCTCGCGTCGACGACCTGCCCACGGACTATCTCGCGCTGCGTCGGGTGCTCACGCTCGCGGTCTGTACGCTGCTGGTGTTCACCGCATTCGCGGCGGAGGCAGGCCGGTGATTCTCGAGGAACTCGCCGAGAGCAAGTGGCTGCGGCCGATCATCGTCGTCGGCTTTCTCGCCGTGCTGCTGCTGCTGGCCTTCCAGGTGCTGCAGCCGTTCATCGTGCCGGTGATCTGGTCGGTGATCCTTGCCTACGTCACCTGGCCCATGCATGAACGCTTGGTGCGTCTCTGCGGCGGGCGCCGCGATCCCGCGGCGCTGCTGATGACCTTGCTGCTGAGTGCAGCGGTCATCCTGCCGATTGCCTGGATCGTGCTGCTGCTGAAGGCCGAGGCGCTGCCGTTCTATCGCGAGGTATTACCGTTGCTGGCTCGCACCCAGCTGCCGCCGTTCATTGCCGACCTGCCGCTGCTCGGGCCTCGATTGCAGGAGATCCTCGCGCAGGTGGCGAAAGACCCGGGGGCAATCGACACCGCGATCCGCGGCTTCTTCGCGCAGTCTTCCGGCGAGATCAGCACGCTGGTCGGCGGCGTCGGCCGCAACGTTGTCAAGCTCGGCATCGCCATGGTGTCGCTGTTTTTCATGTACCGCGACGGCGAGCACTTCGCTGCGCAGGTCGAGCGCATGCTCGAGCAATTCTTTGGCCGGGTGCGGGTGCGTCACTACTTCGACGCGGTCGGCAACACCGTCAAGGCAGTCGTCTACGGCATCGTGCTCGCGGCGCTGGCGCAGGGCACGCTGGCCGGCCTCGGCTACTGGGTTGCCGGGCTGCCCGTGCCGGTCTTGCTCGGTCTGCTGACGTTCCTCGTCGGACTGGTGCCGTTCATCGTGCCCTTCATGTGGGGTTCGGCGAGCCTCTGGCTCTACCTCACCGGCGAGACGACGGCGGCCATCGGCCTTGCCATATGGGGGCTCACGGCGGTCAGCTGGGTGGACAACATCGTCCGGCCGCTGGTCATCAGTGGCGCTACCCGCATTCCCTTTCTGCTCGTGCTTTTCGGCGTGCTTGGTGGTCTTGCGGCCTTTGGCCTGGTCGGCCTCTTCATCGGTCCGGTCATCCTTGCGGTGATCATGGCGGTGTGGCGGGAATGGCTTGCCGAGCACCGCTCTCACGCGGCCGCCGAAACACCGGACAAATGATCCATCCGTCCACCGGGCATCTGCCGAGGAGTCTGCCGTGAGTTCGATACTCCGTCGCACCACTTTCATCGTCGCTGACGCGCAGCGTTCCGCGGCGTTTTACGAGCGCGTGTTCGGCTGGACGCGTTTCTATGATCACGCGCTGACTGCGCGGGCGGGTTTTCCGCCGGTCGGTCCGCGTGACGAGCCCGTCAAGCTGGTGCTGCTCAAGGCGCAGGATCCGCAGATCGGCATGGTGGGTTTCCTGCAGTACGTCGAGGCCCCGTTCGACACGGGCGTTGCGACGCGCCGCAGCAAGGTGCGCATGGGCGAGGCAATCCTCGTCATCCAGACCGACGATGTGCGCGGCGCGCACGAACGCGCGGTGGAGGCGGGCGCGACCATCTCCATGCCGCCAACGGACTGGAGCGTGCCGTCGCATGACGGCAAGAGCGTGATCCACCTGCGGTCGATGTCGATGTTCGACCTCGACGGCATCTACTCGGAGATCAACCAGCACCTTTGAGGCGCTGCGTGGTACGAGCGGACCGGTGTGGCGCGCCGGGCGCTAGACCTCTGCGCGCGTCAGCCACTGCGGCGTGTCGGCGGCGCGGTAATCGCGCAGCCGGCTGATCAGCCGCGTGGCGTCGTCGTCGATCAGCAGCATGCCGCGTACGCCCTCGCGCAGGAAGCCTTCGCGATCGACGTGGTCGAGAAAGTCTTTGAGGCCGGCGTAGAAGCCGTCGACATCGAGCAGCGCGCAGGGCTTGCGGTGCAGCCCGAGGTGCGCCCAGGTCCACACCTCGAAAAGCTCCTCCAGCGTGCCGACACCGCCCGGCAAGGCGATGAAGCCATCGGCGAGCTCCGCCATCAGCGCTTTGCGTTCATGCATCGAGGCGACCACCCGCAGGTCTTTGATGCCCCGATGGGCGACCTCGCGCGCCACCAGTGCCTGCGGGATGACGCCGATTACTTCGCCGCCAGCCGCCTGCACGGCGTCGGCGACCGCGCCCATCAGGCCGATGCCGGCGCCGCCATAGACGAGACCGATCCGTGCTTCGGCCAGCGCGACACCGAGCCGGGTTGCCGCGCTGCGGTAGCGATCGCCCTTGCCGGCGTTCGCACCGCAGAACACGCACAGCCGCTTCACCAGCCCATCCCGTAATAGGTGATGGTGCGGCGCACGTTGTCGCGCACGATGCCGTTGAAACCCCGCAGATGGGCGAAACGGCCCTGCAGCCGCGCCGCCACCCGGTCCGGAATCTCCGCGAGCGGGGTGCCGGCGTCGAGCTCGCGGCGCGTCTCCGTCATCAGTGCCTCGAGATATTCACGGCGCTCGGTGAGCCGCGATTTCGGTGCGAGCGCGATGCCATGACCACCGACGTACTCGGTGAACGACCAGCCTTCGAGTTCGCGCAGACTGCGGACCCAGTTGTGTAGCGAGTAGTCGGCGATGAAGGGCAGCGGCATGCCGCCGGCAGTGCCCAGATCGACGATGAACGGGATGTTGACGTGATCGGGCGTCATCACAATCAGGCAGTCGCCGTGGTTGAGGCCGAGCCAGCGCAACTCGAGGCGGCGCTCGCCGAGGCGCAACACGTGGCGTGCGCCGCTGAAGGTACGCGTCGGCATCACGATCTCGGACTCGGGAAGATCGGCGAAGTGCTTGACGCAGTTGCGATGGCTGACGAAGGTGGCGCCCTCTTCAGCGAAGATCCGGCCGCCACGCACGTGATCCCAGTGCTGGTGGCTGTAGACCACGTACTTCACCGGCAGCGGCGTGAGTTTGCGGATCTCCTCGCGTAGGAGAGCAGCCGCCTTCGGCTCGATCGGGTCGGTGACGATCACGCCGGCGCGCGTGATCAGGAAGATGTTGCGCAGGCCGAGATAACGGAAGGTGTAGTAGCCCGGCCCGATGCGCGTGACTTCATGCCCCTCCACGGGCGCCGGCAGCGGAGTCTGCGCGCGCAGCATCGGCATGCCGACAAGGATCGCCAGTCCCGCAGCCAGCAGCGCCTTGCGCATCCGCGTGCAGCCTCGCATCCAGTCGGCTCAGTGCGCGCCGTCGAGGAAGGGCAGCAGCACGCTCGCCCACTTGGCTTCGGCGTCGGGCAACAGCGCATGCTTCGCCTGCGGGAAATCCGCCGCCGCCCGCCACATGCCGTCGCGCTGCGGATCGAGATCCGAGGCCGCCAGCAGCAGCGGTAGCGGATTGCGCCCCAGCGCCGCAGCCAGACGCTTGCGCAGCGGATAGGCGAACTGCGCCTGCACGGTGCGGCGCCAGGCGTTATCCGAGCGCAGCAGTTCGAACACGCGCTGCTGCACGAGCAGCGGATCGACCTGCGGCTCCTGACGGATTGCCGCACTGCCCTTGCGCTCGTACCACGGCCAGAACAGCGCCTGATCGCGCACCACGTGCCAGGCTTGCAGCAGATAGCCGCCGAACCAGTCGGGCGTGATCTGCGGCGCGCCGCGCTCGACCAGTTCGGTGGCAAGCCGGTCGTCGACGAAGGCGACGCCGCTCATCGCCAGCGCGTGCACCCGCTCGCGGTGCTGCAACGCGATCTCCAGGCCCACCAGTGCGCCGGCGCCCAAGCCGACGATGTCCACCTGATCGATCTCCAGCGCGTCGAGCGCGGCGTCGACCACTTGAGCATAGGCGGCGATCGACGGCTTGCCGCGCGACAGCGTGTCGTCGGACTCGCCATGGCCCGGCAGGTTGAGGGCGATCACCGGGCGCTTGCCAATGAAACCGCCGGCGATCGTGCTGGTGGTCTCGCTTGATCCCAGCGCATCGTGCAGCAACAGCACGGGGCGACCGTTGCCATCGTCATTGCGCCGCAGACGCAGCTGGCCGCCCTCGAGGTCGACGTAGTCCTGCCGCATCCGGCAGGGCAGGCTGGCCGCGGCCGCCGGGCGCGGCGGCTTCGTCGGCTTGTGCCGCTTGATGTAGTCGCGGCAGAGATCGAGGGTCTGCTCGATGCTGCCACCAGCCTGCACCGTGACTGCCGGGCTCGCATGGCGGATGCGCGGCAGGTGGGTCGCGAGCACGTCGGTCGCGTAGGCGGTGACCAGCGTCGGCGTGGTCACCTCGCGCAGTGCGAGATCAGAGCGCATCGTGAACGCCGCGCGATAGCCAACGCGGTAGTGATCGCCCGAGCGCATGAAGTCGAGCAGACCGCCGTGCAGGGCCTCCGCGGACGGCACATCGGCGCGCATGCGGTTGGCGAGTGACTTCGCGTACCACGGGAAGAAAATGGTCTGCTCGCGCATCCGCGACCAGAGCCAGGCGAGATGCGAGCCATCCCAGGCCGGCGCGAACGGTGGCAGGTAGTGGCGGACGATCTCCGCCTTCTCGCCCTCGGCGAGCATGACGTAGCCGTTGGCCGCCGCGCAGGCGATGCGCTGCGGAAAGGCTGCGGCGATCGCCGCGGAAATCATCGCTCCGGTGTGGAACCCGTAGACCGCGGCACGTTCGATGCCGAGCGCGTCCATGAATTCGATGGCCGCCTCGGCGAAGTCCTGCATCTGCGCCTCGGCGACGCCGAGTGGGTCGGAGAGGCCGAAGCCCGGCGAGTCGGGAGCGATGCAGGTGAAGTGCGTCTTCCAGCGCTCCATCGTCGAGATCATGTCGCGCGAGGACAGCGGCGACTGATGGAACAGGATCACCACCGGTCCGGAGCCAACACGCCGGTAGTGCACCTGCCGGGCACCCCAGCGCCCAGTGGTGATCGAGGCAAAATGACGGCTGATGCGATTGACGGACATGCGACACTTCCTCCCGCAAGCGTCCGCAGAACTTACCACCCCGTCATGAGCCAATCGACCGAACCCGCTGCCGGGTCCACCGACAGGACGCCGGATGCACCGACGTCGGGGGTGCGCGCCGCGCTTGCCTACAGCGATTTCCGCCGCTACACCTTCGGCCGCTTCTTCGCCACCCTCGTCTGGCAGATGCTCGGCGTCGCGGTCGGCTGGCAGGTTTATTCGATCACCCGTGATCCGCTCGATCTCGGCCTCATCGGTCTCGCGCAGTTCCTGCCGTTCTTCGCGCTGGTGCTGCCCGGCGGGCAGCTTGCCGATCGCAAGGATCGTCGCCTCGTCATGGTCGTCGCCTATCTGATCGCGGCGGTCTGCGTCGCCGTGCTGATCGGTTTTTCATGGAGCGGCAGCCGCGACGTCAGCTGGGTGTTCATGGCCATGGCCCTGTTCGGTGCCGGTCGCGCGTTGTGGATGCCGGCCGGCCAGGCCATGGTCGTCAATCTGGTGCCCGCCAACGTCTTTCCTGCGGCGGTGGCCTTCAATTCGACGCTGTTCGAGACCGCCGTGATCAGCGGGCCCGCGCTCGGCGGCCTCCTCTACGCGCTCGGCGAATCGCGACTGCAGATCTCCGGCGCGCTGCTCGTCTACAGCGTCGGCTTCGTGCTGCTGTCGGTGGCGATCGTGCTCATCGGCGGCATCCGACCGCGGCCGGCGGCGCACAATCCGAACCCGGTGGACTGGCGTGAGTTCACCGAGGGGTTGCGGTTCGTGTTTCGACGCCGTCCCGTGCTCGGGGCGATTTCGCTCGATCTCTTCGCGGTCTTGTTCGGCGGCGCGACCGCGCTGTTGCCGGTGTTTGCCGCCGACATCCTCAAGGTCGGCCCCGAGGGCCTCGGTTTGCTGCGTACGGCCCCCGGCGTCGGCGCGGCGATCACCGCGATCTGGCTGGCGCGGCGGCCGATCGCCCGCCATGCCGGCGTCTGGATGTTCGGCGGTGTCGCGTTGTTCGGCTGTGCGACCGTGCTGTTCGGTCTGTCGACCTCGTTCTGGCTGTCTGCGTTTGCACTGTTCTGCCTGGGTGCCGGCGACATGGTTTCGGTGTTCGTCCGCCACCTGCTGGTGCAACTCGAGACGCCGGACGCGATCCGCGGACGCGTCAGTGCGGTCAGCGCAATGTTCATCGGCGCCTCCAACGAACTCGGCGAGTTCGAGTCCGGACTCACCGCCAGCTGGTGGGGTCCGGTGCGCGCGGTCACCGTGGGTGGCGCCGCCTGTCTCGTGGTGGTCGGTGCCTACCTGAAACTGTTTCCCGAACTGCGGCGCCTCGACCGGTTCCCGCAACCACCCTGAACAACGCTCGTCGTCGCTGTATACATCGACAGTAGGGGGTTGCGGCGGGGATGGCGGAACCCGTTCGGCTCCGCACCGGTCAATCCCCGCGGGGCTGCGTGGCATACTCGACGCAACCCGTTGGAGATCCCTGATGCAAGCCGGTGTCGTTCGCCCTGCTCTGCTCTGCGCCGCCCTCTCGCTCGGGCTTGGGGGTTGCATGACCGCGCGGCTCGAGGAGTCGCGTGAGCTGCCGACCCAGATCGCCTCCGGCGAAGCGGTGGTGATCCTCGCCAAGCCACAGATCGAAGGCGCCGCGGCGGAAGACGAGTTCATGGACTGCGTGGGTCGCGGGCTCGGCAAGGGCGCGAACCCGATCCGGGTCGAGGACAACAATCGGTTCGTCGATGGTCTCTATCCATGGTTCGAGCCGGCGACTGCGCCGACGCGGCCCGAGGCGGTCACCCAGTTGTTGGCGCGGCCCGGCGTCAGTGAGCGCGTCGCGGCGAGCGGTGTTCGCTACCTCGTCTGGCTGGACGGCAGCACGCGCAAGGTCGACGGCGGCGGCAGCATTGCCTGCGGCGCGGCGCCTGGCGCCGCCGGTTGCATCGGCTTTGGCTGGTGGGAGAACGAGTCGAGTTACGAGGCCACCATCTGGGACCTCAAGCAGGCCAAGTCCGCCGGCAGTGTCGGCACGAACGTCTCGGGCACATCGGCTCTGGTCGGTGCGGTCGTGCCGCTGCCGTTCATTGCCCGCGTGCAGGCGACGGCCTGCCAGCGGCTGGCCGACCAGTTGCAGTCCTTTTTCGGCGGCGGGGTCTCGGCACCCTGAGCCGCCGGCGATTCGCGAGCGGTTGACTCTGAGGCAATATTTCCGATGAAGATCAAAGATTCAGCCCTGCTGGTCCTGTTGCCGCTGCTTGCGCTCGCCGGCTGCGCGACGACCTCTTCGACCGGCGGCTCCAGCGGCGGTTTGCCGGGCAGCATGCCCGGCTCCATCCCCGGCGGAACATCCGGTGGCGGCATGCCGGGCCTGCCTGGCGGAACCTCCGGGGGCGGCACCTCCGGGGACAGCTCGTCGGGCGGCAGTTCGGGCGACAGCGGCGGCAGCGCGTCCCGGAACGGCGGCACGACGGCCGGTACGGGCAGCGAGGCTGACAAGGGCAGCAGCGGTGCCGGCGGTGCAGCCACCACCGCGGACGAACGGCGCGGCACACTCGACAAGTCGCTGGATGATTCGCTCGGTGAATTCGACAAGACGCTCGACGAGGAACAGCGACGGACCGCCGCCGCGCGCGATGCGCAGGCGGCAAATCGCTCGGCCTCGGCGGGCGGCAGTTCAGGCGGTGGCGAGGGCGGCATCGGTCGCCGCGAGGGTGACCTGCGGTCCGAGCGCACCGCGCAGTCGGGCGCGAGCGGCGGCGAGTCCTCCGGTGGCGATAGCCGCGATCGCGGCACGGTGAGCGGGGGCGGCAGCGGCGCACCGGATCGCGGCATCCCGTCCGGCGATGACGACGACATCGTCGCGCGGCGCTTGCGTCGGGCCGCGGAGCAGGAGACCGACCCGGAGCTCAAAGAAAAGCTCTGGAAGGAATACGCGGAGTACAAGCGCAATGTTCAAGGCAGGGGCTGAAGCCGCCGCGGGCCGCCGCCCGCTGCGCGGCGTACTGACGACGGCACTGGCCGTACTGGCGCTCACCGGTTGCGTGGTCAGCGAGACCCGTCCGCTGCCCAAGCTCGAGGCGGTGCAGGCCAAGCAGCAGATTCCGGAGGCCGAACTGCTCGACGTCGGCATCCAGGCCTTCGACACCAATATCCCGGCGGCGCTCGCCGGCAACGAGGAGGCGCTCGACAAGCGGCGCATCTATCCCGACGTGCGCAAGGCCGAGTCGCGGTTGCTGCCCGCTCGATTGAAGGCGACGCTCGAGGCCTCGGGCCAGTGGGGTGCGGTGCGCGTGGTGCCGGAGGGCGTCAAGTTCGTCGACGTCATGGTCAGCGGCAAGATCCTCGAGTCCACCGGTGGTCGACTCGAACTCGAGATCGACGCCGTCGATGCCACCGGCCGGGTGTGGATCCGCGACAAGACCTATTCGGGCGATCCCGACCTCGGCTCCTACAAGACCGATGCCGCGATGCGTGTGCGCGATCCGTTCCAGAACGTGTACGTGCAGATCGCCAACGACCTGTTGCTGGCCCGCGAGCAGCTCGACGGCGCGGCGCGTCGCGAAGTGCGTGAGGTGGCGCAGCTGCGCTTTGCGCAGGACCTCGACCCGCGCTCGTTCGCCGGCTATCTGCAGAAGGATGCCAACGGCATCACGCGTCTCGCGAGACTGCCGGCGAAAGACGATCCGGCGATCGCGCGGATCGGTAAGATCCGCGAGCGCGACGCGGTGGTGATCGACACCCTTGATGGCTACAACGAGCAATTCGCCGAGGGCTTGTTCGACTCTTACGCAGGCTATCGCCGCACCAGCCGCGAGGCCATCGAGAAGGAGGACAAGGCGCGCGCCCAGGCTACCACGCGTACCGTGCTTGGCGCCGCCGCGGTGCTCGCCAGCATCCTCGCGCCCAGTCAGTGCGGCTCGGGCGACTACAACTGCCAGCGCATCGAGGATGCGGTTCGCTACGGCGGTGGCGCCGGCGGCGTCGCCGCGGTGATGTCGGGCATCAAAAAATTCGGCGATGCGAAGAACGCAGCGCAGGAAGTGAAGGAACTGGCGCGCAGCTTCGAGAACGAGGCGGGCGCACAGGTAGTCGAGGTGGAGGGCCGCTCGCTGAAGCTCACGGGTACTGCCGAGGAGCAGTACCGCGAGTGGCGCCGGCTGCTGGCTGCGATCTACGCCGAAGAAACCGGCACCGTGGCGTCCGAACGCAAGCCAACGGGCCCCTGACAGAGCGTGACCGTGTACGCCAAAGGTCAGCGGTTGCTGGACCGCTTTGTGCTGCTCGAGCCGCTCGGGCAGGGCGGGCAGGCCGAGGTCTGGCGCGCGCTCGACGAGCAGCGCGCCGCGCAGGTGGCGCTGAAGCTGTTGCCCGCCGTGCATCTGGAGCTGCTGCGGGCGCAGTACGAACTCGCCGACGCTGCGGCGGGTCGCGGCATCCTGCAGTACTTCGAGCCGGTGGCCGACGACCAGGTTGCGGTGTTGCCGATGGAGCTCGCCGCGGCGGATGCGCGCTCGCTGCGCGCGCGGTCCTGGACCCAGTCGCTCGGTCTGCTGCGCGAGGTCACCGAGGCACTGGCCGACCTGCACGCACGCGGCATCGTGCATCGCGATCTCAAACCTTCCAATGTGCTCATCGGTTTCGATGGTCGGGCGCGGCTGGCGGATTTCGGCGCGGCCGCCCGGATCGGCGGCGTGACCATAGGCGGCTCGCTGTCGCCGTTCAGTGCAAGTCCGCAGCAACACGCGAACGCCGCAGCGAGTCCGGCTGATGATTTCTTTGGGCTCGGTGCGCTCGCCTACGAGCTGCTCGGCGGTTACCCGCCGAACTTCCCGGATGCGGCACGCGCGGTCGCCGGCCTGCCGCCGCCGCGGCTCGTGACCTCGGTGGCCACGCCGGCGGCGCTCATCGATCTGGTGATGGCGCTGCTCGCGCCTGCCATCGAGCAGCGACCGGCGGATCTGCACGAGGTTGCGGCGCGGTTTGCTGCGCTCGAGGCGCAACGTTTCGCGCCGGTGGTCGCCGCCGAGGTGCTGCCGGCCGGTGCCGCGGCGGTATCCCGCGAGACGGACGGCGCGCGGCGGCCGTCCGCTGCGGCCTGGGCGGGTCTTGCGGCGCTCGCGGCCGCGCTGGTGGGGGTGTTCGTGCTGCTGCCGCGTTACGTGACGCCGCCCAAGCCCACCGAGGCGCGCGGCGCGGCTGCGGCGACAAGGTCAAGTACACAGCCCGCCGCGCGGGTGCAACTCGATCGCGAACAGGTCGAGCGCTTCGCGGCAGCTGATGGCAAGTACCGCGCCCTGCTCGAGGAGCTCGAGACGCAGGGTGCCGGCGTCTGGGGTGGAGCAACGTTCGCGGCGGCCAAATCGCTGGGTAGTCTGGCCACCGAGGCGGAGGGCGCTCGCGACTATGCGCTGGCGCTCGATCGTATCGAGGTGGCGAACCAGCGACTCGCGCGGGTAGTGGAAGAGCGTCCGCAGGCGCTCGCCCGGCAACTGCGTGAGGGCGAGACGTCGCTCGATGCCGGTCGGCTCGAGTTGGCGCGGCAGGCTTACGAGCTTGCGCAGCGTATCGATCCCACCAATGCGACGGCCGGTCGCGGGCTCGCCCGGGTGCAGGCGCTCGGCCCGGTGCTGCCGGCGCTGGTGGCGGCGGAGACCGCTTCGCTGACGCTTGATCACCTCGCGGCACTCACCCGCTATGAGGAAGTGCTGCGCGCGGATCCACAGAATCGCGTCGCCCGCGAGGGCGCCGCCCGGGCGCGCGCGGCAATCGGTTCGGATCGCTATGCGCGGGAAATCGGCGAAGCGCTGGCGGCGCTGCGTAACGGGCGCACGCAGGCGGCGCGGGCTGCCATCGCCAAGGCGAGGGCGCTGCGCCCGACCGGTGCGGAACTCGCACCGCTGCTCGCGCAGGTCGATGCCGCGGGCGAGAAGCGTGACCTCGACGTCGTGCAGGCTGAAATCCTGCTGCTCGAGTCTGCCGAAAAATGGGCCGACGCCTTGCTGCGCTACGATACGCTGCTGGCCCGCGATCCGACGCTGGCATTTGCGCGCGCAGGTCGTACGCGTGTCGTGCCGCGCGCCGAACTTGCGCGCCGTCTCGAGGCGCTGCTGGCAAATCCTGCGCGCCTGTCGGCGCCCGAGGTTCGTCGCGAGGCGGGCCGCCTGCTGGCCGACGCAGGCAACATCCGCGCCGACGCGCCAGTGCTGCGCGGCCAGGCCGACAAGTTGCGCACCGCTCTGCAACTCTATGACCAGCCGGTGCTGGCGGTGATCCAGTCCGATGGCGCGACGCTGGTGAGCGTGCAGCGCATCGGCAACTTCGGCGCCTTCACGCGCCGCGAGCTGCAACTCAAACCCGGCCGCTACGTCGCCGTCGGCAGCCGCGCCGGATTTCGCGACGTGCGCCGCGAATTCACCATTACGCCCGGAACCGGCGGCATGGTCATCGAGGTGCGCTGCACCGAGGCGATTTCATGAGCGGCGATTCGTCGAGCATGAGTGTGCGTCTGCGCGAGCCCGGCGGCGATCGGCTGCTGCAGCTGCCCTGTCGGATCGGTGGTACGCCGGGCGACGACATCGTCGTCCCTGGTGTCGCAGACGGCGCCGGCGCGCTGCTGCTGCACCGGGTCGAGGGCGAAGCGGGTGTGACACCGGCGGCGGGCACGCTGGCGCGGCTCAACGGCCAGCCGCTCGCGGCCGGTGTGTTCGCGCCGCTGCAGTCCGGCGATCTGCTGCGCTTCGGCAGCGCCTGGCTGTCGTGGCAGGACGCCGCGCGAGGGCGAAGCGGGCCGACGGCGACCGATGACGAACCGCTGCTCGAGGTTCGCCACGCCCTCGGCAACGAGACCGTTGCGGCGATCACCGAAGATGCCGCCCGCGAACTCAATGAGGCGACCGGTGACGAACGCATCGTTCTTGCCGAACTCGCTGGCGGATCATCGCTGCAGCCGCCGCGTACCGGGGTGACGGCGGCAGCGCGTTTCGGCGGCGCCAACCGTCGTTTGCTGCTCACCGCCGCGCTGCTGCTCGGGCTCGTTGGTCTGTTCGTTTTGCTGCTGGCCCGGCTCGAGACGGTGAAGGTCAGCGTGCAACCTGCGAGCGCAGAGGTGTCGGGTTCGGGCTTCGGTTGGCGCTCCGGCGATACGCTGCTGCTGCTGCCGGGGGAACGGGTGATCCGCGCTGAGGCTGAGGGTTACCAGCCGGGCGAGCGTGCGGTGACGGTACGCGACGGCGTGCCCTTGATCGTCGACCTGCAGCTCAAGGAAATGCCCGGCGTACTCGAGATCGACACCGATGGCGTCGCTGCGCGCGTGTACGTCGACGGCGCCGAGGCGGGTCGTGCGCCGGGTGAGGTCGCAGTCGCCGGCGGTGAACGCACGCTGACGCTGCGCGCGGAGCGATACCTCGACCACGTCGAGAAATTGCGTATTGCTGGGCGTGGTGCCCGCCAACCCCTCAGCGTGCGGCTGCAACCTTCATGGGGCGCACTCGAAGTGAGTGCCACCACCGCGGGTGCAGCGCTGTCGATCAACGCGGCCGCTCCGGTGGCGTTGCCGGCGCGCGTCGATCTGCCGGCCGGACTGCACCGCCTGAAGATCACCGCGCCCGGGGCGCGCGACTGGCAGAGCGCCGTGCTGCTCAAGGCGGGTGAGACGCAGCGCATTGGTCCCATCGAACTCGGTGCGCCCGACGCACGCCTGCGCGTGAGCTCACGACCGGCGGGTGCGGAGGTGACCGTTGACGGTCTATTCCGCGGCCGTACGCCGGTGTCGGTAAACCTGTCCGCAGGTTCCGAGCACGACATCGGCGTTTCCTTGCAGGGATACAGAGCGATCGAAAAGCGTGTATTCGCCAAGGCTGGGGCGGATATTCCGTTTGCCGTCAGCCTGCAGGCGGTGCCGGTAAGGCTCACCCTGCAGGGTGAGCCGGTGGATGCCGAGGTATTCCTTGACGGCAGTTCGCGGGGCAAGACGCCGCTCACGCTTGAGCTGCCGGCGCGCCGCTACAGCTTCGAACTGCGCAAGGCCGGCATGCAGAGCGAGCGGCTCGATGTCGATTTGTCGGCGGCGATCGAGCGGACCGTGGAGTACAAACTCATCCCGCTCGGCCGGGCGCGCGACTGGAAGCCGCCGCCGCCGGCGCTGCGTGCGCAAACTGGCACCATGCTGCGGTTGATCGAGGGCGGCAGCTACACCATGGGCAGCGAGCGCCGTGAACAGGGTCGGCGCGCCAA
>CAZIRD010000021.1:0-30741 GCA_964541625.1 uncultured Acidibacter sp.
CCGCCCATGAATGAGGGATGTAAGGCACCGAGGGCGCGTCGATCCTGCGCATTCCCTACAAACACGAGACCGAGCTTGTGATGGACATCCTCCGGCACGGACCCAACGTCGAGGTCTTGGGGCCGGCCTCGCTGCGGCAGTCGGTGGGCGAGGCGCTCGCCAAGGCGGTTACGAAGTACGCCATTCGCATGTGATCCGGTATGACCGCGGCCTCTCCCGCCGTTAAAGTTGTACAACAAAAAATCTACTCAGGAATAAAGATAAATTCAGTTTGTACGACATTTCGATTCGCGGCGTTCATGAAATTTCTATAAAACAGCCATTTACCCCCTTATTTGCGGCCTAATCCCCCATAGATCCCGCGCACTGTACGCCAATTGACACCGAGCGTTCCCCAGTGTAGAAATAAAACTGTAGAACAATTACGGGCTACTTAGGGGGATAACATGGCAACTGCATCAGTCCGCAGCGCGCCGGTAGCGGCCGCCGTAAGTGCAACCTTGATAGTCGTTTTCGAAGGATTGTCGGCTTCTGCACAGGACAGTGCGGGGTCGCCAACCCTTGAGGAAGTCATCGTCACGGCGCAGAAGCGCGAGGAGCGTTTGCAGGATGTGCCGCTGACCGTCACCGCGGTGAGCGGCGAATCACTGGCCGAGTTCGGTATCGCACGCTTCGAGGACGTTAAGTTGCCTGCCGTCCGCATCGGGCAAGGTGGCTTCACCGACTCCTTGTTCGTACGCGGAATCGGGTCTGGCAACAATCAGGGCTTTGAACAATCGGCGCCGATCTTCATCGACGGTGCGTGGTACGGGAGTTCCCGCTCTGCGCGGCTCGGCTTCCTCGACCTTGATCGGATCGAAGTACTGAAGGGTCCACAGACTACCTACTTCGGCAAGAACGCGATCGCCGGCGCAATCAGCGTCGTCTCGCGTCGTCCTACCGACACCTTTACCACAGGGTTCGATGCCACTTACGAGATTGAGAATCGGGAGAAGTTGGTGTCCGGCTATGTTTCAGGCCCCGTTTCCAAGTCGCTCAATATGCGTCTGGCTGCCCAATGGCGAGATCTCGACAAAGGGTGGTTGCGGAACGTGGCCACTGGAACCAACGATCCGCGGCAGAACGCCTGGGGCGCTCGGCTCTCAGTTGACTGGAGTCCCACCGACGCCATCGAGGTGTATGCCAAGTACGAACAGGCGCGCACACGTCAGTTCGGTCGCGAAACACAGCTGATCGCCTGCAATCGGGCATCGCCAATCATTAACTTCGCTATCGAAGACTGCGAACTTAACGACACCCGAGCCGTATCGTTCAACCGCGCAGGGTTTGGTGCGGTGATGAATCTTTGGGATCCGTCGAAGCCATTTCCCGAGGCTAGTGAGGTCGACCTGAAGGCTGGGCAGATTGGGCTGACTTGGAACCTTGCAGGCGATCACGTGATGTCCGCTCTGCTGAACTACTTTGATCAGAACGCATTCCAGTCGACCCTGCCTGCGCATCAGACTGCAGTGCGTACAGCGGCACTCCTAAAGGATTCGCAGCGCGGCTTCAGTCAAGAGCTTCGCTTCGAGTCGCCGCGCGGCGGCATGGTCAATTGGACGCTAGGCCTGTATCGGGATGAGGGTCGCCTGAATTCCTTCCCGACGCTTGGGCTGCCCGTGGTCCTGCAAGGGCGGGTCAATGCCGCTGGTGTCGATCAGGAGGACGAAACCTTATCCGCGTTTGGCGAGGTGGGTTTTGCTCTCTCCGAGCAATGGACCGCGAAAGTCGGTGCGCGTTGGTCCGAAACCGAAAAGAGTGGCTTCGGACAACGATTCACCTATCAGGCTGCTCCGTTCCCGCCTGCCGGCGTTCCGGCGACCCTGACATTGCTGCAGGGAACAAATAACGGCACGTTCAACGTCCAGATGAATCGAAAGGACTCGAGTTTCGATCCGTCACTGACTCTCGAATGGCGACCCAATGATAATGCCTTGCTGTTTGCGTCATATCGTCAAGGCTTCAAGGCAGGCGGTCTCGATCACAACGTGAGCGTCTTTGGAACGCGCGTCACAGACCTCGCGGCGTCCAACCAGTTTGCGCCGGAGGAGGTCGACTACGCTGAGATCGGTGCGAAGCTCGGCCTCCTAGATGGGAGGGCGACGTTCAACGTCAGTGTCTTCCGCGGGGACTACGAGAACCTGCAGGTCGCCGTCTACGATGTGCTCACCGCGCTCTTCAGGACCACCAATGCAGCTAAGGCCCGCTCGCAGGGCGTCGACATCGAAACCGCATTCGCTGCGACCGACTCGTTCACGATCAGCATTGCAGCGTCCTACCTCGACTCGAAGTATCTCGATTTCCGTGGCGCTGCGTGTTACTCGAATCCTCCGCAGACCGCCGCCCAGGGATGTCTTCCCGTGCCAGGCGTGGCCAACACGTTCGCCCAGGATCGCTCTGGACAAGTGACTCAGTTCGCACCGGAATGGTCAGGCAGTGCCAGCGCACGATATCGCAGCGCGGCCCCGTTTGAGATGTTTGGCAGCAGCCTTCGCCTGACGGGCCAACTCGATTGGTTGGTGACGAGCAGTTACTTCACTGACAACTTCGGTGATCCCGACACCCGCGTAGCCGGTTTTGGTCGACTCGATGCGCGACTCGCGTTGGGTGCCGAGGACGGTCGCTGGGAGGCCGCCGTCGTTGGGCGCAATCTCACGGATCGCTATGTCCCCGTCTGGATCGGCAACCAGGTCGCAGGCGGAACGAGCTCGAGCCATTTCGCTATCGTCGATCGGACTCGGCAGGTCGCGATTCAATTCAAGTATCGCTACGAATGAGCAACCTCGACGGAAAGGTCGCCATTGTCACTGGCGGCGCTCGCGGATTGGGGGTGGCCTATGTCCAGGCTCTCGTCGCCGCGGGCGCATCGGTCGCAATCGCTGATGTTGAAGACGGGCAGAGCGTTATCCGCGCCATTCGGGAAACCCATCCGGCCGCGAAGCTCACCGCGTCGCGAACCGACGTCTCCGATGAAGGCGCCGTACGGGCCTTCGTCGACCACGTGACTTCGATCTATGGACGGATTGACGTTCTGGTTAACAACGCAGCGGTGTTTTCATCGCTGGACGCCGTCGATACGGATCAACTCGATGTAGCACTTTGGGATCGGGTTATGGCCGTCAATATCCGCGGTCCATTTCTGATGTGCAAAGTTGTTGCGCCTGTAATGAAGCGACAGGGCGGCGGGAAAATCATCAACATTAGCTCCGGTGTCGCGTATAAGGGCATGGCGAGAATGCTGCATTACGCAACGTCGAAGGGCGCGATGCTGGCATTTACACGCTCCTTGGCGCGTGAGTTAGGTGCGTACAACATCAACGTGAATACGCTGGCACCTGGATTGATCATGAGTGACACCATCGCGGCGAACACTCAGCACATCGAGGACTTTCGTGGCCCCGTGCTCGCTAGTCGTGCGCTAAAGCGCGACGGCTATCCGAAGGATCTCCTAGGGGCTCTATTATTTCTCTCAAGTCCCGCGAGCGACTTTGTTACCGGCCAAACCATCGTCGTTGACGGTGGGTCGGTAAATACATAAGCCGCTAATTGCTCAGCGTACCCGGAGCGCTCAATGATTACTCTCTATCACCATGGTTCCTCTGTCTGTGCAGCCAAGGCCCGCTTCGCTGTCAATGAAAAAGGTATTCAATGGAAAGGAGTGTATCTCGACATTCTGAGAGGAGATCAATTCGATCCCGAGTACATGAAGATCAATCCGAAGGCCGTAGTCCCTACCTTGGTGCATGACGGTCACATCATTGTCGAGTCAACGGTGATTGCCGAGTATATAGATGAGGTCTTTCCCGACCCTCCGCTGAAGCCTGCTACGGCGCACGATCGAGCAAAAATGCGCCTCTGGACAAAGGCGGTCGATGAAGACGTTCATCCCGCGTGCGGCGAGGTGACTTTCGTTTCGTGTCATCGTCACATTTTGCAGCGCCTGTCACCAGCGGATTTAGACCAATTCCTAAACAGCACTCCGCCACTGTCCGTGACTCCGACATGGCACGAGCGCAAGAAGAAACTGGTACGGATGGGGTTCAGTGCGCCTGGCGTTGCCGAAAAGTTCCGACTCTACGATCGATATCTGCAGAAAATGGAAGATGCCCTTAGGGACGGGCCGTGGCTCGCTGGCGCCACGTTCTCCTTGGCTGACATCGGCATGGCGCCGTATGTCAACCGGCTTGACATGCTCGGCATGTCTGCAATGTGGGCGGCGCGGCCACGCGTGACGGACTGGTTCGACCGATTGAAGGCACGCCCTACGTTCAAACCCACTTTTCTCGATGAGTGTCCGGCCGACCTCACGCGGGACCTGATGACCTTTGGTACCCAAAGCTGGCCCGAAGTCCGCGCGTTGCTTTCAAGCTGACTGCATGAGCCTCATGCGCGGTTATCGTTTTGCTTTGGTCCGCCCTCTGCGCACAAACTCCTTGAGGGTTTCCGTCGGCGACGTGTCATCCGGACTCTCCGCGAGCTCTGCTGCCGCAGCGATGAACTCGCCCTCTGGTGTCTGCTCCCAGTCGCTCCACAACTCGCGAAATGACCTACGTACCGACTCGGTATGCATGCGCATGCACAATGCAGCAAGGTCGCGATCATGAGCGGCGAGGGCATCAAGAATTTGCTCGTGTTGCAACAGGCTGCGCGGGTTGTGCATCGAGTTTATCTGCCCGAACTTCAGGTAGAGATTATGCGGGAACTCGATGATTCGCTGGATGAGCCCGTACAGCTTGTCGTTACCCGAAGCCCGGTGAATCGTCTTATGGAATCGCGAGTTGAGATCAAGAAACTCACGATTTGCGTTCGGATTGGCCGTGACAATCTCCGCCATTTTTGTGCTGATATCGCGCAGTTCCGCGAGCGTGTCATCGGAAATGCGAACCGCCGCAAGGCCTGCACTGTAGCTTTCAAGAAAAGAGAGCAGATCGAAAAGCTCCTCGAACTGGTTCTCGTTGACATCGGCGACATGCGCTCGCCGGTTCGCGCGGATGGTGACGAGGCCTTCGTCGACAAGTTGTCGGATCGCCTGACGAATGGGTGTGCGGCTTACCCCGTAATCGCCGGCAAGCTCCTCTTCCTTGAGTTGGTAACCCGGGGGGAAGTTGCTATTGAGAATTCGGGTGCGGATCTTCTGATAAATCCGCTCGCGTGCTGTTGGCATCGGTCATCTCCAAATCACGTCGTTCGTCGTAAGCCTGTGTGGTACCGCGGTTACGAGCGAGCTAGGTGCAAGATTAGCAGAGCGTCGATCAGATCGCGAAAAATGCCGCGTTCGGTCCCATCGATGCTGAGGAGTAAGCAGTGAAAAAAATCGACATGTTCAATCACATCTGGCCGAAAGCCTTTTACCTGAGGTTCAAGGAGGTCATGCCCAAGATGATGGACATCACTCGGCGGAGCGAAATGGTGCCGATGATGGTCGACCTCGACGAGAGATTCCGCGTGATGGACCAGTTCGAGGGCTATTGCCAAATCCTATCGCTCGCATCGCCGCCGCTCGAACTGGCTGGGTCACCGGCGATATCGACGGAGTTGGCTCGCCTTGGCAACGACGGCATGGCGGAACTGGTCAATCGCCATCGGGATCGGTTCCCCGGGTTCATCGCTTCGCTACCCATGAACGATCCGGATGCAGCGCTTACGGAAGCGGAGAGGGCCCTGTCGCAACTCGATGCGGTGGGTATCCAGCTCTACTCGAACGTCGCCGGTAAGCCCCTGGACTCACCCGCGTATCGACCGCTTCTCGAACTCATCGCCCGCAGCGGCAAGCCGCTGTGGATTCATCCGGCCCGCGGTGCGAATTTCGCCGACTACAAATCTGAAGACCGCTCTCAGTACGAGATCTGGTGGGCGTTCGGCTGGCCCTATGAGACGAGCGTCGCGCTAGCGCGGTTAGTGTTCTCCAAGATCATGGACGATCTGCCCGATCTTCGCGTGATTGCCCATCATGCCGGTGGAATGGTGTCCTTCTTCGAAGGTCGGGTCGGCCCAGGCTGGGACCAGCTCGGCACACGAACAACGAGCATTGATTACTCGGTTCTCCTCAAGGAACTGAAGAAAAGGCCCGTCGACTACTTCCGTGACTTCTACGCCGATACGGCCACTTTCGGATCTCGCGCCGCTGTCGTCTGTGCACTGGAATTTTTCGGGGCGGATCATGTTGTGTTCGCCTCGGATGCGCCGTTCGACCCTGAGAAAGGTCCGATGTATATCCGCGAGACGATCAAGGTAATCGACAGCCTCGGACTAAGCGCGGCCGATAGACAGAAGATCTATCAGGACAATGCGGTGCGACTCACAGGCATCAAACTGTCTTAATGAGCGCCTGACAATGAACAGTCACGTCCGTATATCCGTTACCGATCGCGCCCGGTGCCTAATCGATGGCACTTGGACCTCTTGCGACAGCGCCCCGATCCCGAGTTTCGACCCGAGTGACGGTGCCCTAGTTGGTGAATTCACTGTAGCGGACGCAGTCGGTTGCAGTGCCGCAATGGCTGCGGCACGAACGTCGTTCGATGAGGGATCTTGGTCTCACGCACCTCGACTGCGTGCATCGGTGCTACTCGATTACGCCACGCGGATCGAGCGCGCGAAAGGCGAGCTGGCAGCACTACTGTCCGCCGAGAACGGCAAGCTTCTGCACGATGCTGAGCATGAGGTGGCTGCCGGCGTTTCCGAATTACGTTACTACGGCGGGCTCGCGCGAAACATTTTCGGACGGGTGACGGAAATTGAGCCCGGCCTTATCGCCATGCTCGCTCGCGAGCCTCTCGGAGTCGCTGCGATCATCGTGCCGTGGAACGCCCCGGTGACCTTGCTGGTTCGATCGCTGGCTCCGGCACTGGCTGCAGGTTGCACGGTGGTGATCAAGGCGCACCCCGAGGCAGCGCTGGTGACGACACGCCTCGTTGCGCTGCTCGCCGAGGACGGCCGAATCCCGAGGGGCGTGATCAACCTCATCCACGAAACAGGGAGTGAACATGCCCAATCTCTGGTTACATCACCGCTCGTCGACGTCGTCAGCTATACGGGTAGCACAGTAGTCGGCAAAAAGATCATGGCCGCCGCTGCCGGAACTTTGAAGCGGCTCAATCTGGAGCTCGGCGGCAGCGCGCCTTGTATCGTTTGCGCCGACGCCAATCTCGACGCCGCCGTGGCAGGTGTGGTCAGAGCGGGAATCAGCCACTCGGGACAGGTGTGTGTCGCAGCAAGTCGAATTCTCGTACATGTCGACGTGTGCGCGACATTCAGCGCAAAATTGGTCGCGGCTCTGCGCGCCATACAGGTCGGCTCCCCGCGTGATCATCACTCGCAAATGGGCCCACTGATAAATCGTCGCGCGCGCGATCGAATTATTTCTTTGGCAACAGAAGCGGCCGGGTCTGGAGAGATACTGATAGCGCCTCGTGTGCCGGAAGGTCTCCCCTCGGGCGGCCACTATTTAACGCCGGGTCTAGCAGCGATACCCGACTCTCGATCGGCATTGCTACAGGACGAGATCTTCGGTCCCCTGCTTACGATCAGTACGTTCGTGGACGACGAGGACGCTCTGGCTCGGGCGAACTACTCCCGGTTCGGCTTAGCTGCGAGTGTATGGACCAGCGATCTCAAAGCCGGGCAGCGACTGGCCGCTCGTCTGCAGGCCGGGACGGTATGGATCAATCAGCACTTGCGCATGCATGCCGAAATCGAAACCGGAGGCTTTAAGGAAAGCGGTCTTGGTCGGCTGCACGGCATTGAGGGGTTGGAAGCCTTCCTCCAGACCAAACATATTTCGTGGACGACCAACTGACGATAGGGGTTTCCTCGCCATGGTGACAACCCGCGTGCTGTTCGCCCTGTTACTTTCTGTTATCGCGAGCACGGCGTTCGGCAAAGATGAGGTTCTCGCCTTCGTGCGAGCACCGGTCATTGAGCAAAACCCGAATAAACGCGCTCCACTCGTCGCTTTCCTGAAGTTCGCACCGAGTCGACCGGCAATCGCCACAGTTCGGATCACGGGTGGTGGCGAAACTCGCGAACTCGTATTCGGTCCCGATGTTGATCCCGTGGCAGGATTGCCCATTCTCGGGTTGCCTGCCGGTCATCGGTACGAACTGGTGGTAACACTGAGCGACCCCCTCGCTACCGCCCGCACTTCCAGTCAAAAATTGACCTATGTCACGCCGTCCGTACCAGGGGGGCGCTTCGACTTTCCGCCGATGCAAATTAGAGCGGCGAACGTGTCGCAGCAAGAGCCCGGCTATTTTCTGCTCTCGGTGCGCAGAAGGGCGCTCGGTCGCGCAATCGATCTCACGCCGGCGCAAACTCGTTTCATGCTTGACTGGGGCTTGTTGCTTGCTCTCGATACCCGCGGTCGCGTGGTTTGGTATTACGAATCGCAGGATCGAATTGCCGGCATCTCACGGCTTAAAAACGGCAATATTCTCTACAACACGGCGGATGGTGTTGCCCGCGAAATAGACTATCGAGGGGATGTACAGAGGCAAATCGTCTCCGGTCGAGCACGAGAAAACGGCGAAACAGGATTACCTATCAACGCTCGAGTAATCCATCACCTTCCCCACGAAATGCCCGATGGAAATTTTCTGCTTTTCACCGCCGAACAGCGACGTGTCGAAAACAGTTTTCTCGACGAATTCAATCCCGCACTTCCCCGTGGGCCACGTGATGTCGTTGGTGACACGATCGCAATCGTTGACAAGAGTTCGGGTCAAAAACTGTGGACCTGGGATACCTTCGAATTTCTTGACCTTAACCGGATCGGCTATACGGAAGGCACCTACTGGTGGACCCGAGGCTTTCCGGGCTCATTCGACTGGACCCATGGTAATGGCGTGGATTTTGATCGACAGAGCGACGCCATTGTGTTTGGTTTGAAGTTTCAAGATGCAATTTTTAGTGTTGATCGTAAAACCAAACAGATCAATTGGATTTTGGGTGAGCCAACCGATTGGGGAAAGTTGACTGACCGGACGTTGAGACCGATCGGCGATCCGTTTAGCTGGCCTTGGCGTATGCACAATCCACGAGTTTCCGGTAAGGGCACGATCGTGGTGTTCGATAATGGAACACATCAAACCCGACCGCCGCGCCCACCCAAGCCAGCGCATCAGGTATTTAGCCGGGGTGTCGAGTACGAGGTAGATGCCACGGCGCGTACGGTTCGGCAGTTATGGGCGTCGGAATCCACACTGACCGAGGACTCATGTCACGCTCTCGCAATGGGCGATGCATGGCGGTTGCCTAAGACGGACAATATGCTCGTGATATATGGCGCTTGCATCACGATGCGCCCGGGAGTGACCGTCTCCGATCTCGAAATCGGCCCAAATGCGATCCCGGTAAACATGCTGCCACAACACTCCAGAGTGACAGAGTTCACGCGGACGCAACCGGCACGCAAGGTGTTCGACCTCCGCTTCGAGGATCCGAATCAGCTCATACAGTGGCAGACGTTCGGCGGCGAGAAAGTATCGTCGCTTTATCCGCCCACCATCCTTCGGAAGGAAACGCTCGTTCTCGAATAGCGGAGTTGATTCGAAACATGTCTTCAGCACGCCCGAACATTCTTCTGATACTCACGGACCAGCAGCGAGCTGATCACGTCGGCTACGCGGGAAACACGGTCGTTAGAACGCCGAACATCGATTCCTTGGCTTCCAGCGGGGCGTGGTTTGACCGTTTCTACGTGGCGTCACCGACTTGCATGAGCAATCGTGCGTCACTGATGACGGGGCGTATGCCAAGCCAGCACGGTGTTCGCTACAACGGAGTTCCGCTTGATTACGACTTCGTGACGTTTGTCGAGTTGCTGCGAGCCGCTGGCTATCGCACTGCACTCGTTGGAAAGGCTCACCTTCAAGGCATGCAAGCCGCGCCGAGTATGGTTCCCCGGCAGGCGACTGGCGCCGGGCTCTTGCCGCCGCCTGAAATGCTGGCTGAAGCGCGGAAAAGTTATCCGCGACGCCAACTCTATAATGTTGAAGTTCGCGAACGCTGGCTCGCCGGCGGCGCCGAGCCTGAAGTGCCTCTACCGTACTACGGGTTCGAGAGCGTCGAGTTCACGCTGGGGCACGGGGATGAGGTGACCGGGCACTATGAGTCGTGGTTGCGGGAACGGGCACCCGAGCAGGCGACTCGACGCGGTGTAAAAAATGCCAAGACGCAGGGAGTGTCGGGGCACCCGCAGATCTATGAGCCTGCGATCGACGAGAAACACTACCCGACGCGTTACATCGCTGAACGGACCTGCAACTGGCTCGAGCGACACGCGCGCCAGAGGGACTCCCGACCGTTCTTCCTACAGTGTTCGTTTCCTGATCCTCATCATCCGTTCACTCCCCCTGGACATTACTGGGACATGTATTCACCCGAGACGATCGATCCTGGTCCGTCGTTTCGAAATCCGGCCAGAGACGCAGTGCCACCGATGTCGCGCCTATGGCGTGAATTCGAACAGGGGATATTGAGTAAACGTTGGACATACCCTTTCGTAGCCAACGAGTTACAGACCCGGGAGATGATTGCCAAGACCTATGGACAGATCACGTTCATCGACGACGCGATAGGCGAAATTCTCGCCGCACTGGAGGCGACTGGTTTTGCAGAGAATACTGTCGTGTGTTTCATGAGCGATCACGGCGACTACCTGGGTGATCATGGGCTGATGCTCAAGGGCCCGATGCATTACCAGAGCCTGATCCGTACTCCGTTTGTCTGGTGCGATCCCGATCGATCGCTCGCACGCGGTCGGGTCGGCACATTGGCTTCGACTGTCGATTTCGCTAGCACCGTCCTCGATCGCGCCGGTGTTGCGCCGTTCCATGGAATCCATGGACGATCGCTGCTGCCGGTGCTACGCGGCGAACGGCAGTCGATTCGCAACTCCATTCTGGTCGAGCAGACGACTCAGTTTGCGTACCTCGGTTTCGATGACGTTGTGATGGTTCACTCCCTCTTCGATGGGCGATGGCGCCTATCAGTCTGGGAGGGCTGCGAGTGGGGCGAACTGTACGACCTCTCTTCAGACCCGCTGGAGGCCAAAAATCTCTGGGATGAGCCTTCATCAATGTCCGTGAAGTCTAGGCTCCTTCTCAACTTGGTGCAGTCGATGCAAAACCATGCCGACCGCTCGCCGTTCCCGATCACGGTGTCTTGAGGTTCAGCCTCGTCGGGTCCGCAAGCATTTCAGCAAATCGCTCTGCAAGCATGATGGTTGTCAGGTTGGTGTTCGCTCGGGGGATGCGCGGCATGAGAGAGGCGTCCACGATGCGCAGACCCCGCATGCCGTGCACCCGGGCATCGGTAGGGTCGACAACGGCGAGTCGATCCGCTGCGGCGCCCATCCGACAACTGCCAACCGGATGAAACCAGCCGGTACAGGAGCGATGTAGCCACGCATCGAGTGCCGAGTCGTCATCAATGATCTTGTCGAGGGCGGGGCCGCGTGCCACAAGACGGTCGACTACGGTTGATCGCAGCGGGCCAGCCAGATCGAGGAGAGTGGTGAGAGCCCTCGTCTGCGCAGCGTTCCACCACGAGCGACGGTTGGCGCGCAAAACACGTGGGGAAAAGCTCGCAAAGAAACTCGCGAGAACGAGTTCCTGTACTCGCTGGGACTTGATGATCGAGAACGCTTCTCTAATACCTGCGCGCAAGCGCTCTCTGTCGATCTGCTCGCCCAGCAGATTAAAATCAAAAATTGGTGTCGGACCGAGATTGGTGCCTACCATACGGATTTCGCCGCGTGATTCAGGGCGATTTAGTGCGATATTGAGTGCGCCAACTCGCCGACCGAACGCGTGCCAGGACACTTTATTGGGAACGCCAATAAAAAGATCGGATGGCGCACTGACTGCGCAGTTCGAGGTCAGACGCAGCATTATGCTGATTCCCGGCCGAAGGCAGTCCGGCTGCATTCCAGCACGGCGCAGGAATCCCCCGATGGCTAGGGTCGGATGCTCCTGCAGGTTCTGACCGACACCGGGCAGATCAAGCTGTGTCTTTATTCCCGCATTGGCCAGCGTTTCAGCCGGCCCGACCCCGGATCGCATCAGCAGTGTGGGAGATTGCAGAGTCCCTGCACAGAGAACCACTTCTTTACCTCGACGGATCCGCGAACCGGAAGGCCCAAAAATCTCCACTCCGCTGACGACTCCCCGATCGACAAGCAGGCGGGTGACGCGTGTTCGTGATTCGATGAGCAGATTTTTTCGTCGACGTACCTCCGCGTTGAGATAACCCATGGCCGTTGATACGCGGTGGTCGACAGTACTGGACAAAGGGAGCGAGCACACACCGTCGCGATGGTCGGCATTCATGTCATCGATCCATGGCAGTCCGCGCGTCTCGACGGCTGTCGCGACCGCGGCGACGAACGGCGGCCAAGCGGTGCGGGGTATACGCCGGATAGTGATGGGTCCGTCGTTGCCGTGAGTTGCGCCTGCGAAGTCGAGGTCATTTTCGAGTCGCTTGAAGTACGGCAAGACCGACGCGGCGTTCCAGCCGGTCGCGCCCAGCCTTTCCCACTCGTCGTAATCGTCGGGTAGACCTCTGGGGGCGGCCATGGCGTTGATGCTGGACCCACCGCCCATCACTCTCGCCTGCAGGTAAGGCTGAGGTGGCCGAGCGGGTTCGTGGTTGCTCAGTGGTCGGGTCCAGTGCACCTTCAGGTCCGGCCAGACGTTATCTGCATGATAAGGGGCCGAGAAAAAAGTATCGCGAATGTGCCACGGCTCCTGACCCGGCGCATCGTCACGACCCGCTTCGAGCAGCAGCACCCGACAGTCGTCGTTCTCGGTCAGTCTGCTGGCAAGTACACAGCCGGCAGAGCCACCACCGACGATGATGAAGTCCCAGTTGGCGTCAGGCACAGTGAACCGTATGTCCTAGTGTGATAAGCCGGTGTCGCCGACTTTTGAGGGCCGTTGGTGTTTGAGTTTTGCTGCAGCGAGTAGGATGCCACCGAGGCAGGTGAGTGCCGGTATCAACGAGCCGAGGATGATTTCTCGCGGCCCCCATCCTGCAGTCAAAGCTATGCCGACGAGCAGAGGGCTTGCAATCGAGCCCAAGCGGCCGATGCCCAGTGCCCAGCCGACACCCGTGGCTCGCATGTGCGTGGGGTAGAGCAGTGCGGCAAACGCGTTGAGGCATACTTGGGCTCCTGGGCCACCGATTCCGAGCATCACCGCTGCCAGGAACATCACCGGGAGCGATTGGGTGTTGGCCAGGACTGCGGCGCCCACTACTGCTGCGACAAACATCAGCGCCAGCACGCCGTCCGAGCGGAAGCGATCGCTCGCCCAGCCGGCGACCAGGGCTCCTGCGACCGCCCCAATCTGGAATACAGCGGTGATGTAGAGCGCTGTCGCCAACGCCACCCCAGATTCCTTGAGCAATGTCGGCAGCCAGCTCGTGTAGAGAAAAACCATGAACTGCGTTGCGATGAACACCGTCCAAAGTACGAGAGTCGCATAAGCGCGACCGTCGCCGAACAGTTCCCCGACCGCTGTTCGATCTCGCGTGGGTTCGCTGACCACAAGCTCTGTGAGGTGTGAGCTTTGCAACTGGGGAGCCACTTGCAGCATAAGACGACGGGCGACGTCTGGTTTACGCCCTTTGACGACAAGAAAACGCAGCGACTCCGGTAGTTTCAGCGCCAGCAGCAGCGATACGACCAGTGGTACTACGCCTCCGACTACAAACACTGCATGCCAGGAATGGTTACCGAGCAGCATCGGTCCAGTGACATTTGCAAGGAATCCGCCGAGCGGCGCACCTGCGAACATTGTGACAACTAGTAAAGATCGATATCTGGCCGGGACATATTCGGCCGTTAGTGCCAATACGATCGGAATCGTGGCACCGGCGCTCAACCCAGTAAGAAATCGGGTGGCAAAAAGCTGATTTTGATTTTCGACGAAGGCAGTGGCGAGCGTGAATACACCAACGAGCGCCGTCATCCAAATGAGCGTGGGGCGACGACCGAAGCGATCGCTCAAGGGACCCGCCAGAGCGGAGCCAATTGCGACCCCGATGAACGAGGCGGCAAGCGCCGGGCCGAAACTGCCCGCCGGGAGATTCCAAGCAGCGGCCAGCGCGGGTACGACGACGCCCATGGCCGCCAGATCGAAACCATCGATGATCGTCACCAAAGCGCCGAGCAGCACCACCGTACGCTGGAAAACGCCCACCTGACTTTGCTCGATCGCTTCGCCTACATCCAGCCGCATGGTCCCCCCTGAGACGTGTTCAGCAGGTACTCAAACTGTAGACCAATATAGCCCAGAGTGCGAGCCTATCGGTGGGCTCGTGATGGCTTGGCTTACCGCTTGCAGACTGCACTTTGTCGGGAAGCAGTAGGCTAAAACCGGCCTTTATAGCCTTTTAAAAGGTTACCAGTGAGGGTTTTCCACAGCCTGCTCGCAGGCGGTCTGCTCTATGCCACCAGCGCGCTCCCGAGGCACCTTCTCTTCCATTGTGGACAAAGTGTAGAACAAAAAGGTCTAATGCCGAGTCTCCGGTGTGTGAGGTTTGAACGTGGTCAGCCCCTCCCTTACATCAGACGATTCCGTCGCGGCCAAGATCTTCATTGAGGGGACTTGGCGCGACGCCCTCGACGGCAGGCAGGCGTCAAGTACTGATCCTGCAACTGGGCTCGTCATTGGACGGTTTGCGGACGGGGGCCACGCAGAAACCGAATTGGCGATTGCCGCAGCGCGGCACGCCTTCTTCAAAACTACTTGGTCCCGCGATCCGCGCCGCAGGGCGGCGGCCTTGCTCGCGATGGCTGACCGGCTCGATGCGGCGCGTGAGGAGCTGGCGAGGTTGCTTACCGCCGAAAACGGCAAATTGCTGAGTGACTCCCTCATGGAGATTACTAATGCGGCATCGATGTGTCGCTACAACGCCGGTCTCGCGCGCAATCTCTTCGGCAGAGTGTCCGAGGTTGAACCAGGTTTGATGGCCATGTTGCCCCGGGAGGCGATTGGCGTTGCCGGGGTCATCGTGCCGTGGAATGCGCCGATCGGTTTGCTGTTCCGCTCTATCGCGCCTGCTCTGGCAGCCGGGTGCACGGTAGTCATCAAGCCTGCCCCGCAGACGGCGCTGGTTACAGCGCGAGCGATCGACATCGTCGTATCCGCCGGAGCGCTGCCACCCGGTGTCTTGAACCTTATCCTCGAGACCGGCAGCGAAGGCGCACGAACTCTCGTGGCCTCGCCTGACGTCGACGTGATCAGTTATACGGGCAGCACTGCGATCGGCAAACGAATCATGGCTGATGGCGCGAAGACTCTAAAAAGATTGAACTTGGAGCTCGGCGGCATCACTCCGTCGATCGTGCTCCAGGACGCCGATCTTGACCGCGTAGTGCCTACGCTCGTTAAGGCGGGAATGATTTTCGCCGGACAACAGTGTGTCGCCGTCAGTCGGGTCCTCGTACACCGGGCTCGCGCCGACGAGGTGACCGCGCGTCTTGCGGAGAGTCTCGGCAAGATAATCGTTGGTCCAGGCAGTGAGCCTGTCACTGAAATGGGGCCGCTCATCGATGTCGCCAACCGTGATCGGGTGCTGACACTGGTGAAGGATGCCGCTCGCGAGCACGAGGTTGTGCTTGCCGGCGCCATTCCCGAGACCCGGCCTGCCGGAAGCGCTTTCCTGACACCCAGTCTAATTCGGATTCGCGACCGCGAGTCCGCGCTGACCCGGGACGAAATATTCGGGCCTGTGCTCACGATAGACCGCTTCGAAGATGACGATGAAGCCGTTGCACTCGCGAATGACACGCGGCTTGGACTCGCCGTCAGCGTGTGGAACTCTGATCTGCGACTCGCACAAAAGATGGCGCAGTCACTTCGGTTCGGCACCGTTTGGATCAACCAACACGGCCGCTTTCATCACGAGGTCGAGATCGGCGGTTACAAAGAAAGTGGTCTGGGTCGGCTGAACGGCCAGACCGGAATCGACGACTTCTTGCAGACCAAACACATCGGTTGGTCGCTTAGTTAAAAGAGTCTTCCGGAAACTCCTCGGCGTCGATCTCCGCCTGCGTGGCGGCAGGGTATCGACTACCCCGTACCGTAACGTGGTTGACGATCCGTTCCATTTCGGTCGCCAGCGTCGTGTCGACCTGTAGCGTCGAAGCCGCCAGATTCTCTTCCAGGTGAGCGATCGATGTGGTTCCTGGGATCGGTATTACATGCGGCGCTCGGCTCAACACCCATGCAAGGGCGAGCTGAGCGGGTGTGGACCCGCTCTGCCTCGAGAGTGCAATCCACTCATGAAGTACTGTCCGATTTGATGTCCAGTTTGGCTCCCCGAACCTGGGCATGGTACGTCGTAAATCTCCCGCAACAAGTCGCGTGGGGTCGGTGACTCCTGCTGCGAGAAAACCTCGGCCTAGCGGTGAGAACGCGACGAAAGCGATGTTGAGTCGTCGGCACTCCTCGAGCACGGCGATCTCCGGATTACGTGTCCACAGCGAATATTCCGACTGCAGCGCCGCAATCGGATGCACCGCATGTGCACGCTTCAGCGTATGAGCTGAGACTTCAGAGAGACCGATCGATCGAATTTTCCCGGCCCGGACCATGTCGGCCAGTGTCCCCACGCTGTCCTCGATCGGTACCGCTTTGTCACAGCGATGCAGGTAATAGAGGTCGATAACGTCGACACGAAGGCGCCGCAACGAGTCGTCCAGCGTGCGACGGAGTGAGTCCGGCCTGCCATCGATAACGCGTCGGCCTTCCACCCCCGTCATGCCGCACTTGCTCGTAATGAGTACGCGGTCCCGGATATCTGTTAGCACCCTGCCAAGTAATTCCTCGTTTTTCCCGAATCCGTACAGCGCTGCCGTGTCAAATAAGGTTACGCCGAGCTCTGCAGCGCGGCGCACTAGTGTCTTTGCTTCATCAACCGTCGGAGGGACCCCGTAGGCATGGCTCAGGTTCATGCAGCCAAGACCGATCTCCGATACCTCGCGACCACCGATCAGGCGCGTCTTCATGACCGAAAACGACCCGTCACGACTCCGAAAGCTGTTGCTCGAGTTCGTGAAGCGTCCGGTAACACGCGAGCACTTGATGTACGCCAGAATTGGGCTTGCGCTGCTCACGTATCGCCGCGATAAACTCCCGATCCTGCAGCTCAATACCGTTCATTGATACATCGACGGTCGAGACGTCAATTTTTTGATCTCGACCGTCAACGAGATCGTCATATCGGGCAATGTAGGTACCGTTATCGCAGATATAACGGAAGAAAGTGCCGAGTGGCCCATCGTTGTTGAATGAGAGCGAGAGTGTGCAAATGGCGCCATTCGCAGCCTTAAGCTGTATTGACATGTCCATGGCGATGCCGAGTACGGGATGTATCGGTCCCTGGATCGCATTGGCTCGGATGATGACGCTGCCAGTCTGGTGTGCAAACAGGTCAACTGTGTGGGCCGCATGGTGCCACAGCAGATGATCGGTCCATGAGCGTGGCTGCCCCAAGGCATTCATATTGGTGCGACGGAAAAAGAAGGTCTGGACGTCCATCTGTTGAATCGACAACTCGCCAGCCCGGATTCGACGATGCATCCATTGATGCGAGGGGTTGAATCGACGCGTATGTCCCACCATGCATATCAGCCCGGTATTTCTCTGCAGTGTGGCGATTGCTTCGGCGTCCGCCCAACGATCGGCGAGCGGTATCTCGACCTGAACGTGCTTGCCGGCCTCAAGACACTGCTTCGCCTGCGCAGCGTGCAGTTGCGTCGGCGTGCACAAGATCACCGCATCCGATGCACAGGTGCCGAGCGCCTCACCAAGGTCTGTCGTTGCGACCGGAATCGCGTATTTCGCAGCGACCTCACGGGTCGGCTCGAGTTGCCGACCGACGAGTGCCACGACCTCCACATCGATACCTGAGTGCTTGATCGCATTTAGCGCATCGAGATGCTTGATGCCGAATGCGCCGGCTCCAGCGAGGATGATTTTCATTTGGCGTTCTCCAGAATGATCAATCCGGCCGCAGTATTGGATACGGGCACGTGATAGTGGCGATACACCTCGCGAACCTCGTCGTCCATGGCGCCCCGCATAATCAGCCACATCACGAGCTCTACTGCTTCTGAGCCCGCCTCTCGCATGTACGTTGAGTGCGGGATACGTGTAAGTGCCTCAGGGTCGCCACTCAGGTTGTCCATGAACTTCTTGTCGAAGTCCTGGTTGATGAGTCCTGCTCGGGTACCGTGCAGTTGATGCGAAAGACCTCCCGTCCCGAAGATAACGATGCGAAGATCCCGCGAAAACGCGTGGAGCGCGCGGCGAATCGCCTGGCCGAGCTTGTAGCAGCGTAGCCCGGTCGGTGGCGGGTACTGCACAACGTTCACCATCAAAGGAATGATCGGGCAGGGCCATGCCTGACGTTGGCCCCACATGATCGACATCGGGACCGTCAACCCGTGATCCACAGGCATTTCGTTAAAAATCGTCATGTCAAACTCGTCGAGAATCAGTGATTCGGCGAGATGCCATGCCAACTCGGGACTGCCTTGTACCGGAGGCACCGGGCGGGGACCCCAGCCCTCGTCAGCGATGGGGAATTCTTTCGCTACACCGATGCCGAAAGTCGGAATCACCTCGAGCGAGAAGGCATTGGCATGATCGTTGTAGACGATGATGCAGAGGTCTGGCTTGACCTCGTCGATCCACCGCCGCGCCGGCTCGAAACCGGAAAATAGCGGCGCGAAGTAGGGTTGGTCTGTTTGCCCGCGATCCATTGCCGAGCCGATGGCGGGGACGTGGGAGGTACCGACTCCGGCGATGATTCGTGCCATCAGCGGGTTTCTCCTTTGTAACGGTTGCCTTGCGGGCTTCGGCCACCGCTCAGCATCATTTGGTAGTAGTCGTCGCGCGACATTCCGGACATGGCGGCCGCAATGTCGAAGTAGGTTTTGCCGTCGCTATGTGCGAGCTTGACCATGAAGTACGAAATCCCGCCGAGTTCGAGCAACTGCGTGTAGTTGCGATCGAGTACCGATTGCTTTTGCTCCTCACTTAAGGGGAATCGATCCAGGTAGGCCCTCTCGCCGTCGTGGAACGACTTGCGATTCGCCGGCTTGTTGAGGGACATGAGAAATTGATTCAGGTGGTAGCCCACCTGAGCCCTTCGGCCGTCGTAGACGAACGTGCCGGGTATCGAGTCGTAATCACGATCGTTCACCATGTTTATCGATTCCAGTAAAGGGCCATCGGGTTTTCCACAAGTAGACGTTGCTGCGCAGCGACATCGGGCGCGATTCGCGGAATGAAGTCGACCAGTTTTCCGTCGTCGGGCATATGCGTCTTGAGATTGGGATGTGGCCAGTCGGTGCCCCACAAGACACGGGTTGGAAACTCGTCGATGAGTCGACGAGCAAACGGAACCACATCATCGTAATCCGGCGATTGTCTTTGAGTCAGACGTTCAGGGCAGGTTACCTTGCTCCAGACATCTGTTTTTCTTTCCATCAATTGCACGAACAGATCGAATTCCGGCCCATTGGCGTTCTTGCCGACATCGGGTCGTCCCATGTGGTCGACCACAAGAGGCGTAGGCAAGTTGGCAAAGAAGTCAAACAACTCCGGCAGATCTGCTGACTCAAAGTAGATCACGACATGCCATCCGAGCGGCGCTATGCGCTCGGCGATTCGCCGGAGCACGTCGGGCGGTGTGGTGTCGACAAGGCGCTTGACGAAATTGAAGCGGACGCCTCTTACTCCGGCCTCATCGAGTTGATGAAGCTCCGCATCCGTCACGCTTTCGACAACGGTGGCGATTCCGCGGGCTCTGCCGTCGGCATCGCGCAAGGCATCGACCAGTGCACGATTGTCGGAGCCATGGCAGGTGGCTTGAACAATGACGTTTTTGTGGAAGCCAAGATGATCTCGCAAGCCCCAAAGTTTTTCCTTTGGTGCGTCTACAGGTGTGTATTTCCTCTGCGGTGCATACGCGAACTGATTACCGGGGCCAAACACGTGTACGTGGGTATCGATCGAGCCCGGTGGAAGGATGAATGCCGGTTTAGAGGGGTTGGGGTGAAATGGCAACCAGCCGACGTCCGTGGTGAAGTTACCCGATGCAGGCGTCGCGGCAAACTCAGGGCTGCCCGGATGAATGATGCGATGTCGGTTGCTCATGCGTCGATTCAAGTCAGGCGTTGGTTTTGGTTAGAAGCATGTCGAGTCGTGGGAACACTCGTCGTGCGTTGGTTTCGAAGATACGCCGCTTGTCGTCCTCGGTTAGAGACAACGCATCGATGTAGCGACGCGTATCGTCGAAATGGTGACCGGTCAGGGGGTCAATGCCCCGAACGGCGCCGACCATCTCGGAACCGAACAGGATGTTATCGATGTCGATCACGCGCACCAGCAGGTCGATACCTGGTTGATGATAGACACAGGTATCGAAGAACACGTTGCGCATTACGTGTTCGGCAAGCGGCGGTTTTTTAATCATATCCGCGAGGCCACGATAGCGTCCCCAGTGATACGGCACCGCGCCGCCGCCATGGGGAATGATGAAGCGCAGCGAGGGGAAGTCACGAAACAGATCGCCCTCGATGAATTGCATGAAGGCTGTAGTGTCGGCGTTGATGTAGTGTGCCCCGGTGGCATGGAAGTTGGGGTTGCACGACGCCGAGACGTGAATCATTGCTGGAACGTCGAGTTCCACCATCTTTTCGTAGAACGGATACCAGTAGCGATCGGTCAGCGGGGGCGATCGCCAGTACCCACCCGACGGGTCCGGGTTTAGATTACAGCCGACGAAGCCGAGTTCCATTACGCAGCGCTCGAGTTCGCGCACTGACGCTTCGAGCGACGCACCGGGTGACTGCGGAAGTTGACAGACGCCGACGAAGTTTTCGGGGTACAGATCTACTACACGCTTGATCAGATCGTTGTTAGCAGTCGTCCACGCGAGCGATATCGCCTCGTTGCCGATGTGGTGCCCCATTGCGGAGGCGCGGGGCGAGAAGATCGTCAGGTCGCTGCCCCGCAGTTTTTGCAGCCGTAGTTGGTTGGTCTCTATCGTTTCGCGAATTTCGTCATCGGAGATGTGCGCGGGTTTTGCTGGTTTAGCGGAGGGATCCTTGATCCCCTCGATTTGCGCTTCGCGAAAACGCTGGTGTGCCGCTGGCGCAGTCGTGTAATGACCATGGCAGTCGATAATCATGCGGTCCTTCCAGACAAATCATTGACGGCATCAAGTAGTTCTTCCAACTCAGTCGTTCCCAGAGCCGACCGGTGTCGCGCTGCCCAGCTCTGCCGTTCGACGGTCGCCATGCTCATGTGGGGATCGATATTTGCCTGGCGTAAGGTCGAGGAAACCTCGCGCATTTCCTCGGCGCGGCGTGTGCCGTGCAACAATGAGCGGGAGATCATGTAGCGAGCAAGTAGCGGCCAGTCATGACCCGGAAGCAAATCGTCGAGGGAGCGAAGCACCGATTTTTCGACACCGTGGTGGCGGGCGGCAAGCAGGGATTCAGTCAGCAGGGCTTCGAGGCCCTTGATGATCACGCTGCGACACATTTTTGCCGCGGAGGCACGCCCGAGAGTCGGCGAAAATACGTCGACGCCGACGAATCCGAGATTGCGAACCTGCGATGCGCATGCCGCCGCATGCGGGCCACCGAGAAGAATCGGTGAGGCGATCCCTTGTGGTGCTATGGGTGACATCACCGCAGCCTCGACGAAGTGTGCCCCCGTACGTTGCACGACTCGGCCGGCCTCACACTTCGTAGCAGGCGAGACGGAGTTCAAATCGAGGTAGGTACAATCGCGTCTGATCGAACGACTCGCTTCCGTCGCGGCCTGCAGACATTGACCTGCCGTCACCGCCGAAATGACCAGCGTCGCATCGAGTACGGCTTCGGCCATGCTTTTCGCGGCCGTGAGGGAGGCATCTTGCGTCAGGGCTCGCGACGGTGCGCTCGTTGGATCGACCAGCAGTCTGTCCCAGACGACGATCGAACTGACGATGTTGGCGCGAAGCCCTTGAGCGAGGGCCTGTCCGACTTCGCCGAACCCGATCAGCGCGACGCGCGGCGCAGTCATGGAGTGTCCCAGCAGACGGAGGGCACGAAGAGCTCGCCTGCCATGAGTTTTCGGGCGGTGCGAAGCAGCATCGCTCGTTCGACTTTAAACGTATCACCGTGCACCGATGCGTCGATTTCGACGGTAAAGAAGCCGGTCGGGTGCTCGATGTCGAGCTTACGCAGGGTGTTGGGGTGACGGATTCCAGCGCACTGCGCAGCCACGGATCCGGGCGCAAGACAAGCGGTTGCCACGCTGACGGCACCGAGCACGCCGATAGCTTCATGTACTCGGTGAGGGATCAGCGTACGCGTCGCGATCGTCCCGCCACGGGTGGCCGGTGCGATCAGCGACATCTTGGGAACGGTCTTGCGCGTCACGTCGCCAAGATTTATCCGCGGGCCGATCTGTAGACGAAGAGCTTCGATCTTTTCGCATATCGCACGATTCGCTTCGATTGCTGCCGGGTCTTCCGTGCCCGTTAGGCCGAGGTCAGCGGCTTTGAGGATCACCACCGGCATACCGTTGTCGATGCAGGTCATCTGAATGCCGTCGACGACATCGACCACGCTACCGGTTGGGAACAGGGCTCCGCAGGAGGATCCCGCCACATCCAAAAATTCGATGTTGATGGGCGCGGCGCGTCCCGGGACACCGTCGATACGAGCGTCGCCCTCGTATTCGACCTGCCCGGCGGGTGTCTGTACGTACACGACGGCAAAACTCGCGGTGTTGACCATGTAGATCCGAACCGGCGTGATCGGCCCCGTGACAGGTACGAAACCTTGCTCGATGGCCCATGGTCCAACGCCGGCAAGCAGATTGCCGCAGTTCTGCGAATCGCTGACTTCGGCCTTGTCGACGGAAACTTGCAGGAAAAGGTACTCGACGTCCGCTTCTGGGCGAGACGACTTGCCGATGACCGCGACCTTACTGGTCAGGGGATGCGCCCCGCCGACGCCATCGATTTGCCTCGAATCCGGAGAGCCCATCGCAGCCAGCAGGATGCGATCACGGGCAGCCGGATCACGGGGTAAGTCGCGAGCGTTGAAGTACAGCCCCTTTGAGGTTCCGCCCCGCATCAGGGTTGCTGGAATGGCGCGAAGCACGGGTTCAGTCGTCCGGCGGTTGTTCGACATAGGTCAAGCCACGAGCCGCGAGTTTTTCACGCATGCCGTAGATGTCGAGACCGAGCTCGCCCGCCTTCAACCGTTCGCGAACGATCGCTTCCTTGGCTTCTCGATCCACACTGGCCGCGAGTATCTGAGCTGCGGTTTTGCGAGGAACCACGCAGACCCCATCGTCATCGGCAATCACGATATCGCCGGGCTCGACTTTTGCACCGGCGCATACCACCGGGACGTTGACGCTCCCCAGCGTCTCTTTGACCGTTCCCTGAGCCGAAACCGTCTTGGACCATACCGGGAATCCCAGCGCCGCAAGCTCGCTGACATCGCGAACTCCTGCATCGATGATGAGTCCGCGAACACCTCGTGACATCAGAGAGCACGCGAGCAGTTCGCCGAAATACCCCGCATCGGAGTAGGACGTGGGGGCTACGACGAGAATATCCCCCGGCCTGCACTGCTCGACGGCGACGTGGATCATCCAGTTGTCGCACGGGGCGATGCTCACGGTAACCGCCGTGCCGACTGCACGAGCGCCCGGGTAGATTGGACGCATGAAAGGAGCAAGCAACCCCGTTCGGCCCTGCGCTTCATGAACCGTCGCGACGCCGAGAGTTTTAAAACCCTCTACGACGTGCGACTCGGGTCGGCGGATGTTCGTATAAACGATGCCCATTGCTGCTCATAACCTGAACTGAATCCTAATGAATTGTGTCTCTGCACCACCGCTGACTACTAATTAATATTCCTCATCAGATATAAGAAAATACTGACACATGATTAAATAGCATAGTGAAATTGGTCGTTCCCAATGTACGTCACCTCGCAGCCTTTCAGGCGGCTGCGCGGGGTAAAGGCATCAGCGCTGCCGCTCGTGCGAGTCACGTTTCGCAGCCGGCAATCACTCAAGCCATTGCCGAATTCGAGCGAGATATGGGAGCACGCCTGATGATTCGCAGCGCGCGCGGCGTAGCGCTGAGCGAGGCCGGCCGTTTGGCGCTTATCCGGGTCGAACGGGCGCTCGCGCATTTGCATGAGGCTCTGACGTGGCTCACTCCGACCGGCAAGCGTCGAGATGGGGCGCCGTTAAGAGTGGCGACGCCTGCCAGACTGTCGGCAATTGTTGCCGTGTCGCAAAACCTTGGGTTCGGCAGTGCCGCACGTGCTTGCGGCTTGTCTCGCACGACCGTTCATCATGCGACTCGGGAACTTGAGCGCGCGCTTGGCGTGACCTTGCTGGAGGCAACGAGTCACGGCGTCCGGTGTACTCGGGAAGCCGAGCGGTTCGTCCGACTGGTATATCTGGCAACCGCCGAGATTGAGCAAGCGCGTGCCGAGGTAAGGAACGTCGAAGGCACTGAATGTGGCGAAACTGTGATCGGCGTAATGCCCCTTGCCCGAAGCGCGCTGATTCCCCGAGCCGTCTTGGCGTTCGCTGCGCGAACGCCTCACCATCGCATCCGGTTGTTAGATGGACCTTACGACACGTTGCTTCGCGAGTTGCAGGCTGGGCGAGCGGATTTTCTGATCGGCGCACATCGCGACACCGCGCCCTCCGACATCATCCAGAAACACCTGTTTGATGACCCGCTCGCGATCATTGTTCGAGCGGGCCATCCATTGGCAGCACCGGCTGGCCGCGGGCTAAGGCTCAAGGCGCTGACGCGCTACGCGTGGATCGCTCCACGACCGGACTCGCCCCTACGTCGGCAGTTCGATGCACTGATGGCTCGATTGCCGAGCGCGCCGCCTGCCGAACCGATCGAGTGCAATTCACTGATGGCCGCTCGAGCAATGCTGGTCGCCAGTGACCGAGCGATGCTCTTGTCGGTTAATCAGGTGAGCCATGAGATCTCGAGTGGCCAGCTGATCGCACTGCCCCACCCAAGCGGCGATGTTTATCGGTCGATCGTCATGACGATGCGTCGTGACTGGTTGCCTACCAAGACACAGGGGGAGCTACTCCGGACGATTCACCAACACTGTGCCGACTATGTGCGCCCGTGACTGACTACGGCGGCCCCGGACGCCCTTGGCAAATTGGTACGAAACGACCGGATATGCATGATGCATCGAGATGTCGCCGTCGGTAGGGTTTGGGTAATTCTCTAAACCCGCGAGATTTGCGAGCTGGCTTGTAAGAACCATGCTGCTAGCAAGGCCGACGTCGCCACCATCCGGGCCGATATCGCTACGGTGCGTACTGAGATCGCCTTGATTCTTGGGCGGCTCGAGCGGCATGAGGTGGCTACCGAGGCCGAGTTTGCCGCCTTGCGGCGGGAGACCAAAACCGAGTTCGCCGCCGTTCGAGGCGAGATGAAAGCCGAGTTCGCTACCTTACGCAGCGAAATGAACGCCGAGTTCGCCACCGTACGCAGCGAGATGAAGGCCTTGACGGTCGACATCACGACTCGAATGGGCCTCTTGTACGTCACAGCGACCTCATTTTTGCTTGCCGTGCTCAAGTTCACCTAGGGTCTAGGGTCGAGCCGCGCCTCCCGTTTTTGACTCGCCTGTGAGACACTGAGGCTCCTTTAGAGCCGCAGAGTCTCGCCCATGTCGCTAATTTGGTCGCCCTCGCACATGGCGGTGTTCGCCAAGGTCATCGATCTCAATGGCTTTTCGGCCGCCGCTCGGGCGCGCGGAGTGCCCAAGGCCGCGGTCAGTCGGGCGATCGCCGAACTCGAGGCGGAATTCGGTCTGCAGCTGATGCGGCGGACGACCCGGCGCCTCTCTCTGACCCCTGCGGGCGAGCAGTTGCTGCCCCATTGCCGAGCCATCCTCGCCGCCGCCGACACCGTCCGCGAGCGGGCGGCGGAACTCGCCGAATCACGCGCCGGTCCCCTGCGCGTGCTCGCCGACAGCACCTATGGCCGGGTGCTGCTGGCCCCGCTCGTGCCGCGCTTCATGGAGCGGTTCCCGGACATCCCCCTCGAGGTGGATCTGGGTGACGTCGGGGCCTCCGACGCGATCGAACACGACGTCATCCTTCACTCCGGCGAGTGGCAATCGGGCAGCGCCGATATTGGGGCGTGGGTGACGCGGGTCCTGGGCGCGCCGCCCTCCATCCTGTGTGCCTCACCGGTCTATCTCGGCAAGGTGACCTTGCCGCAGACCCCGCAGCAACTGGCTGCGCTCGACGTGCTGACACCGGAGGCCGCGGGATCCAGTTTCGTGCTGCGACTGTCGCAGGGGTCGCGGCGCGAGGAGATGACCCTACGCCCGAAGTTGGCCGTGAACGACCCGGCGCTGCGGCATTCGGCTGTGGCGGCGGGGCTCGGCGTTGGGCTGTTGCCCGAGTTCCTCTGTCGCCAGGGTCTTGCCGCCCAGAAGCTCAAGCGCATCCTGGGCGAGTGGGACTTGCCGCCGCAGCCGCCGCTCTGCGCCGTTTACCCCGCCCGCCTTGCGGAGGATCCGCGTGTGAAATCGTTGGTGGATTTTCTCGCCGCACACATCGTCCCGGCGCTGGCAGGGTAAAATCTCAGCGTTCCCCGCCTCGGAAGACACCCATGTATCGCGCGCCCCTCAAGGATTTGCGTTTTGTCCTGCTCGAGCTGATCGGTGAAGCCGGTTTGCAGGCTTGCCCCAGCTACGCCGACTATTCGCTCGACATCGCCGATGCGGTGCTCGAGGAAGCGGGCAAGTTCGCCGAGAACGTGCTCGATCCGCTCTACAAATCGGGCGATCGGCAGGGTGCGCGCTGGACGCCCGATGGTGTCATCGGTGCGCCCGGGTTCAAGGAGGCCTATCAGCAATACGCCGAGGGCGGCTGGACGAGTCTGCGCGCCCCCACCGAATTCGGCGGGCAAGGTGTGCCCACGGTGCTCGGCACGGCCGTCGAGGAATTGTGGTCGTCTTCGAATCTCGCCTTCAAGCTCTGCCCCATGCTCACGCAGGGCGCCATCGAGGCGCTCGATCATTACGGCACGCCCGCGCAGAAGGCGCAGTTTCTGCCGAAGATGGTGAGCGGTGGGTGGACCGGCACCATGAATCTCACCGAGCCGCAGGCGGGCTCGGATTTGGCGGCGATCCGCACGCGCGCGCAGCGCATCGCGCAGCAGATCAAGGCCGGCACCGTGTGGATCAACATGCATGGGCGTCTGGCGGCCGAGATCGAGACCGGTGGCTACAAAGAAAGCGGCCTCGGTCGGCTGCACGGCGTGCAGGGCCTCGAAGAGTTCCTGCAGACCAAGCATGTCGCCTGGGAGCTGGGCGCCGCCGTATCGTGATGTCCGCGTCCGTACCACGCCTGTTGCGGAAGATCGCGTTGCTGTGATCCGCATCGACTGGCGACCTCTGCTGACCCGCGACAACCTGCGGCGTGACGCCTTCGCGGCCCTGACTACGACCAGCGTCATGGTGCCCCAAGGTGTGGCGTTCGCCGCCATCGCGGGTCTGCCGCCCGAGTACGGTTTCTTTGCGGCACTGCTGCCTCCGATCGTCGCCGCAGTGTTCGGCTCCTCCTGGCAGATGGTGTCGGGGCCCACGGCGGCGATCTCGGCGCTCGTGTTCAGCAGCTTGTCAGGGGTCTTCGAGCCCGGATCCCCGCAGTTCATCTCCGCCGCCATCGTGCTCGCGTTCATGGTCGGCGTGTTCCAACTGGCGCTCGGACTCGCGCGCATGGGGCAGTTGGCGAACCTCGCCTCGACCTCGGTGTTGGTCGGTTTCACCACGGGCGCCGCGTTGTTGATCGTGCTCGGACAGCTGCAGTTCGCACTCGGTGTGCCGATGCCCCGCCCACAGGACTTCAGAGCGTTCGTGTCCGGTCTCATGGCAGCCGTCCGTGGTGCCGACCTTGTAGCGGTCGCGGTGACCTCGACCACGCTTCTCGTTGCGGTCGGCATCCGTCTCTGGCGACCCCGTCTGCCGTACTATCTGGTCGCATTGGCTGCCGGCACGCTCGCCGGAGTGCTCGCGACCCACGGGGGACATCCGGTCGACACCATCGGATCGCTGCGCACCGTGCTGCCGGGCTTCGAGATCCCCGCGCTGTCGGTCGACACGATCCGGGCGCTCGCCCAAGCCGCACTCGCGGTGGCGCTGGTCGGATTGCTCGAGGCGGTTTCCATCGCCCGTGCGATCGCCGCCAAGACCGGCCAGAACATCGACCCGAACCGCGAGTTCGTCGGTCAGGGACTCTCCAACTTCGTCGGCAGTTTCTTCGGCTCGTATCCGGTCTCCGGATCGTTCACGCGCACGGCCGTGAGCGTCGACGCCGGCGCTCAGACACCCATGGCCGCCATCTTCGGCACTCTGGCCCTCGCCGTCGCGCTGTTCGGGCTCGCGCCCCTGTTCGAGCATGTGCCGATCGCCGCTGTCGCCGGGGTCATCGTATTGAGCGCGTTCGGTCTGCTGCGCTTCGACGAATACCGCCGTCTTTTGAAGAGCAGCCCGTCCGACATGGGCATCGCCGTGATCACGCTGGTCTCGACCTTGCTGATCGGTCTCGAGTTCGCGATCTACATCGGCGTGTTGCTGTCGCTGATGCTGTTCATCCGCTGGACCACTAAGCCCTATGTCGGGATCGGCGCGCCGGATCCAGCGACGCCCGGTCGCATCTTCCGAAACGCCGAAGCGAACCAGTTGCCTGAGTGCCCTCAACTGGTGATGGTGCGCATCAACGGGCCGCTCTACTTCGGCGCCGCCGGACACCTGCGCGAGCGCCTGCAGCAGATAGAGATCACCCGACCGGACCAGCCGCACATGCTGATGGTGATGCGCGGCATCGGCGATCTAGATGTCACCGCCGCCGAGGCTCTCGAGGATGAAGCGGCGCGGCGCCGGGCACGCGGCGGGCGCCTGCACATCACGACCCGACTGCCGAGCGAGGTCGAGCGGTTGGCGCAGATCGGCGTCACGGAAGCGATCGGCGAAGACGCGCTGCATGAGAGCAAGGGCGCAGCCATCGCCGCCATTCTGCCGAGCCTCGATCCGTCTCGATGCGCCACCTGCACAGCGCGCATCTTCCGCGAATGTCCGACGCCCCGCGAAGTGTCTGACGCGCGATCCGCCGTTCATGTTCCAGAAGCCGGCGGATGCCGTGGTGCCGGATGGGGTCGTCATCCCGTATCCGCCGCAGACCGGTAACTTCCACCACGAGATCGAGCTCGTGGTGGCGATCGCGCGCGGCGTCGACTGCACGATGCGCTGACGGCGATTCGCCTCAACACCACGGTCGATGCCGCAGGACTCGAGTTGCTGCCCTGCGGCAAGCGACATCTGCGTGAGCGTCACCGCCTCGCGCGGCTCTATCCGCCTGCGCTGCTCGCCGAAACGCTCGTCATCGCGGCGCGTTGTCGCTTCTCGCTCGATGAACTGCGTTACGAGTATCCGCGCGAAATCGTCCCTGAAACGCATACTCTGGTGTCCTGGTTACGCACGCTCGTCGAGCGCGGAGCAGAGCGTCGCTGGGGCGGCAGCGCAACGCGTGATGTCATGCCGGCCTACGTGCGAACGCTCGTCGAGCACGAACTCGCGTTGATCAGCGAACTCGCCTACGAACCGCATTTCCTGACCGTGCACGATATCGTCGAGTTCGCGCGTAGTCGCGGAATTCTTTGTCAGGGCCGCGGCTCGGCCGCCAACTCTGCGGTCTGTTATTGCCTCGGTATCACCGAGGTCGACCCCTCTCGCATGTCGATGCTGTTCGAGCGTTTCATTTCGCGAGAGCGCAACGAGCCGCCCGATATCGACGTCGATTTCGAGCATAAGCGTCGCGAAGAGGTCATCCAGTACGTTTATCAAAAATACGGTCGGCATCGTGCCGCGCTCGCTGCGACGGTCATTTGCTACCGACCGCGCAGCGTGTTACGCGATCTCGCCAAGGCCTTGGGGTTTCCGTTGCCCGCCGTCGAAAGAATTGCCTCGGCAGTGAGTCGCTCGGACCGCAGTATCGGCCACAAGGCGTCTTGTGAGCACGATGGACCGGTGCACGAGAGCGCCCTTGCACCGTTTCTCGAGAGGCTCGACGAGACGGGCCTCGACACCCACGATCCGGTGCTGCGACGTCGGCTTTCTTTGTTGCTCGAGCTCGCGCCGCAATTGCTCGGATTTCCACGACATCTTTCGCAGCACGTCGGTGGGTTCGTGATCGCACGCGATCTGCTCGAGGAACTTGTGCCGGTCGAGAATGCGAGCATGACCGATCGCACGGTCATCCAATGGGACAAAGATGACCTCGATGCGCTCGGGTTGCTCAAGGTCGACCTGCTCGCGCTCGGCATGCTGACGGCGATACGTCGGGCGCTCGACCTCGCCTCGCAATGGAGACTTGCGCGGGGCGATACGCAGATCACTCTGGCCTCGGTGCCGCCTGAGGATCCGCGTGTCTATGACATGCTGTGCCGCGCCGATTTAGTCGGCGTGTTCCAGGTCGAGTCACGTGCGCAAATGGCGATGCTGTCGCGTCTGCGCCCACGGAAATTTCATCGAATCGGTGCCGATCGCGTTGATGTTGCTCTATCTGCTCGAGCAGACCGGTGTTGATCCGGTGTACATACACGCATTTG
>CAZIRD010000022.1:0-26355 GCA_964541625.1 uncultured Acidibacter sp.
TGCAGCTCGGGGTTGGCGTTTTCGAAAAGGCTGAGGAGGAAGTCGCGGGTGGCAGCGGCGCGGCGCGACTCGATGCGCGCCTCGCGTGCATGGAGCGTGGCGATGAAGGCGGCGGTGCAGACGGCGGTGACGGCTGCGCTGCACAGCGCGACGGTCCACGCGTTGCGCATGACGAACTTGCGCGCGGCCAGCAGGCGCGAGGGCCGTTTGGCGCGAACCGGATGCCCCTCGAGCCAGCGCAGTAGTTCGGTGCGCAGCGCCTCGGCGGAGGGGTAGCGATCAGCCGGGTTACGCGCAAGCGCCTTGAGCAGCACGGCATCGAGTTCGCCGCGCAGCGTCCGCGCAAGTCGGCTCGGTGTGCTCTGCCGGCTGCCCGCCGCGGCGGGGTCGACGCTGGCGCGACTCGGCGTGCGCAGATGACCTTCGACGATCGCAATCTCGAATTCGGCGCGCGAGCCGTTGGTGGTGACGTATGGCGGATGCCCGACCAGCATTTCGTAGAGCATCACCCCCAGCGAGTAGACGTCGGAGGCCAGCGACAGCCGTAGTCCCTGCACCTGCTCCGGACTCGCGTAGCGCGGCGTCATTGCCCGTGAAAGCGTTCGCGAATGCGCGTCAGCGGGACGGATCACGGTATCGTCGTCGAGCAGTTTCGCGATACCGAAGTCGAGCAGACGGATTTCGCCACGCTGGTTCACGAGCACGTTGGCAGGCTTCAGGTCGCGGTGCAGCACCAGATTGATGTGCGCGTACTGCACCGCCTCGAGCACTTGCAGAAAGAGGCGAATACGTTGCGTCACACCGAAACGCTGCTCATCGCAGTAGTGGTCGATGCGCCGACCCTCTACGTACTCGAGTGCAAGGAAGGGGCGGCCGAGCTGGTCGACGCCCGCGTCGTAGAGTCGCGCGATCTGCGGGTGTTCGAGCGAACCCAGGATGTCACGCTCGCGTGCCATGCGACTCGCAAGGTCGCGAGCCCACACCATCCGCGGCAGTTTCAGCGCAACCTTGCGCTTGATGGAGCCGTCGGCGCGCTCTGCGAGCCAGACCGATCCCATACCGCCGTCACCAAGCTGTTGTAGCAGCCGGTATGGACCGACGAGATCGCCGATCAGCACCGAGGCGGGGGGAGTCAGACCAAGCGTAGCGGAGTCGAGATCGTCGACGAAGGGTCGGGTAGCGAGACCCGCCTGCACCTCGAGAAGACGGCGCAAGGGTTCGCGGAGGAGCTCATGCCTCGGCGGCAGCGACTCGAGCCAGCTGCCGCGCTGAGCCACGGGGAGGGCCAGCGCCTCGTCGAGCAGCGCCTGCAGGGCGGACCAATCGGCAGGGTCTCTGGGCGTTTGCAATGGAGCGTGCGGGTTGCGCTGGCGGGCAGGCTCGGTCGAATCGCCGGATAGTCACACCAAATCGCTCGGGAATCACCCCCTCGAATGCAAAGACTTAGGCCAATTTCAGGACTGGACGGGTTTCCCGGCGGCGAGCAGCTGCCGAACCCCGGCCTCTATCTGGGTCATCATCAGATCGAAGCCGTCCGCCGCGCCATAGTAGGGATCGGGGACTTCGGTATCGCCGAGGAACAGCCGGATCGGCACCGAAGAGCCCTGCGGTCGGCGCGCCTCGAGCTGCGCAGCATTGTCGCGGTCCATGGCGAGGATCACATCGCTGTCGCGGAAATCCTCGTCGGTGATCTGACGACAGCGAAACGCCGCGAGGTCATAGCCACGCGCCGCACAGGCCTCGATCGAGCGGGGGTCGGCGGTGTCGCCGACATGCTTGTCCTTGAGTCCGGCGGAACTGAATATCCAGCCCGAAGCACCGAGTCGTGTGGCCAGCGAACGCGCGACGATCTCGGCGGCTGGTGATCGACAATAATTTCCGGCATCGACAAAAAGTATTTTCATTGAGCACCTCCCTGCTCGCATTCGGCAACCGCTGCGTCGACACGCTGCAGCCAGTCGCCCGGATACTTCGACGCATACCAGTCACGGAGCGGCGCCGTCGCGGCGCGAAACTCGGCGCGCTGTGACGCCGTCAGGTAGTCGACCGTGCCGCCCTCGGCGATGAAGCGCTTGAGCGCAGGCGCCTCGCGTTCCTTCGCGGCACGACGGGTTGCAGCAGCGAGATCGCGAAATGCCACGGTCACCGCAGCCTGTACATCGGCGGGCAGGCGATCCCAGGCCTTGGCGGAGTACCACCAGATGGCGGCCATATAGCTGTGGCGATCGATGAACACGTGACGGATATGATCGTCGAACTTCATCCCCATCACGTCCTGGATGCTGTTTTTGGTGCCGGCCAGCATGCCGGCGCCCAGCGCCGTGTAGATCTCGGAAAACGGCAATGCCATCGGGCTGGCACCAAGTTCTCGCACCATCTCCTGCTCGAGCGCCGAGGGCAGCGTGCGAATCCGCAGGCCCTGCAGATCGGCGACGTGGGAGATGCGGCGGTCCACCATCGCAAAGCTGCGCCAACCGCCGGTGTTGCCTACGGCCATGAGCTTGAGGCCTAGGCCCTCGCGCAAAATCGCCTCGCCCATTGCACGCGGTACAGGGCCGTCCATCACGCATTCCGCGATCCGGTCGTCGGCAAAGAGATAGGGCAAATCGAGTACCTGCGCCGCGCCGTAGAGGCCGGCGAGTCCCCCGACGGTCGTCTGGTGAACCTCGAGGATGCCGCTCTGCAGCGCCTCCATGCACTCGCGTTCGTTGCCGCAGAACTGTCCGGAGGGATAGATCTGCACGTCCACGCGCTTGCCGAGTTGGCGCACGAGCGAGTCACGGAAGGCTGCGGCGCCGATGTAGTCCTCGTCGTCCTGCGAAGCAAGGAAAGCGACGCGGATCGTCAACTCCGCCTGCTCGGCCCGCGAGCCGAGGATACCGGCTGCGCAGACCAGCGTGACGAGCACCAGCAGGACATTTCGCAACCTCGCGGTCATGGCCTTCCGTTCACATCAGCCCGAGCAGGCGCGGCAGCGTCAGTACCAGCGAGGGGAAGTAGGTGATCACGAAGATCACCAGAATCTCCACGGCGAGGAAAGGCAGCAGCGCGCGCACGATGTTCTCGACGCTTTCCCTCGCGACCGACGCCGTGACGAACAGCAGCAGCCCCATCGGCGGTGTGGCGAGACCAACGGTCAGGTTGACGCACATGATGATGGCGAAATGCACCGGGTCGACGCCGAGACCGATGAACACCGGCGAAAGGATGGGTCCGAGAATCAGGATCGCCGGTCCGGCATCGAGAAACATGCCCACGAGAAAGAGCAGCAGGTTGACGAGGAACAGCAGGGTCGGCACGTGGTCGGTGATCTGCAGCATCGCGTCGGCGATGCCCTTGGCAAGACCGGAAACGGTGACCAGCCAGCCAAGCGTGACCGCGGCGCCCACGAGCAGCAGAATCACGCCGGACTGCAACGCCGTCGCCTTGAAGATGGCGGTGAGGCCCTTGCGATCGACGTTGCGGGTGACGAACAGGGTGACGAACAGAGCGTAGGCAACGGCCACCGAAGCGGCCTCGGTGGCGGTGAAGACACCGCTCAGCATGCCGCCGAGCAGGATCACCGGCAGCAGCATGGCGAGCCATGCGCTGCGGAATGCCGAGGCGCGTTCGCTCCAGGTCGCGCGCGGTTTCGCCAGCGGCAGCTTGTAGCGCTTGGCGAGCAACCGGATCATGCCCATGAGGCCGAGACCGATGAGGATGCCGGGCACCACACCGGCTGCGAACAACGCACCGACCGAGACGTTCATCACGAAGCCGTACAGCACCATGATTCCCGACGGCGGGATCACCGGCCCGATCACCGCAGCGGCGGCGGTCACCGCCGAGGCGAAGGGCCGCGGATAGCCCTCGCGCTCCATGGCGGGGATCAGCATCTTGCCGATCGCCGAGGCATCCGCCACCGCAGAGCCGGAGATGCCGGCGAAAATCATTGAGGAGAGTACGTTGACCTGCGCGAGACCACCGCGCACATGGCCAACCAATGACTGCGCGAAGCGCACGATCGACGCGGTGATGCCACCGGCATTCATGATCTCGCCGGCGAGGATGAAGAACGGCACGGCGAGCAGCGGGAAGCTGTCGATGCCGTTGTAGAAGCGGGCGAGCAGCGCCGGGAAGTAACGCGTCTCGCCGTCGAGGAGCAGGCTGAGTCCAGGGCCGAGCAGCAGCGCGAAAACCACCGGCGTGCCGAAGGCCATGAGCAGGACGAGTATCCAGAAAAACGCGGCCGACACCGCTCAGACGTCCTTGTCTTCGTGCATCACGGGGACAACGCCGACGAGCAGTTCACGCTCGCCGCTGATGAGCGCACGCAGCAAGCGCAGGCACGCCTCGATCGAGACAAGCAGCAACGCCGCCAGCGACAAGGGCACCATCGCGTAGATGAAGGACATGCGGATGCCAAGCCCCGTCGAGACGATGGTATCGCCACGCGCGACGAAGGCGATGCTCTCGAGCAGGAACTCGAGGCAGATCCAGCCAACCAGCAGGTTCACGACCACGCCCGTCACGTACAGCACACGCGGCGGTAGGCCCTCGATGAAGGCCGTGATCGCGACATGTCCGGCGGCGCGGTAACCCATGGGCGCCGCCAGCAGCGCCGACCAGACCAGCGCCATGCGCGCGGTCTCTTCGGCCCAGTCGAGCGTGTGGTTGAAGAGCGCGCGGGAGAGGATCTGCGCGAGCGCCACCGCCAGCATCATCGCCAGCAGTGCCGCCGAAAAGGAAAGCCCCCACCTTGCGATGGGGGCGTTCACTGTTTCGAGTGCGCGAAGCGCGTTGGCAACAGGCCGGGTCAACACGGCCCGATATTACTTCGCTCCGAAGTTGAAGCGCGCCTGAATGCCGAAGTAGCGGTCGGCGTCGCGCGGAATCTGCAGCCGCGGCGAGCCGCCCGGACCACCAGCCGTGCGCAGCGCAGTGTAGGTCTCATCGGTCAGGTTGCGGCCCACCAGCGCCACCCGGAACCGCTCGTCGGCGTCGGTGAGGGCCAGCGAAAGGTCGACCGTGGTGTAACCGGGAATACGCAGCGCCGCCGGCTCGTTGAGGTCGGAGAAGCTGTCGTCCTGGTACGCCACGAGCACGTTGGGCGTCAGCGTGTAGTTGCCGACCGGAATACGCAACTCGGCGGACATCGATCCCTTCCACTCCGGCGCCAGCGGCAGCTTGGTCCCGGCACGTACCGTCGACGTCTGGCCCGGCGGCGTGAAGAAGTTGTCGACCTTGGCGTCGGTGTAGGAAACACCCGCGGCGATCGACAGCATGTCCGTCGGCCGCGCCTGCACGTCGAGTTCGAAGCCCTTCGAGGACACCTTGCCGGCGTTGGTCAGGGTGGTGATCAGCGTACCGTTGAGGAAGAGGAAGTTGTTGGCCTGGAAGTCGTCGTACTTGGCGCTGAACACCGCGGCATTGAGCAGCATGCGTCCATCTAGCAGCGTGCTCTTCAGCCCCGCCTCGTAGGAGTCGGCCGTTTCCGCTTCGATGACCGGCGTGTTGTTGACAGTCATGTTGAAGAACACGTTGTACGCCGGGCCCTTGTAGCCGCGGGCGTAAGACGCGTACAGCATCACATCGTCATTCAGGTCGAACTGCGCGACCGCACGGCCCGAGACGTTGTCGGACGTATTGCTGCCGGTAAAGCCGGACAGATCGGTGCGGATGCCAGGCTGGCCGGCGAACGGCGTCGGCACGCGGTTGTGGAAGTAGTTCAGCTTGTCCTCGGTCCAGCGCAGGCCGGCGAGCAGGCGGAAGCTGTCCGATACGTTCCAGGTGCCGTCGACGAAGGCCGCGAGATTTTTGAAGTCCGCGCCGAAGGTGGCATTCGAGAACGTGCTGACGTAGGTCGAGGCGCCCGCTCGGCAGGGGCGCTGCCCGGTGGCATCCACCGCGAGAGTGCTGGCCGTACAGTTGAAAATGTTACGCTGGAAGAAGCGCTCCGAGTCGGTCTTCGAGTAGTAGAGGCCGGCGACGTAGTCGACGGTCTCGCCGCCCTTCGAAGCGATCCGCAGTTCCTGCGAAAAGGTCTTGGTGGTCTGCGGGCCGAAGTCATGCAACTGCGCGAAGGCATTGCCCACGTACGGCGCAGCGACGTCGATCCAGTCACCCTCGCGATACTCGGTCGCATCCCAGGTGCGATAGGCGGTGATCGAGGTCAGGCGGCCGGCGGCGGTGTCGATATCGCCGGTCAGCGAGAGGCCCCAGGCCTCTTCGGTGGAACGCATCTGCAGATCCTGCTTCACCTGCCGGGTGTCATCGCCGGCGAAGGTCACGCCGCTATAGATCGCGGCGTAAGCCGCCGCGTTCGCGCCGGTGGGCGCGGTGCCGATGACCTCGACGCAGCAGTTGTCGTCGGACTTGCGGTAGTCGCCAGCGAATGTCCAGAGATTTCCGTCGTTGCCGAACTCCCATACCGTCCGCACGCCCTTGCGGTCGTAGCCGTTGAGATCGCCGCCCGCGGCGCTGCTCGAGACGTTGCTGATATAGCCGTCGAACTTGCCCCAGGTGACCGTGGTCCGCGAGCGCACGGTATCGGACACCGGCATGTCGATTGCGCCCTTGATACGCAGTTCGTTGTCCTGGTACCAGCCGAAATCCACATAGCCGGCCGAGGTATCGCCGGGCCGCTTGGAGACGATGTTCACCACGCCCGCGGAGGCATTCTTGCCGAACAGCGTGCCCTGCGGGCCGCGCAGCACCTCGACGCGCTCGATGTCGTAGAGGTCGCCGAACGCCTCACCCGCGGAGGACAGCACCACGCCGTCGAGCACGGTGGCCACGCTCGGCTGGGCGGCGATCGCGAAGTTGATGGTGCCGACGCCGCGCAGGAACAGCGACTGGTTGAGCGAGGTGTTGGTCTTGCGGATGTTGAGCGAGGGTACGAGGCTGCGCAGCGCCTCGACGTTGAAGCCGCCGCTCGACTCGGCGATGGCACCGCTGACCACGGACACCGCGATCGGTACATCCTGCAGCCGCTGCTCGCGCTTCTGGGCGGTGACGACGATTTCGTCGAGACGGCCCTCGCCCGAGGAATCCTGGGCCAGTGCTGAGAGCGGGATCATGGCCGCGCAGGCTGCAGCGACGGTTCTTGCGACGATCTTCTTGGTCATCGACATCGTTGAGTCCCCTTTTTGTCGTACCGGCGCAACATGGGCCGGGAATGGCAACATGACGCTAGCAGACCTTACCTATGTCTTACAACCCTTATATAAGACATGGGACTAGGTTGTCTCGGGCGCGAGCAGCTCGTCGCCCGGCCGAGTGAAGGCGGCGATCCGGCCAAGCGGCAGGTGCAGTGCTTGTACCCGCCCGCCCTCGATGCGCTCGGTGGTACCGAGCCAGACCCAGTCGCCGGCGGGCAAATAAACGCTCACTCGCCCGGATGGCTCGAGGCAGGGCGCGACCAGCAGCCGCTCGCCGACAAAGAATTGGTCTTCGAACGCCCAGCTCGCCGGATCCTGCGGACAGGCAAGCACCATCGGCCGCTGCACCGGCAGTCCGGTACGCGCCGCAGCGGCGACCACATCCTGCAGATAGGGCAGCAGCCGACCACGCAGCGCCAGCGCCTGCATGGCGAGTTGCTCGGCCTCGGCGCCATAGCTCCAGGGTTCGCGCGGCCCGATGCCGTGCAGACGCAAGTGCGCGGAGAAGATCGCCGCCTGCAGCCAGCGCACGTAGAGCACCGGATCACGCCGATCGCCGTAGAAGCCGCCAACATCGGTGGCGTAGAAGGGAGCGCCGGTGAGACCCCAGGACAGGCCGCTGCGCAAATTGCCGGCCAGTCCGCCCCAATCTGCCTGCGGGTCACCGCCCCATTGCGAGGGATAGCGCTGTGAACCCGACCAGCCGGCGCGGCTGAAGAGGAACGCGCCATCGCGGGCGAATTTCTCCGCAGCCTCGTAGACGCAGCGGTTGTAGAGCAGCGCGTAGATGTTGTGCAACTGGTCGCCGCGCGAGCCATCACTCGCCAGCATGTGCTCCTCGATCTGCTCGCCGAAGTCGGCCTTGATCATGTCGATACCGAGTTCGAAGAGGGCACGGTGCTGGTCACGCCACCAGGCGTAGGCCTCGGGATGCGTGAAGTCGACGATGCCCGACTCCGGCAGCTGCGTGAGTACGGCGCCGAAGGGCTCCGGATCCCAGGCGTAGCGGTAGGCCTCGCCCGTGCGCGCGTCGCGCAACAGCCAGCCTTTGGCGGCGAGCTCGGCGAACAGCGGATTGCGGACCGACACCAGCGGGTATTCCCAGACGCAGATGCGAAACCCCATCGCCCGCAAGGCATCGACAGTGGGCTTCGGATCGGGGTAACGCTTCGGACACCATTCGAAAGCGAAGCGCGTATCGGTGTCCTGCCAGGCGCGGCCATCAAAAGTGATGATCTCGCAGGGCATGCGACGCCGACGCACTTCGCGCGCGACGGCGAGAATCTCTTCGGCATCCTTGTAGTAGGCCTTGGAAAGAATGACGCCGAGACTCCAGGCAGGCGGCACCGGCGCGCGACCCGTCAATGCGGTGTACTGGGCAAGCTGGGCAGGGCCGTCGCTGCCGGTGAACACGCAAAGATCGAGCGACGGGTCCTCGATGGCGAGCACGTACGCTCGCTGCGACCATGGGCCATAACCCACGCCATGGGTCACGGGCGCCGGCGTATGGACGAACGCACCCCAGCCTTCCGGGCTCCAGGCGAACGGCGCGTTCTTGTAGCTCCACTCGGCATTGAGTCCGAGCGCATCGCGGTTGTAGGAGCGCAGCAGTTGACCGCGCTTGTCGAGACGACCGGACTTCTCGCCGAGTCCATAGACCGGCGTCGCCGGTCCGAGCTCGAGGCAGAGCAACCAGCGCTCGTCGTGGCGGGCGAGCGGCGGCAAGCGGAAACGCCGCACGAAATGGCCATCGCTGGGCGAACCCTGCACGAAACGTCCCGCGCAGCGCAGGGTGAAAGAAAACGGCTGATGACCGATCTCGACTTCGAGCAGCTCGCCGTTAGTCGTGCGGGCCTGCAGCCGCGACTGCGCAGACTCGCCGCTGCCCTCCCGGACCAGCGAGCACGCCAGAGGCTGCGGCGTCTCGAGCAGGATCCCGTAATCGCGCACCTCCGTCGCACTGCGTAGACGCAGACCGAAGTCATGCAGCGACAAGCGCAATACGCCGAGCGTGGTCGGCAGCTGCAGGACATGCTCGACGAGCGTGGCTTCGCCGGTGACGCAGGCGGGCGGGATCCGCCCCCAGTTGGGTGACTGCGGGTCGAGCAGCGACGTCATGCGAGCTCGAGCACCGGGATCTGCCAGCGTGCAGCAAGTGCGCGCAGTGCTGCGCGATGGTCGCCATAGGCCAGCGCGAAGTGATGCTCCAGCGCTTCGCCGAGGATGCGCTCGCTGACCTCACCTGCCTGGCGGTCGAAGCGTACGGTTCCCGAGCAGCCGGTGAAGGCCATCGGCGCGCGCAGCACCTCGGCGCCGGCAAGCACCAGCTTCAATGAATTGCGTGAGCGGGAGAGGCGCGCGAGCGTGATCCGACCCGGCTTGATCGGGAACTGGTGCAGCAGCGGCATGCGCCGATTGGTGTGGATGGTGGCCTCGGGCGTGAACTGCGGATCGCACATCGAGAGCGGCGCGAGGCCGCAGTGCCACAGCACCGCGGTATCGTCGACCGGCGTGATGTCGACGAGATCCGCCATCCATGCCGGCTCGCCGGCGAGTTGCTGCAGGATGAGTTGCGTGACCGAACCGTTGACGTCCGCCTCGCAGGCCGAGGGCACCTGCTTCTGGTTCATCATCGCCATCGGACCGCAGGCGGCGCAGCCGTACTCGGTGAACATCTCCGGCCAGCAGCGCACGGCAAGGCCGCGGGCACCGGTGTCGCGCTGCACGTCCTCGAGGGCGCAAAACACGCGGAACGAGCGATCGAGTTGCTCGGCGTCGACCTCGCCGAGCCCGGCGACCTGCGCTGCGGCGGTCTCGCGAACCGCGGCTACCCGCGTGGCATCGGTGGCGCGCGCACGCTGGAAAAGTTCGTCGAGCGTGATATGGCCCACCTTGATGCCCGCGAGCCGCGCCAGCAGTTCGGGGTCGAACTCGCAGGTGTCGAAGCCGTCCGGATGCTTGCCGACCACGGTGATCTTTGAATCGGCGAGCGCGCCGAGCACCGCGTCGGCGGCACGCTCGGCGGTGCTGTCCACTGCGGTGGCCACGGCAGCTGGCACGGCGCCAGCGCTGCCGGGGCCGATCACCGCTTCGTTGCTCGTGGCGGGCAGCGTGTAGCGGCGCGCCAGCGCGCGCAGGCTGTCGGCAAGACCCGGGGCCGCAGGATCAGCGTAGAGCGAACCATGGGCGACACCGGCACGGCCGAGTGCATGCGCCGCAAGATTGAGTCCGCAGTAGGCGTTGAGCCGCAGGCGACCGCCGATGCGCGGCTCGGGCACGGCCCAGACCGCAAGCGGTGTGCTCGCCTCGCGGGCGAGCTTCACCGTCATGGTCGCATCGGTGAAAGTGATCTGCAGGATCAGCAGCAGATCGATCGGTCCGGCCGCCGCGATCTCGGCGATCGCCCGCTCGGCGGCGTCGCGATCGAACAGCAGGGTACGCGGACCCACCGTGCGGATGCCCGCCGCTTCGAGCGCGGCAAACGCCCGGTCCTTCATCTGCTCGGCGAACGGGACGTCGAAAGTCGGTCGCGCCAATGCCGCGACACCATAGGTCAACATGGGTTCAGTCTCCAAAGCCCGGATAGACATGTCGGAAGCTGGCATCGGCGGGTTCGACTCGCGCTCCGCCCTGCCCATAGAAATCGTGCCGGCTCCACGGCAGGGCTGCCGTGTCCGTCAGCGTATTGAGTGAACGCATGTAGTCGCGCGCCTCACCCCGCAGACCGCTGCGGATCGCTTCCCAGTCGGGGAACTGCTCGAAAGCCTTCGACCAGATGGCGCGACCGGCGAGATAGCCCGACGCGCCGGCACGATAGGCGTGGGTCAGGATACGGCGGAACTCTTCCATGCCAGCGCCGGCCGAAAGCATCACCCACGGGCGGCCGGCGGCAGCACCGAGCGCATCGAACCAGCCTTGTGCCGCTTCCCATCCGGGCGCACCGACGCCGGGCACGTCGGCCGCGGCAAGCGGACTCTCGAGCTTGAAGAGATCGATGCCGAACTTCGGGTCGGCGAAGGCGCGTACGCTGTCGAGCACCCGCTGCGGATGTTTGCTCTTCATCTCGATGTAATCGCTGGTCTGCTCGCGATCCGCAGGCAGCGGATAGACGAGCAACTCGAATACGAACGGGATGTCAAACCGGCGGCATTGCTCGCCGATACGCTGCGTGAACGCCTGCTGTGCAAGGCACACTTCGGGATCTGCATCCGGGCGATACCAGGCCAGCACCTTCACGGCATCCCCGCCAAGGCGCTTGATCTTCTCCACCGACCAGTCGTCGATCGTGGCCGACAGACGACCACCCGGCGTATCGCGGAAGATCGAGTCCTCCAGCGTGACGATCAGGCCGCGCGAGGCTTGCAGTCGCGTGATGCCGCGCGGATACGCGTAGTGCGGATCAAGCAGCATGGCCGATGACTCCGCCTGCAACTCCTCGATGAGCATTTCCTTGAAGCCGGCGACATCCTCCCAAGGTGCTTCGGCGGTACCGCGCTTCGCCTTGATCGGGTTCTTGATCGGCGGACGCTGATCCACCGCCGTCATCTTGAAGCGACCGTCGGCATCGGCCATACGCCGCATGCCCCAGTATTTTCCAGCCGAAAGACTCATCGTTTCTCCAGTACAGCCCGCGCCGCGAGCATAGATTCGTGTTGCAAGAGCGCATCGCGCTCGGCGCGGGTCGGTGCGCCGGCCCGCCCGCCATGACGGGTCACCTTGATCGCCGCGGCAGCGGACGCCGCGCGGACCGCCGCGGTTTCGTCTTCGCCCTCGGCGAGCGCCAACGCGAAGGCGCCGTGCCAGACATCGCCCGCACCCAGCGTATCGACCGGCGTCACGGCGAACGCGGGCATGCGCTGCAGGGCTGTGGTTGGCCCGGACGACGCCTGATGGCCTGCCTGCCCATGCGCGCCATGGCATTCGCGCCCGTCGGCAACGAGCACGCCTGCGCCGCCCAGCGTCACGCAGCACCACTGCCGCGTCTGCACGGCGTACTGCTGCAGCGCGGCGCCCAGCGCCGCCTCGGTGTTGTCAGCACCGCTGAAGTCGCGCAACCCGGCCGCCGAGAAAGCGACGTGCGTGGCCGCGGCCAGCAAGCCACCCGCTTGCGGCACCGGCACATCGGCATCGAGCACCGCCGGCAAACCGGCCTGTCGCGCACGACGCAGCAGGCACTCCGCGCCGGCCGGCCAACGCGTGTCCGCCAGCACGGCATGCACGTCATCGAGTGTTACTTCGGTATCCAGCCAGGCGGAATCCGCCGGCAGCGCGGCGTCGGTGTGATTGACGATCAGGCGCTCGCCGGCATCGTCGACGAATACCGCGGATACCGAGGATCGATGTCCCGCGTACCGGCGCAGGTGACGGCAATCGACGCCATGACCTTCAAGTTCACGCCGGATGCTGTCGGCGATCGAGTCGTCGCCCACGCGGGCGACCAGCCTGGCGGCGCCGCCGAGCCGGGCGATGGCCACTGCGGCCGTCGCCGCCGGGCCGCCACCGACTTCCGAAAACCCGGTGGCGCGATGTTTTTCGGCGCCCTGCGGCAGCCGTGGCGTGCGGAAGATGAAATCGTGCACGGCATGGCCGACGCACAGCACCCGCTTCATGTGAAGGTGACGTCGTAGACGAGCGTACTCGTGTCGCAACGGCTGAGACGCCACTCGACACGCTTGCCGTCGACCGACAGCGCCACCCGCTCCACCTGCAACAGCGGCGTGCCGAGGGGGACATTGAGCCGGCGGGCGTCATCGCGCCGCGCGACGTCCGCCCGCAGCTTTTCGTTGGTCGAGACGATATTGACACCGTACTCGCGCTGGTAGAGCGCATACAACGCGTTCGGCAGCGGCGAATGCCGGTCGAGCCCGGGGAAATACAGTTCGGGCAGGACGATGCGCTCGATGGCGATCGGGTGCTCATCGACGAAACGAGTACGGACGATCTCGAACACCTCGGCGGTCTCCGGCAGCTCGAGCGCCCGCGCCTCGTGGGTACGGATGCGGCGCTGGCGGACGGCTTCGTCGCCGCTGGTCGGCACGGCGCGCTGGCCGTCGGGACGGGTGAGGCGGAAGAAGCGGAACAGCGAGCGTTCCTGGGTGAGTTCGGCGACGTAGGTGCCCTTGCCCTGACGACGGTCGATCACCTTGTCGAGGGCGAGCGCGTCGAGCGCCTTGCGCACCGTGCCCTGACTGACACCGAGCTGCGCCGCGAGTGCTTGCTCGCTCGGCAGGGCCTGGCCGGGCTTCCACTCGCCGCCGGCGATACGCTTGATCAGGGTCTCGTAGACTTGGCTGTAAAGCGGGCGATACTGCGGCGCGTTGTCCATCTTCGGCGGGGTCTCGCTGGGGGACGCCGATGGTAGCGCGCCGCTTGCGGCCACAGGTGTCATGTGTTTAGTATCTTATATAAGACTTGCAATCCGCAAGCGAATCCAGGAGTCGAGGAGTGAGCGTTCCACAACTGCTCGTGCACGATCGCCAAGACAACGTCGGCGTGGTCGTGGTCGAAAACCTCAAGGCCGGCACCGACATGCTGTGCGTCATCACGGAGGACAACTCCGACTTTCGGCTGACGGTGCGCCACGATGTGCCCATCGGCCACAAGGTGGCACTGGTCGACCTCAAAGTCGGCGACACCGTCATCAAGTACGGACAGGACATCGGCAAGATCGTCGCGCCGATCGCGCGTGGCGAGCACGTGCATGTCCACAACCTCAAGACCAAGCGCTGGTAGGAAGCCACCGATGACCCAAGCGAACCGCAAGATCTGGGCATACCGCCGCGAGAATGGCCGCGTCGGCGTGCGCAACTACGTCGCGATCCTCCCGGTCGACGACATCTCCAACGCGGCCTGCGAGGCCGTCGCCAACAACATCAAGGGAACCATCGCGCTGCCGCACGCCTACGGGCGTCTGCAATTCGGCGCCGACCTCGACCTGCATTTCCGCACCATGATCGGCACCGGTGCGAACCCGAACGTCGCCGCCTGTATCGTCATCGGCATCGAGCCGGGCTGGACGCAGCGCATCGTCGAGGGCATTGCCAAGACCGGCAAGCCGGTCGCCGGCTTCTGGATCGAAGGCAATGGCGACATCGCCACCGTCGCCGCCGCCTCGCGCAAGGCCAAAGAATTCGTGCATCAGACCTCGGGTCAGGTGCGGGTCGAGTGCGACATCAGCGAACTATGGGTCGCGGCCAAATGCGGCGAGAGCGACACCACCACGGGTCTCGCCTCCTGTCCGACCGTCGGCAACATGTACGACAAACTGATCCCGGCAGGACTCTACGGCTGCTTCGGCGAAACCTCCGAACTCACCGGCGCCGAACACCTCGCCGCAGCGCGCGCGGTCTCGCCGGAGATCCGCGACAAGTTCATGAAAACCTGGCAGTCCTATCAGGACGACGTCATCGAGGCGCACAAGACCTCCGACCTGTCGGAGAGCCAGCCGACCAAGGGCAACATCGCCGGCGGACTCACCACCATCGAGGAAAAGGCGCTCGGCAACCTCGAGAAGATCGGCAAGAAGGTGAAGTTCATCGACGTGCTCGAACCGGCCGAAGCGCCGGCGCGCGGCGCGGGGCTCTACTTCATGGACACCTCCTCCGCTGCCGCGGAGTGCTGCACGTTGCAGGCCGCCGCGGGCTACGTGATCCACATCTTCCCGACCGGCCAAGGCAACGTGATCGGCAATCCGATCATGCCGGTCATCAAGGTCACGGGAAATCCGCGTACCGTACGACTGATGCCCGAGCACATCGACGTCGACGTCTCCGGCGTCGTGCGCCGCGAGATGACCATCGACCAGGCGGGCGATACGCTCATCGACTGCATCGCGCATACGGCCAATGGCCGACTGACGGCAGCCGAGGCTCTCGGCCACGTCGAGTTCGTGATGACCAAGTTGTATCGCAGCGCCTGAAGCCGACCCGGTGACGACGGCAGCGGCCGTCGTCACCGATTTCGAAACCTCGCGGAGAGCACAGTGGCAGGATCGGTGCGTCTGACCCTCGCGGAAGCGGAGGCGCTGGCCTTCACCGCGCTGCAAGCGAACGGCGCCAGTGAAGCAGCCGCGCGCTCGACGGCGCGGGCACTGGTGGCCGCCGAAGCCGACGGCCAGTCGGCACACGGCTTGAGCCGCGTTCCCGCCTATGCTTTGCAGGCCCGCTCCGGCAAGGTGCACGGACGAGCCGTACCGCAGTTGCAGCAGGTTGCGGCCAGTGTGCTGCGTGTCGATGCCGGGCTCGGCTTCGCCTATCCGGCCATCGATCTCGCGCTCGGTGCCCTCGCACCCCTCGCGAAGTCGCAGGGCATTGCGCTCGCGGCCGTGCATCACTCGCATCACTTCGGACAGGTGGGCGCGCACGCCGAACGGCTCGCCGCGGCCGGACTCATCGCGCTGGTGTTCGGCAACACGCCCAAAGCCATGGCTTTCCACGGCGGTGCGCGCGCGATGCTCGGCACCAATCCGCTGGCCTTCGCGGCACCGCTGCCCGACCGAGCCGAACCGCTGGTCATCGACCTCGCGCTGGCCGTGGCGGCGCGCGGCAAGATCGTCGCCGCGCAAAAAGCCGGTCAGCCGATTCCGGCAGGCTGGGCCGTCGATGCGCAGGGCCAACCGACCACCGATCCTGCTGCGGCGCTTGCCGGTACGCTGTCACCGATTGGTGGCGCCAAGGGCGGGGCACTCGCCCTCATGGTGGAGATTCTCGGCGCCGCACTCACCGCCGGAGCGTTCGGCTGGGAAGCGACGTCATTCTTTGATGCCGAGGGGCAGCCACCCGACATGGGCCATCTCTTCATCGCCATCGATCCCGGTCCGGTTTCGGGCAATGCCTTCGCCGCACGCATGGCCACGCTGCTCGCCGCGCTCGAGTCCGAGCCCGGCGTTCGCCTGCCGGGTTCGCGCCGGCTGCCGGCCCGCGAACGCGCACAGCGCGAGGGCATTGCGCTGCCTGCCGCCCTGCACGCCGAGATCCGCGCCCTCATCGCCCCGACCGCGACGGAGTCCTGAGCACATGGCCGAGATCGTCATCAGCGAATTCATGGACGAGGATGCGATCCGCGGCATCCTCGCCGGCCGCGACGTGCTCTACGACCCGAAACTCGTCGATCGCCCCGCCGATCTGCTGCAGGCGGTACGCAGCGCGCGGGCACTGATCGTGCGCAACCGCACGCAGGTGCGCGGTCCGCTACTCGATGCTGCGGCGCACCTTGAAGTGGTGGGTCGGCTGGGCGTCGGTCTCGACAACATCGACATGGCAGCCTGCGAAGCACGCCGGATTGCCGTATTCCCGGCGACTGGCGCCAATGATTCCTCGGTGGCCGAATACGTGATCACCGCGATCCTGGTGCTGCTGCGCAGGGCCTGGTTCGCCACTCCCGAAGTCGTTGCCGGCAAGTGGCCGCGCATGACGACGATCGGCCGCGAAATCGCCGGCAAGACGCTGGGACTCGTCGGTCTCGGCAATATCGCCAGGGAAACCGCGACCCGCGCCCGCGCACTCGGCATGCAGGTAGTGGCCTTTGATCCTCTGCTGCCGGCCGATCATCCAGCCTGGCAGCTTGCTGCACCGGTGACCCTCGAGATGCTGCTGGCGCGCGCCGATGCAGTGAGCCTGCACGTGCCGCTGACGCCCGCCACGCGACAGATGATCAGCACGCCGCAGCTGGCTGCGATGCGTCGCGGCAGCCTGCTCATCAATGCCGCCCGCGGTGGCGTGGTCGACGAGACGGCCGTGGTGGCCGCGCTGCGCAGCGGGCAACTCGGTGGCGCGGCACTGGACGTTTTCGACAGCGAACCGCTCGATGCAGCCGTCGGCGGCCGATTTGCCGACGTGCCGAATCTGCTGCTCACGCCGCACATCGCCGGGGTCACCGAAGAGTCGAACGTGCGCGTCAGCGAACTCACGGCGCGCAACGTCCTTGGTCAGCTGACGCGCACCGCGCCGGGCGGGCAGCCGCGGTGAGTCGCTGGATTCTCGCGCTCGATCAGGGGACGACGAGCTCGCGGTCGATCCTTTTTGACCACGACGGCAACATCGTCGCCACCGCTCAGCGCGAGTTCACGCAGCACTTTCCACAGGCCGGCTGGGTCGAGCACGACGCCACCGAGATCTGGACGTCGCAGCTCGCCACGGTCGAAGAGGTGCTGCGGGGCGCTGGCGCACGGCCCGGTGACGTCGCCGCCGTCGGCATCACCAACCAGCGCGAGACAACCGTGCTCTGGGATCGCGCCACCGGCGAACCGATCGCGCCGGCTATCGTCTGGCAGGATCGCCGCACCGCCGATCGCTGCGCGACACTGCGCGCCGCCGGGCACGAATCCGAGGTGACCCGCCGTACCGGCCTGCTGCTCGATCCGTATTTTTCCGGCACCAAACTCGCCTGGCTGCTCGATCATCTGCCTGGCGCGCGGGCGCGTGCCGAGCGCGGCGAACTCTGCTTCGGCACCATCGACAGCTGGCTCGTCTGGAAGCTCTCCGACGGTCGCCACCACGTCACCGACGTCACCAATGCCAGCCGCACGCTGCTCATGAATCTCGATGGCGAGTGGGACGAGTGGATGCTGCAGCTGCTGCGTATCCCGCGTGCCGTGCTGCCGCGTGTGCTGCCCTCGTCCTGCGATGCCGGCATCACCGTGACGGTCGGCGGCATGGAGATACCGATCACCGGTATCGCCGGCGACCAGCAGGCTGCGCTCTTTGGTCAGGCCTGCCTGCAGCCCGGCATGGCAAAGAATACCTACGGTACCGGCTGCTTCATGCTGATGCACACCGGCGGCCGTCCGCTGGCCTCGCAGCATCGGCTGCTCACCACCGTCGCCTGCACCATGGGCGGCGTCGCGGACCAGGCGGCAACCAAGCCCGCCATGCAATACGCCCTCGAGGGCAGCGTGTTCGTCGGCGGTGCCGTGGTGCAGTGGCTGCGTGATGGTCTCGGTTTCGTCAGCCGGGCGAGCGAGGTGGAAGCGCTGGCCACCAGCGTGCCTGATCATGGCGGCGTGTATGTGGTACCGGCATTCACGGGTCTTGGCAGTCCACACTGGGACCCGTTCGCACGCGGCTCGATCGTCGGCATCACCCGCGGCACGAGCCGCGGCCACATTGCGCGGGCCGCGCTCGAGGCCATCGCCTTCCAGAGCGCCGAACTCCTGCAGGCGATGCAGCAGGATGCCGCCGCGCCGCTGCGCGAACTGCGAGTCGACGGCGGCGCCTCGCGTAACGATTTCCTGATGCAGTTTCAGGCCGACCTGCTGGGCGTGCCGGTGGTGCGTCCCGCGGTTACCGAAACGACGGCACTCGGCGCGGCCTATCTCGCCGGTCTCGCGACCGGTTTCTGGACATCGACCGACGACATCGCCGCGCGCTGGCGGGTTGATCGTCGCTTCGAGCCCTCGATGTCGCGCGAGGCCGCTTCAGCCCGCATGCACGAGTGGTCGCGCGCAGTCGAGCGCTCGCTCGGCTGGGCGAACGGCTAGTCCCCGGCCGCATCCTCGACGTCACGATCACGCTCGTCCTGCCCGCCGCCACGGGTCGGACCGGGCTTGAGCCGCGTCTGGTGGGCATGCGGGAACTTGTTGCCGTAGACGTCCTCGCCCTTGTGATAGCGGCGACCCACGCCATCGGGGCGCAGCGGATCGCGTTCGATCCGTTCCCTGCCGAAATCCCGCGCGGTCTGCTGCTCCTCGGCGATCTGCTCCGGCGAGAACAGCTGGCAGGCGTCGACCATGTCAAAGTTTTCGACGAAGCCGCGCGGAATCGGCATGACCCCGGCCAGCACATCGCCGATCTCGATCTCGACCGGGAAATTCGCGCGCGTCAGCTTGAGGTTGAAGGTGAAATCGCGGCGCAGGTTGTCGCTCTCGACCACGCCGGTCATGTTCTGCAGGCCGTCAATGAAATAGTTGGGCGGCTGCACGGTCATCAGGCTGATCCCGGGCGGCGTACGCAGCGCAAAGGCTGCCTGAACGGTGACGATGCCGAGGCCGAAGTTCGACACCATGGTCTGCAGACTGCCATGGCGCGCTTCGTCGGCCGTGTTGTGGATGGTGACCGTGGTGTCGGCCGGATCCGGACCGCCATTCCAGAGAAAGGTCGCGCGCCAGAGCGAACGCATGGCAAAACCGTACTGGTTGCCGATGACCAGTGGCAGGCAGAAGTAGGCATGACGCGAGAACCAGTCGCGCTTGTTGCGGCCGCGCAGGTTGAAATAGACCTCGTCCTGCCGACCGCGATAGAAGTCGTCGTAGGGCACCGCGGCGATGGTGTTGTCCGGCACCTTGATCATCGGTACTCCGCGGTTCAGAAATCGAAGCGGTGCGCAGGGTCGAAGGTCAGGAACGACGCGATCGTGTGGCGCATGCCATGGGTCACGCGGCGCACGCCATGCAGGAAGAACAGCGTTCCCGGAAAGATGATCAGCGTACGCGCTGACGGCTTCAGCTCTATCCCGAGATTCGGGAAGTAGATCTCGCCGCCGCCGTAGTCGTCATTGAGATAGATGACCGTGGCGAAGTCCCGCCATGGATAGGGATGCGCCGCACCGCCGGGGTTTTCGCTGTCGGCATGCGGCTGCAGTTCATAGCCAACCGGCCAGCGCGCGAAATTGACCAGGTCGGAATGCAGCGGCGGCTGCGGCCCGAGCTGCTCGGCGAGCAGCGACGCCATGCTGGCGAGGATTCGATCACGCGTCGTACGGAAGATGCCGCGGATCGAGTCATCGGCGATCTCGGTCGGTGTCAGCGTCCGTCCCTTCCAGTAGTCGCCGGCGTCGGTGGCGCCGAAAGCCGCATCGCCCGCCTCGGCAAAGGCGAGCAATTGCCGATGCTCGTCTTCGCCAAGGAACTGCGGATCGATCAGCGGAAATACCGGCAAGGCGTCGATATCGGCACGCGAGGCACGCATCGCTCAACTGCCCGCGGACGGGTCTTGCTGCGGCGCAGCCTGCTGCGACAGATCTTGCTGTGCGCGATCGGCATTCTCGGCGGCGCGGATCTGCGCCACACGGATACGCAGGGTACGTTCCATGACTTCGAGCGCCGCACCCTCCGGCCAGCCGTTGCCGAGCATGGACTCGAGCACCGCCTCGGGGCTCTTGCCCGACTCGATCTGCTGGATGATCCAATGCCGCAACTGCGGCGTGACCCTGCCGTGACTCATGGTGCGGAGGATAGCCGACCCGGCCTGCCGAGCGGCAGCAGCGCGAAACCGACGCAGAGCAGCGCACCAAGCGGAAACAACCACGGGAAGGCGACCAGCTCCCGCTGCGTGGTGAGGCCGAAAAACTGCGCGTTGTGGATCAGCAGCACGCCGAGCAGCGACACCCCGACACCAAGCGGGGCGTTGACGATCCGCTGCCGCGGCACGAACAGGGCCAGAAGAAACAGGCCGAGCATCGGCCCGTAGGTATACGCGGTCATCGCAAAGGCCAGCGGAATCAGCCGCTCATCCGAGCCGGCGAGCAGCATGGCAAAGCCGCCGAGGATCACCGCCCAGCCGACCACCAGCGCCCGCGACAAGGCCACGGCCCGCTGGCCGCTGAGCGACCCGTCGCGGTGACCTTCGTGAAACATGGTGATGGTGGTTTCGGCCAGCGCCGAGAGCACGGGGCTGGACATGGCTGCGGCAAACAGCGCCGCCACCATGAAACCCCGCAACCCGACCGGCATCTCCGAAAGGATGAAGGCCGGGAAGATACGATCGACGTTCGCGGCGACGAGCGGTGCGAAGGCCGGATCCAGAGTGTTGAACTGATAGTAGCCCCAGAGCGCCATGCCGACCATCAGGAACAGGACCACGACGAGTTCGCCGAAATTGCTGACATAGAGCGCGATCCGCGCATCGCGCACCGACTTGCAGCAGAGCATGCGCTGGGTGTTGAGCTGGTCGGTGCCGTACGCCGCGAGATTCTGGAAGGGCATTGCGAACGCGCCCGCCCACAGGGTGAAGTTGATCCGCGGATCGGTGCTCCACTCGACGATATGTGTTTTGCCGGCGGTGTCCGCCGCCGTCAGCAGACCGCCGAAACCGCCGGGGTAGGACTGGGTCACGAACAGGATGGCGATCACCCCGCCGGCGATGAACATCAGGAACTGCACCACGTCGGACCAGACCACCGCACGGATGCCGCCGAGCATGGTGCTGAGTGCCGCGACGCCGACGCTGAGGAAGACGCAGCCGATGAAATCGAGTCCGGTGAGCAGTTCGAGCACCAGCGCCACGGCATAAACCCGCACGCCCTGGCCCAATACTGCGCCGATGAAAAACAGCAGCGCGGAGAGCTTGCCGAACACCGGCCCGAGCTTGTCGCGAATGTAATCGTAGGGACTCGCGTAGTGCTTCTCGTAAAGGCGCGGCAGGATCCAGTGGCCGAGGATCGCTTTGGAGATCAGGCCGGCAAGGCAGAACTGCAGGTAACGGAAATCACCACCTTGGGCGAACACCAGCGCCGGCACGCCGATGAAGGTTACGCCGCTGACCGCTGTGGCGACGATCGACATCGATACCGCGTACCAGGGCAGGGAGCGCGAACCGAGAAAATACTCGCGCGTACTCGCCTGCAGGTCTTTGACGCGATGGCCGATCCAGGTGACCAGCGCGAAGTAGGCAGCGACAATCGTCCAGTCGATCGCGTGGAAGTAACCGTTACCCATGGACGGGCCGCTGCAGGATCCGGCCGGAGCCGCGGCCGGGATAGACGCGGCCGTTTGCCCCGGGATAGGCATAGCCGTTGATCAGGATCCGCCGCGGCACTGCCGACTCGTTCGGTGTGCTGCCATGGATGGCGTAAGGTCCAAAGAAAAGCACGGAACCGGCCGCGCCGGTCACCGTCACCGCACGCGACTCATCGAAGGGCAGACTCTTGGACCCCGCGCTCATCGGCGTGTTGTAGTCGTAGGACGCGAGCGAGAGTCGCGCGCCCGGATCACCGTGCACCGCGCTGCGCGGGATGAACTTGAGCGGTCCGTTCGCCGCGGTCATGTCATCGACCAGCATGATGGTCTGCACGTACGAGCCACGCCCGTTGAGGTCCTGCCAGGTGCCGGGACCCTTGTCGCGATGCTGCACGTCCTGATGCCAGTCGAAGGAAACGCCATCGCCCGGCATCTTGAAGTGCGCCTGGCAGAGCAGTTGCTCGCAATGCGTGCTGCCCAGCAGATCGACTGCCGGCTCGACGAGGCGCGGATCACTGCCGAGATCGAGGAGATCGGGTTCGGCACCGCCGGCCCAGACCACGCGCTTGACGACCACCGCCGAATCCGCCGGTGCATCGAGAACGAACAGCGCGCCGTCGTGTTCCTGCGTGGTGCGCAGCCGTTGCGCGGCGGCGTATAGCCGCTCGAAGGCGCGGCGGGCGACCGTCATCTCGGCCTCGCTGAACAGCCCGGGCACCATGATCCAGCCCTGTTCGAAGAATTCGTCGATCTGTGCCGCAGACAGTTTCATCATCGTCCTCGGGAAACCGAAGCATCACCGCGCTTTTTACAGGCTGCGTTCGCTTTGGCCTGAAGCGCCCCGGTCGACGCCGCAGCAGGATACTGCCATGATCCGCGCGCAGCAGGCGAAACAGCGTCGATAGCCGCTGCCCGAACCGAAAGAGGCGGACTTGACAGCACCCGGACCCCTCCCCTCTGCCGTCGCACGCGACCGCACACTCGATGCCTTCCGCGGCGCCACGGTCGCCGCCATGATTCTGGTCAACAATCCGGGCAGCTGGCAGCATCTGTACGCACCGCTGGCCCATGCTGCCTGGCATGGCTGGACGCCGACCGATCTCGTCTTTCCGTTTTTCCTGTTCGCGGTCGGCAATGCTCTCGCACTCACCCTGCCCGCGCAGCTCAGCCCCGCAACCGACCACTTCGGCGCGAAGTGGCTGCGTCGGACGCTGCTGATCTTCGGCATCGGCCTGTTGCTCAACGCCTGGCCGTTCCTCAAATGGGATATCGATGGCGCACTGCGGCTCAAGGACTTCGAGGCGCTGCGCATCATGGGCGTGCTGCAGCGTATTGCACTCTGCTGGGCGGTCGCGGCGCTGGTCGTCCGCTTCGGCGGTCTGCGTGGCGCCGCCATCACCGCAGCAGGGCTGCTGGTGGTCTACCCGATCCTCTGCCTGCTGTTTGCGCAGGGCGCGGACCCCTGGTCGCTGGAGGGATTCTTTGGCACCGCACTCGATCGCATGCTGCTCGGCGAGGCACATCTTTATCGCGGCGAGGGGGTGCCCTTTGATCCGGAGGGACTCGCGAGCACCATACCGGCGATCGCGCAGGTGCTGATCGGCTACCTCGTCGGCACGGCACTGCTGCGCCATCGCCACGATCCTGCACTCGCTCGATGGCTGCTGCTCGCGGCAACGCTCGCCGTCACCGCAGCGCTGGCGGCGCAGGAACTCGTGCCGATCAACAAGAAACTCTGGACGTCGACCTACGTGCTGCTGACCAGCGGCCTCGCCGTGGTCGCGGTGCTGATGCTGCGGGTGCTCGTCCAGCCGCGGGCGCCGGGGCGAGCGCCGGCGCCGGCGGCAGCGCCGATCCGTGCGTTCGAGGCTTTCGGCCGCAACGCGCTGTTCATTTTTGCCTTGAGCGGATTGCTGCCACGCAGCCTGGCACTGATCCGTCTCGAAGACGGCGTCGATGCAGCCGGCGAGCCTCGCTGGGTGACGTTGCTGCCCTGGCTGTATCGGACATGCTTCGAACCGCTGGCTGCCGACCCGAGAACGGGTTCGCTGCTGTTCGCGATCGCCAACCTGGCTTTTTACTGGGCGATCGCTCGCGAGATGGATCGGCGACGCTGGTACATCAAGGTATGAGCACGACCATGGCCCGCAAACTCATCGGCAGGCTCGCGGCGCTGTTGTGCATGGTGAGCTTCGGCGCAGCACAGGCGGTCACGCTAGGCATAGACGTGCTACTCGAGGCGGACAGCCCACATATCGAGCGGCTCGCGGGCAAGCGGGTCGGGTTGATCACCAATCCCTCGGGTGTCGACGGTCATCTGGTGCCGACCATCGACCGGCTGGCCGCCGACCCGCGGATTTCGCTGGTGAGGCTGTTTGCACCGGAACACGGCATACGCGGCGAAGTCCCGGCGGGCGAAAACGTCGCGGATACCGCCGATCGGCGCACGGGTGTGCGCGTGGTCAGCCTGTATGGCAAGAACAAGCGACCCTCACGGGCGGCGCTCGAGGGAGTAGACGTGCTGCTGTTCGACATCCAGGACGTCGGTGCGCGCACCTACACTTATATCTCGACCCTTGGCGAGGCGCTGCATGCCTGCGCCGAGTCGACGGTGCCGCTGGTCATTCTCGATCGGCCCAACCCGCTCGGCGGACTGTCATTCGAGGGGCCCCTCGTCGAGGAACGGTTCCGCAGTTTCATCGGCTGGGGGCCAGTACCCTTGACGCACGGCATGACCCTCGGCGAGATCGGCCGCTACTTCAATGCGGCACTCGGTATCGGCTGCGATCTGCAGGTGGTACCGATGCGCGGCTGGCGACGCGCGATGACCTGGCAGGACACGGGTCTCTTCTGGAGTCTGACTTCGCCGCATGTCCCGAGCTTGGTGCAGGCCCAGCTGTACGGCACCACCGGCATGGTGGCGAGCACGCTGCGCGGCATCAACGAGGGCGTCGGTTCAACCATGCCCTTCGAAATCATCGGCGCGGAATTCATTGACGCCGAGCGTCTGCAACAGTCGCTGCAGGCGCTGCAGGTGCCGGGAATCCTCTTCCAGGCGATCCACTACCGGCCGTTCTACGGCAAGCTCGCCGGCAAGACGCTGCACGGTGTGCGGCTGCGCGTCACCGACGCGCGCCAGCATCGCCCCGTGCTGACCGCGCTGCAGATCATCGCGACCCTGCGACAGCTTTATCCCGAACTCGTGCGGTTCGAAGATGAACGCACGCTGGGCACGCATTGGGGAAACGCCACGCTGCCGGCGCTGCTGCAGGCGGGCCGCAGCCCGGCGGAGATCGCTGCCGCCTGGGAACAGGAAACCCGCGCCTTCGGCGAAGCGCGTCGCGCCGCGCTGCTCTACGACTGAGGGCCTCAGGCCTTCAGCGCGACCAGCACCTCGTCGAGCATCTTCTTCGCATCGCCGAACAGCATGCGATTGTTTTCCTTGAAGAAGAGCGGGTTGTCGACGCCGGCGTAGCCGGAGGCCATCGAGCGCTTCATGACGATCGAGGTCTTCGACTTCCAGACCTGCAGCACCGGCATGCCCGCGATGGGACTGGTCGGATCGTCCTCAGCCGCGGGGTTGACGATGTCGTTGGCGCCGATGACGATCGACACGTCGGTGCTGGGGAAATCGTCGTTGATTTCGTCCATTTCCAGCACGATGTCGTAAGGCACCTTGGCCTCGGCGAGCAGCACGTTCATATGACCGGGCATGCGGCCCGCCACCGGATGGATGGCGAAGCGCACGTTCACGCCTTTCTCGCGCAACAGCCGGGTGATTTCATAGACCGTGTGCTGCGCCTGCGCGACGGCCATGCCGTAGCCCGGGATGATGACCACGTTTTTCGCCGAGCGCAGCATCTCCGCGGTCTCGGCCGCATTCACCGCCACCACCTCGCCCGCGGGCTGTGCGCCGGCGGCCGCGGGTGCCGTACCACCACCCGTGCCGAAACCGCCGGCAATGACGCTGATGAAATTGCGGTTCATCGCCCGGCACATGATGTACGAGAGGATCGCGCCCGATGAGCCGACCAGTGCACCGATAACGATCAGCAGGTCGTTGGCGAGCATGAAGCCGGTTGCCGCGGCTGCCCAGCCCGAGTAGCTGTTGAGCATCGAGACCACCACCGGCATGTCGGCGCCACCGATGGCCATGACCATGTGGATGCCGAACAGCAGCGCAATGACCGTCATGATGAGCAGCGGCGTCATGCCGGCCTCGACGCCGTCGGCAGCGACGAACTGCACGCCCAGCCAGATCACCACGAGGAGCGCGATCAGGTTGAGCCAGTGACGGGCGGGCAGCAGCAAGGGTTTGCCGCTGATCTTGCCGGACAGTTTGCCGAAGGCGATCACGGATCCCGAGAACGTGACTGCACCGATCAGCACGCCGATGTAGATCTCGCCCTCGTGGATCGCCTTCTCGGCGCCTTCATAGATGACCGAAGTGTCGACGTAGCTTGCGAAACCCACGAAGCAGGCGGCGAGACCGACCAGGCTGTGCATGAGCGCGACCAGTTCCGGCATCTGCGTCATCTGCACGGT
>CAZIRD010000022.1:26365-30464 GCA_964541625.1 uncultured Acidibacter sp.
GGCAGGCGGTTGCGGCGGTCGTGCCTGCCACGGCGCCCAGGCAGGGCCGCGGAGCTGGCTGCTGGGGCACTGGCGCTCTGCGTCATCTGCACGGTACGCGCCGCGTAGAGGCCAATGATGCCGCCGACCGCGAGTGCGCCGATGATCCACGGCAAACCGATGGAGAGATCGACCCGCGGCCCGAGCACGGTGGCGAGCACGGCGATCGCCATGCCGACCATGCCGTAGAAATTGCCGCGCCGCGAGGTTTCGGGGTTGGAGAGTCCCCCGAGGCTCATGATGAAGAGGATGGCGGCGCCGAGATAGGCGACGGTGGCGAGATTGGCTGACATGACGACGGCCCCTTACTTGCGGAACATCGCGAGCATGCGACGGGTGACGGCGAAGCCGCCGAACATGTTGATGGCGGTCAGCAGCAGCGCGGCCACCGCTAGGCCGAGGATGAGCGCTCCGGGACGATCCGCGGCACCCTCGGCCATGGGCGGCGCGATCTGCACGATGGCGCCCACGGCGATGATGCTGGAGATCGCATTGGTCACGCTCATGAGCGGCGTATGCAGCGACGGCGTGACGTTCCAGATGACCATGTAGCCGATGAAGCAGGCGAGCACGAACACCGTGAAATGGCCGAGGAACGAGGCGGGTGCATAAGCGCCCACCAGCCAGAAGAGCACCGCCCCCACCGCAAACACCCCGGCGAGCGCCTTGGCGGACATCGGTTCGCCGCCGCCGCCATGCCCATGCGCGGATTTCTTTGCCGGTGCGGGTGCCGGCGCAGCGGCCGCCGGCTTCGCCTGCGGCGGTGCGGCCGAGAGCCGCGGTGCCGGCGGCGGCCAGGTCACCTCACCGTCCTTGATGACCGTCGCGCCGCGGATCGCTTCGTCCTCGAAGTTGACGTTGATCTGCCCGTCCTTGGTCTTGCAGAGTTCCTCAGTGAGGCGCAGCAGGTTGGTGGCGTACAGCGTCGAGGCCTGCTTGGAAAGCCGGCTCGGCAGATCCGTGTAGCCGATGATGGTGACGCCATCGCGCACCACTACTTCACCGGGAACGGTGAATTCGCAGTTGCCACCCTGCTCGGCGGCGAGATCGACGATCACGCTGCCCGGCCGCATCGACTTCACCATCTCGGCGGTGATCAGCTTGGGCGCGGGTTTGCCCGGGATCAGCGCGGTGGTGATGATGATGTCGACGTCCCGGGCCTGCTTGGCGAAGGTTTCGCGCTGCGCCTTCTGGAAGCCTTCGCTCATCACCTTGGCATAGCCACCGACGCCGCTGCCTTCTTCCTGGTAATCGACCGGCACAAACTCCGCGCCCATCGACTTCACCTGATCGGCGACCTCGGGGCGGGTGTCGTTGGCGCGCACGATGGCCCCAAGACCAACCGCCGCACCCAGCGCGGCGAGACCGGCGACACCGGCGCCGATGACGAACACCTTGGCTGGCGGTACCTTGCCCGCAGCCGTGATCTGGCCGGTGAAGAAGCGGCCGAAATGATGCGCGGCTTCAATGACTGCGCGATAGCCGGCGATGTTGGCCATCGAGGACAGCGCGTCCATCTTCTGTGCGCGCGAAATGCGCGGCACGCTGTCCATGGCGAGCACGGTCAGCTTGCGCTCGGCCATCTGCTGCATGAGGTCGGGGTTCTGCGCCGGCCAGATGAAGCTGATCAGCGTCGTGCCGGGCCGCATTGCCGCCACTTCCTGCGGCGAAGGTGCGCGCACCTTGAAGACGATATCCGCCGCACCGAGCAAGGCGGTCGCGTCGGCGGCGATCTGCGCGCCTGCGGCGGCGAAGGCATCGTCACCGAAATTCGCGGCCGCGCCGGCGCCGGATTCGACTTGTACCGCGAAGCCGAGCTTGATGAGCTTCTCGACCACCTCGGGAGCCGCGGCCACACGCTTCTCGCCGGCAAACGTCTCCCGAAGGACACCGATCGTCAGGGCCATATCAACCTCGTCGAACTGGCTGCGGGGCAGGACCCGCCCCGGGCCGGAATGATACTCGAAAGCCCCGCCCTGGCCGACGCGCTGGCCGCGGCCGTGCCAGCTGGCAGAGTCCGCTAGCGTTGCAGCGCGAGCAGGGTTGCCTGACGGATGGCGCGCTTGGCGTCGAGTTCGGCAGCCACGTCGGCGCCGCCCACCCGGTGCACAGGCAGGCCCGCAGCGCGCAAGGGCGCCTCGAGTTCGCGGCGGGGCTCCTGCCCGGTGCACAGCACGATGCTGTCGACCTCGAGCAGCCGCGGCTGCCCGGCCTCCAGCAGGTGCAGGCCGGCGTCATCGATGCGCTGGTACTGCACACCCGCGAGCATCTGCACGCGTTTCATCTTGAGCGCTGCGCGATGGATCCAGCCGGTGGTCTTGCCGAGTCCGGCGCCCGGTTTGCCCGCTTTGCGCTGCAGCAAAAAGACCTCGCGCGCCGGCGGTGCCGGCTGCGGCGCGACCACGCCACCGCGAACCACGGCGGGGTCGCTGACCCCCCATTCGCGCTTCCAGAGTTCGAGATCCAGCGCCGGCGAGTGACCCTCGTGGACAAGAAACTCCGCAATGTCGAACCCGATGCCACCCGCGCCGATGATGGCGACGCGGCGGCCCGGCGTACGCCGACCGCTGAGTACGTCGAGGTAACCCATCACCGAGGGGTGTGCCTGCCCCGGGATTTGCGGATCACGCGGCAGCACGCCCGTGGCAAGCACGATCTCCTCGTAACCTGCGGCGATCAGTCCCGCGGCGTCGACGGTCTGGCCGAGACGCAGTTCGACGCCCGTCTCGCGCAGACGCTCGCCGAAGTAACGCAGCGTCTCCGCAAACTCCTCCTTGCCGGGAATGCGCATGGCGAGGTTGAACTGCCCGCCGATCTTCGTTTCCGCCTCGAACAAGGTGACGCGATGGCCGCGCTCCGCGAGCGTACTCGCGGCGGCAAGACCCGCCGGGCCCGCACCGACGACCGCAATGCGCTTGCTGCTCGCCGCCGGCCGCCGCAGCAGTTCGGTTTCATGGCAGGCATACGGGTTGACGAGACAGCTTGCGAGCTGCCTCGAGAAGGTATGGTCGAGGCAGGCCTGATTGCAGGCGATGCAGGTATTGATGCTCGCCGCACGGTCTTCGCTCGCCTTGCGCACGAAATCAGGGTCGGCGAGCAGCGGCCGCGCCATCGAGACGAGGTCGGCATCGCCCTCGGCGAGCACCCGCTCGGCCACCTCGGGGGTGTTGATGCGGTTGCTGGTGCACACCGGGATGCCGACTTCGGCGCGCAGCTTGCGGGTCATCCAGGTGAAGGCCGCGCGCGGTACCGAGGTGGCGATGGTCGGGATACGCGCCTCGTGCCAACCAATGCCCGAGTTGATGATGCTCGCGCCGGCGCGCTCGATCGCCTTGGCGAGTTGCACCACTTCCGTCCAGTCCTGGCCCTCGGGGACGAGATCGATCAGCGACAGGCGATAGACGAGGATGAAATCCCGACCCACGGCTTCACGGACGCGGGAGACGATCTCCACCGGCAAGCGCATGCGATTCGTGTAGTCGCCGCCCCAGCCGTCGGTGCGGCGATTGGTGCCGGTCACCAGAAACTCGTTGATGAAGTACCCCTCGGAGCCCATCACCTCGACGCCGTCATAGCCTGCTTCGCGGGCCAGCGTCGCGCAGCGTACAAAGGCGCGAATCTGCCGCTCGACGCCGGCGGAGCTCAGTGCACGCGGCGTGAACGGCGTGATCGGCGAGCGGATCCGCGAGGGCGCGACCGACAACGGGTGATAGGCATAGCGGCCAGCGTGCAGGATCTGCATCGCGATCTTGCCGCCCTCGGCTTGTACGGCCCGGGTCACCTGGCGGTGACGCGCGGCGGCTCGGCGAGTGGTGAGTCGTGCGGCGAAGGGACCGACCCAGCCCTCGATGTTCGGCGCGATGCCGCCGGTGACGATCAGTCCGACGCCACCGCGGGCACGGGCCGCGAAGTACTCGGTGAGTCGCGGCAGGTCCTCAGTGCGGTCTTCGAGCCCGGTATGCATCGAGCCCATGAGGACCCGGTTGCGCAGCGTGGTGAAGCCGAGGTCCAGCGGCGCAAGCAGGTTGGGATAAACACCCATCTACGGTCGAACGCGGGC
>CAZIRD010000023.1:0-12748 GCA_964541625.1 uncultured Acidibacter sp.
GGCGTACTCGGCTGGGGCGTGGGCGGCATCGAAGCCGAGGCCGCCATGCTCGGCCAGCCGGTGACCATGCTGATTCCCCAGGTGGTCGGCTTCAAACTCACCGGACAACTGCAGCCTGGCGCGACCGCGACCGACCTCGTGCTCACCGTGACCGAGATGCTGCGCAAGAAGGGTGTCGTCGAGAAGTTCGTCGAATACTTTGGCGACGGCCTCGCCAACCTGCCGCTCGCCGATCGCGCCACCATCGCCAACATGGCGCCGGAATACGGCAGCACCTGCGGCATCTTCCCGGTCGATGAGGAAACCCTGCGCTACCTCGAACTCTCCGGCCGGCCGGCGGCGCAGATCGCGCTGGTCGAGGCGTACGCCAAGGCGCAGGGACTGTGGCGCTACAACGGCGCGCCGCAGGCCGACTACACGGATGTACTCGAACTTGATCTCGGCACGGTCGAGCCCTCCCTCGCCGGCCCGAAGCGACCGCAGGATCGCGTGCCGGTACGCAGCCTCAAGCAGGTCTACCGCAAGACCCTCGGACAGATGTCGGAGGAGCGCGCAAAGAAAAACCCGTCCGCCACCGGGATCGGCAGCGTCGGCGACGGCAGCGGCTACGAAGTGCGTGACGGCGCGGTGCTGATCGCGGCCATCACCAGCTGCACCAACACCTCGAACCCCTCGGTCATGCTTGGTGCGGCGCTGCTCGCCCGCAATGCACGACAGCGCGGACTCAAGGCCAAGCCCTGGGTCAAGACCAGCCTGTCGCCAGGCTCGAAAGTCGTCACCGATTACCTCACGAAAGCGAAGCTGCTCGACGACTATGCGGCCGTCGGTTTCCACGTGACCGGTTACGGTTGCATGACCTGTATCGGCAACTCGGGCCCACTCAAGCCGGAGATCTCGGCCGCCGTGAAGGCAGGCGACGTCATCGCCACCTCGGTACTGTCGGGCAACCGCAACTTCGAGGGTCGCGTCCACCCCGAAGTGAAGATGAATTTCCTCGCCTCGCCGCCGCTCGTGGTCGCCTACGCACTCGCCGGCACCACAGACATCGACCTCAACACCGAGCCGCTCGGCAGCGATCGCAATGGTCAGCCGGTGTTCCTCAAGGACATCTGGCCGAGTCCGCAGGAAGTGGCCGCCACGGTGCGCGCCTCGATCGACTCCGGCATGTTCCGCGGCAGCTATGGCGACGTGTTTGCCGGCGACGCCAACTGGCGTGCGATCAAGGTACCCGCCGGCAAGCTGTACGCCTGGGACGAGAAGTCCACCTACGTGCGCAATCCGCCGTACTTCGAGGGCATGGGAATGCAGCCGGGCGCGGTCAAACCGATCAAGGGCGCGCGTGCACTCGCCCTGCTCGGCGACTCCGTCACCACTGACCACATCTCACCCGCCGGCGACATCGCCAAGGGCAGCCCGGCCGCGAAGTACCTCGAGGCGCATGGCGTGCAGAAGGTCGACTTCAACTCCTATGGTGCGCGTCGCGGCAACCACGAAGTGATGATGCGCGGCACCTTTGCCAATATCCGCCTGCGCAACCTGCTGGCGCCGGGCACGGAAGGCGGCGTGACCGTGCACATTCCGAGCAGTGAGCAGATGTCGATCTACGACGCCTCGATGAAGTATCAGGCGGCCGGTACGCCGCTCGTGGTCATCGCCGGCAAGGAGTACGGCACCGGCTCCTCGCGCGACTGGGCAGCCAAGGGCACGATGCTGCTCGGCGTCAAGGCCGTGATTGCCGAGAGCTTCGAGCGCATCCATCGCAGCAACCTGATCGGCATGGGTGTGCTGCCCTGTCAGTTCATCAACGGCGAGAACGCACAGAGCCTCGGTCTCACCGGCCGTGAAGTCTTCGACTTTGGCGATCTCGCCGACGCCGCGGCGCGGACCGTCACCGTGACCGCAACGCCGGAGGACGGCGGCAAGCCGATCGTGTTCGAGGTGCGTGTGCGTATCGACACGCCGAAGGAGCGCGATTACTACCGACACGGCGGCATCCTGCAGTACGTGCTGCGGCAACTCGCCGCCGCGACGACCAAGCCCGCGCCGGCGAAGCGCAAGTCGAAGGCCAAGGCCAAAGCCAAGCCGAAGACCAAGCCCGCACCGAAGGCCAAGGCCAAGGTCAAGGTCAAGGCCAAAGCCAAGGCCAAGGTCAAGGTCAAGGCCAAGGCCAAGGCCAAGACCAAGGTCAAGGCAAAGGGCAAAGCCAGGTCGAAGGCGAAAACGTCAGCGAAATCGACCCGCCGTTCAAGTGTGGCGCGCCGCAAGGCGTCGCCGCGCCGCGGCAAGTAAACGTCGGGGACCCGCGTGGACGACAGTGTCACGCCACGCGGGTCCGCTCGCCGTCTCGTTTTCTTCGATCTCGACGGCACCATCACCCGACGCGACACGCTGAGCGGCTATGTGGCCGGATTCGCGCTCGGCCATCCACTGCGGTTGCTGGGTTTCCTGCGCCTGCTGCCGGCACTGGCCGCCTTCGTATTCCATCGCGATCGTGGCCGACTCAAAGGCGCCCTGATCCACGCGGTCATGGGGGGCACGACGCGTTCGGTCGTCGACGACTGGACACGCCGATATGTGCCGCAACTACTTGCGCAAGGCGTATTCGTCGATGCGCTCGCCTGCATCCGCCGGCATCGGGACGCGGGCGATCATCTCGTGCTGATGTCGGCCACCGTCGATCTCTATGTGCCGGCGATCGCGGCGGAATTGGGTTTCGACGAATATCTTTGCAGCCGGGTCGCCTGGGACGGCGAGCACCTGCAGGGCCAACTCGTCAGCCGCAATGTCCGCGACCAGGAAAAGGCACGCCTGCTGCGCGAAGCGGCCGAGCGCCGCCCGGATTCGCCGGTCGTGGCTTACGGCAATTCCAGGCCCGACCTGCCGCATCTGCTGCTCGCCGACGAGGCGGTGCTGGTCAACCCGGGATCGCGCTTGCGCCGCGCAGCCGAGGGGACGAACATCCGTTTCCTCACCTGGATCTGATCCGACCCGACCTCGAGGACCCGCCATGACGCACCGCGACCCTTCGATACTGCCCTCGAGCATCCCGTCGGAAAGCGAATACTTTGATCGCCGGCGACTGCTGCAGGCCCTCGCCGCCTCGGCTGCAATGATCGGCGGTGGCATCGAGGCGGCGGCACAGGCCATTGCGACCACCCGGCCGGCGGCACCGGCGCTGGCGCCGCCGCGCTACACACGCAATGCGCGACTGTCGGTGAGTGACAAACCGAACACCTGGGAAGAGATCACCACCTACAACAATTTCTACGAATTCGGCCTCGACAAGTCGGATCCGTTCGAAAACTCGCGGGAGTTCCGCAGCCGTCCGTGGAGCGTCGAAATCGCCGGCGAGTGCGACGTGAAGGGCAAGTTCACCCTGGAAGACATCCTCAAACCGCACGCACTCGAGGAGCGCGTTTACCGTTTCCGTTGCGTGGAGGCCTGGTCGCGGATCGTGCCCTGGCTCGGGTTCCCGCTCGCCGACCTGATCACCCGCTTCAAGCCCAACTCGCGTGCCAAGTATGTCGAATTCACCACCCTGCTCGACCCGAAGCAGATGCCCGGACAACGCAGCGGCGTACTCGACTGGCCTTATCGCGAGGGCCTACGCATGGACGAGGCGATGCATCCGCTTGCGCTGATGGTGGTCGGGGTCTACGGCAAGTGGCTGCCGAACCAGAGCGGTGCACCGCTGCGACTCGTGGTGCCCTGGAAGTACGGCTTCAAGGGCATCAAGTCGATCGTGCGGATCCGGTTCACGGAGCGGCAGCCCGCCACCAGCTGGAACCTCTCCGCGCCGGACGAGTACGGTTTCTTTGCCAATGTGAATCCGGCCGTCGACCACCCGCGCTGGAGCCAGGCGAAGGAACGTCGTATCGGCGGCAATTTCCTCAGCTCGCGGATCGACACCCTGCCCTTCAACGGCTATGCCGAGGAGGTCGCCGCGCTCTATCGGGGCATGGACCTGCGGCGTTTTTATTGAACGGTCGGGACGCAGCTTGAGTTCGGGCGCGTTCGCTGCGCGAGCGGTCAAACCGCTGGTATTCGTGCTGGCCAGCCTGCCGGCTTTGCTGCTGCTCGCCGGCGCCCTCGGTCTTGCCAGCACCACGCTGGGGCCGAACCCGGTGCGCGAAATGTTGCACGTGACCGGCAAGACTGCGCTGAACTTGCTGATCATCACCTTGCTGGCCAGTCCCTTGCGGATGCTGACGGGCAGCCTCCTCTGGCAAAAGCCCCGCCGGATGCTTGGACTGTTCGCGTTCGGCTACGCGATGCTGCATTTCCTCGTTTACGCGATTCTCGAGCTCGAGCTCGATCTCGGCGATCTCGCGCGCGAGCTCAGCCGGCGACCGTTCATCATCGTCGGTACGGTCGCTTTGCTTTTGATGCTGCCGCTCGCGATCACTTCGACCGACCGGATGATGCGCAGGCTCGGCCGCCGCTGGCAGTCGCTGCACCGGCTGGTGTATCCCATCGCCATACTCGGCGTGTGGCACTACTACTGGCAGGTCAAGGCGGACATACGCGAGCCGCTGCTCTATGCGGGTGCTCTCGTCGTGCTGCTCGGTTGGCGCTACCTCGGTCGTCCGACAAGCACGCAAACGCTCAGGCGAAAATCCACGCCGGAACGTGCTGCCAGCCGCGAGTGAGCTCGCGATCCAGGCGTTGCCAGTCCGTGCAGTGCTCGGCGACGGTCCGCCAGTAAGCGGCGGAGTGATTCATGTGCCGGGTGTGCGCGAGCTCATGGATCATCAAATAACGCAGCACAGCCGGACTCTGGAACACGCTGCACACATTGAGGCTGATTACGCCGCGGCTCGAGCACGAACCCCAGCGGGTACGCTGACGGCGCAGTTGCAGGGAACGAAAGCGGAATCCGCCCGCTTGCGCGATCTCGGCGAGGCGCGGTTCGAGCGCTGCACGGCTGTGCTCGAGCAACCAACGCAGCAACGCTCGCCGTGCGGTAGCCGGTTCGGCGGCACCCCAGTTGCCGGCCAGAGAGAGCACCCCGGGTGCCACTGCCATGACGCCGAGCCGACCGCGGCCGCCGGCGAGATGCAGGCGGTGCGACTCGCCCAGCCCGGGCAAGGCGATATTCGCTGGCGGAAAAGGCTGTGGCGGTGCCGGCGCCGGCCGGGATTGCAGCTTGCTTTCGATCCACTGCCGATGACGCTGCAGGAAGCCGGCGACCGTCGCTTCGGTCACGCCGCGCGGCACCACCACCTCAACGCCGCCATCGTGGTGGATGCGCAGGGCGAGTCGGCGGGCACGGGCGCTGCGCCGCAGCACCCAACGCCGCGCGACTGCGACATCGGCCACATCGAGTGGCAAGCCGATCTGTTCGATCATGTCGAGGATGATGCCATGGGCTGTAGATGGTTCGAAGCGCAGCCGATGGAGTAGCATTCGCGCCGCATGGCGAGATTCTTCAAGAGCGACAACACCGCGGCCGCGGCGCCCGAGATCATGGCGGCGCTCGCCGCTGCGAATACCGGCTATGTACGCGGCTACGGCGACGACCCCTGGACCGCCCGGCTCGGTCAACGCTTCAGCGCGCTGTTCGGTTGTCCGCTTGCGGCGTTTCCCGTAGCCACCGGTACTGCGGCCAACGCGCTCGCGCTATCCGTGCTGGTACCGCCCTACGGAGCCATCCTCACCCATGAGGAAGGACATATCGTACGCGATGAATGCGGTGCGCCCGAATTCATGACCGGTGGTGCACGCCTGCTGCTCATGCCGGGCGCAGGCGCGAAAGTCACCGTATCGGCCATCGAGGCGGCGATCGCTGCGAACCCCGTGTCGGTGCATACGGTTCAGCCGCGCGTGCTCTCACTCACCCAGGCAACCGAACTCGGCACCGTCTACACGCCGGCAGAACTGCAGGCACTCTGCCGTGTTGCCCATGCGCATGGCCTGCTGGTGCACATGGACGGCGCTCGCTTCGCCAACGCCGTGGCCTCGCTGGGCTGCAGCCCCGCCGAGGTCACCTGGCAGGCCGGCGTCGATGTGCTCTCCTTCGGCGCCACCAAGAATGGCGCGCTGGCAGCCGAAGCCGTGGTGTTCTTCGACCCTGCACGGGTGGCCGACTTCGAATTGCGCCGCAAGCGCGCCGGGCATCTGCTCTCCAAGATGCGCTTCGTCTCGGCGCAGCTGCTCGCTTACCTCGAAGACGACCTCTGGCTGCGGCTGGCGGCTCGTGCAAACACCCTCGCCGCCCGCCTCGGCGACGCCGCAGCATCGCTCTTGATGCATCCGGTGCAGGCTAATGAGGTGTTCGTGCGAGTGGGTGCAGCGGGCGCGGCGCAGCTCCGCGAACTGGGCTTCGAGTTCTACGACTGGGGTGCGACGAACTCGGGCGAAGCACGGTTCGTAGTCTCCTGGGATCAGCCCGAGGAAGACGTGCAGGCGCTGTGCGCCGCACTCGCTGCGCTGTCGTCCGCGTTGTCCACGCCGACCGGACCGTCGCAGTGAACTGCGAATTCATCGACATCGGCATCAACCTCACCCACGACAGCTACGATCACGATCGGGAGGCAGTGCTGCAGCGTGGCCTCGACGCGGGTGTCGTGCAGTACATTGTCACCGGTGCCTCGGTGGAGGGCACACGCGCGGCCATCGCGCTCGCGGATGCCGCACCGCGGATTCTGCGGGCCACTGCCGGCTGCCATCCGCATCACGCGATTGACCTCGATACGGACGCGTTCACTGCGCTCGCAGCGCTTGCCGAAGATCCGCTGGTGGCTGCGGTCGGCGAAACAGGTCTCGACTACCACCGCAATTTCTCCGCACCCCGCGAACAGCGACTCGCCTTCGAGCGCCAGGTGGCACTCGCCGTGCGACTCGGCAAGCCGCTGTTTCTCCACGAGCGCGATGCCCACACGGACTTTCTCGCCATCCTGCGCGAGCACCGTACGGCACTGCCCCGCGCGGTTCTGCACTGCTTCACCGGTAGTGGCTCGCAACTCGAAGCCTGCCTGGAGTTCGGGCTTTTCATCGGCATCACGGGCTGGATCTGCGACGAACGGCGCGGCCTGCACCTGCGTGAACTCGTCCGCCTGGTGCCCGCAGGCAGGTTGATGATCGAGACCGATGGCCCCTACCTGCTGCCGCGCGACTTGCAGCCCAAGCCGGCATCGCGGCGCAACGAACCCGCCTACCTGCCGCATATTGCCCAAGTGATCGCCGCGGCGCGCGGCGAGCCGCTCGAGGAACTCGCCCGGCACACCACTGCAAGCGCCCGTCATTTCTTTGGACTCGCCGACCCCGCGAAGCCGGACGGTGACGCACTCACGCCCTGGCGCTGAACTCGCTGCGCGGCAACTGCGTCCGCAACCGATCCCAGACGGGCCGCCAGCCCTCGACCAGTTGCTCGGCACGCGCCCGATCGCCCAAGGGAAACTCCGCTTCGAGCGACTCCTCGCGCAGCGTCAGGCGCGGCAGACCTTTGGGGAACACCGCACCCGGACCAAAGACGATTCGCCCCTCCACGGGCAGGTCATCAGCCAGCAACTTGAGCGCGGCGATCCGGTCATAGAGGCCGCCTTGCGGATTCGCAAAAGTGTGGCGCCGCGCGACCTGCATGACGGTCCAGTCGACCATCGGATCGGAACCGAACACGTTGCCGACGACGTCGCGCACATCGAGGATCAGCAGGCCGCGCGCCGTCAGCAGCAGGTAGTCGACATGCAGCAGTCCGCCGCCGCCATCGGGTATGGCGATGTCGTGCAGCCGCTCGATCGAGACCGCCTCGATGCGCCGCTGCCTACGCAGCCGTTCGCGGCGCAGGCGATACCAACGCCAGCCGAGTGTGGCGGCGACGCCGAGCAGCACCCCTACGGCGATCGCCGCAGCCGCGTACGCCCAACGCTGCATCAGCAGGGAATCCATCACTACTCCGCGCCTAGATGAGCGCGGCGCGCAATTCTTCGAGTGAGCTGCCGATTTCCTCGAACCGGCTCGGACGATCGAGCAGTTCGGCCAGCGACGGCGGCACCGGCACCTTGGCACCGATCAGCGGCTCGACGATCTCCGGGAACTTCGCCGGCGACGCCGTCGACACCAGGCACCAGGGCTGCGCGCGACGGCGCTCCGCCGTCATGCGGGCCCAGACCTCCGCACCCACCGCGGTGTGCGGGCACCAGACCTCGGCGAATCGCTGGTGGTCTTGCTGCACCCGTGCGGCGATCGCATCGTCGTCGATGCTGACCGCCGACACCGCCGCCCGTACGGCATCGATCTGCGGGTGCAGGTCGCGCAGTCGCTCCATGTTCGACGGATTGCCGACGTCCATCGCCGAGGCCAGCGTCGCGGCGCTCGGCCGTGGTCGCCACTCACCGCTATCCAGGAAATCCGGCACGGTGCGATTGGCATTGTGCGCCAGCACGATCTCGCCGATCGGCAGGCCCAAATGCCGCGCCCAGATGCAGGCGACGGCATTGCCGAGGTTGCCGCTGGGGATGATGAACGACAGCCGGCTGCCGTGCTCGCGCTGCCAGGCGAGGCTGGTCGCCGCGTAATAGACGGCCTGCGGCAACAGGCGGCCGAGGTTGATGCTGTTCGCCGAGGAGAGACGCTGCCGGGCACGCAGCGTCTCGTCGACAAACGCCTGCTTGACCATGCGCTGGCAGTCATCGAAGGTGCCGCGGACCGCAAAGCTGCGTACGTTGTCACCCCAGCAGGTGAGCTGGCGCTGCTGCGTCGGCGAGACGAGGCCTTTCGGAAAGAGCACCGTGACCGCCATGCCCGGACGGCGATGGAACGCCGCGGCCACCGCACCGCCGGTATCGCCGGAGGTGGCCACCAGAATATTCACCAGCGGATCCTGCGGCTCGCGCAGCCGCTCGAAACAGGCCGCTAGAAAACGCGCACCGAAATCCTTGAAAGCAGCCGTCGGGCCGTGAAAGAGCTCGAGGACGAGCAACTGCTCGCCGGCTGCGGTGCCGCTGACCCGGTGCAGGGGCGCCGGAAAATTGAAGGCATCGCGGACGATCGCGGGCACCTGCGCCGCAAGGCGATCGCCGGCTGCGAACGGCGCCACGAGTCGCTCACCCACCTCCGCCAGCGTGCGCGCAGGGGCAAAACGCGCGGACTCGAACTCGGGCCACTGCAGCGGCACGTAGAGCCCGCCGTCCGGCGCCAGACCGCGCAACAAGGCGGTGGAGAAATCCACCCGCTCGTCGGCGCCGCGGGTGCTGCGGAACTGCATCGCTGCGCTCATTGCGCGACGATGCGTGCGCCGTCGGACTCGACGGTGACGATCCAGTGATCGGCCTCGACACCATTGCGGGCGAACTCCGCCACCATGCGCTCACGCACCAGTGCCGCATGCTCCTGCAACGCCCAGGCGAACATCGTCGGTCCCGCGCCGGAAATCGAACAACCCAGTGCACCGGCGGCGATCGCCGCGGCACGCACCGCCGAGAAGCCGGGAATCAGCTGCCTACGCTGCGGCTCGATGACCACGTCGTTGAGGCCCTCGCGGATCAGATCCAGATCGTCGGTGTAGCAGCCGGAGATGAAGCCGGCGAGATTCGCGGTCTGCCAGACGAAGTCGGTCATCGCCACCTCGCGCTTGAGGATGGCACGCGCCTGCTTGGTGGAGAGGAACATGTGCGGATGCGCGATCACCGCGCAGATGCCCTTGGGCACCGGAATGCGTTTGACCCGCGGATTGTCGATGCCGACGGTGAGTACCAGCCCGCCGAAGAGCGACGGCGCGATGTTGTCGACGTGCAGCGAGCCACTGGCCACCGCCTCGCCCTGCATCGCGAACTTGAGCAGCTGCAGTCGATCGAAGGGCTCCTCGAGTAGCGCATTGGCCGCGACCACGGCACCGACCGCCGAGGCGGCTGAACCGCCGAGGCCGGAGCCCAGCGGGATGCCCTTCTCGATGTGCATGTCGAAACCGAACGCCGGCTTGGCGGCGATGTTCAGCGCCAGCAAGGCGCGACCGGCCGTGTTCTTCTCGGCCTCGAGCGGCAGATCGGCAGTGACGCCGGTGCAACCGGTGATGCGCACACCGGGCAAGGCGCTGCGGGCCACCGTGATGCGATCGCCGATGGCGTCGACGGCGAAACCGAGGATGTCGAAACCGATACCGACGTTGCCCACCGACGCCGGCGCAAAGGCCGTTGCCCGCTGCAAGCCGCGCGGTCCCTGCCAGGCGCCGCTCACAGCCGCGCTCCAAGATAAGCCGAGAGGCGCAGCAGGTCGGCAAAGATGCCGCCCGCGGTGACCTCCGGCCCCGCTCCCGGGCCCTGCACGATCAGCGGATTGTTGTTATAGCGAGAGGTGGCGAAACGCACCACGTTGTCGGTGAGCGCGATGTTGGCGAAGGGGTGCCGCGCGTCGAGTTCCATCACGCCGACGGTCGCCGCACCCGCGGCGGTCAGCCGGCCGACGTAACGCAGCACCTTGCCGCGCGCGCGCGCCGCCTCGAAGCGCGCCCGCATGGCGGCATCGTGTGCCGGCAGCCGACCGAGGAAGTCGTCGATCGAACCCTGCTCGAGGCCCGCCGGCACCAGGCTCTCGACCTTGACGTCCGACATCTCGAGCTCGAGTCCCATCTCGCGACCGAGGATGATCAGCTTGCGGGCGACGTCCATGCCGGACAGATCGTCACGCGGATCCGGTTCCGTGTAGCCCCGCTGCTTCGCCTCGGCGACGATGTCGCTGAATTCGCGCGACCCGTCATAGACATTGAACAGGTAGGCAAGCGTCCCCGAGAAAATACCCTCGATGCTGGTCACCTCGTCGCCCGTCTCGCGCAGATCACGCAAGGTCTGGATCACCGGCAGCCCGGCACCGACGGTCGCCTCGTAGAGGTAGTGCGTGCTGCCGCGGCGGCGCGACTCGCGCAGGCTGCGATAGAACTGCATCGGCGCGCTGTTCGCCTTCTTGTTGGGCGTGACCACATGGATACCGGCTGCCAGCCAGTCGGGGTAATGCTTGGCGATTTCACCGCTCGCGGTGCAATCGATGATCACCCGATTTGGCAGATAGTCGACGCCGACATGGGCAACGAATGCGGCGAGATCAGGCGCCGCCGAGGCCGCCGCAAAGTCCTGCTGCCAGCTGGCGAGCGGCACACCCTTGTCCGACAGCAGCATGCGCTTCGAGGACAACAGACCGCGTACCCGCAGGTCGAGCTTGAAATCGCGCCGTAACCGGTCGCTCTGCGAGGCAATCTGTTCAAGCAGAACCTTGCCGACCGTGCCCGGGCCGATCACGCCAACGGACACCGTATGCGAGGAGAGATAGAAACTGGAGTGCACCGCACGCAGCGCGCGAGTCGCCGCCTTCGCAGGGACGACCACCGAAATGTTGCGCTCCGAGGCGCCCTGGGCGATTGCCCGCACATTGACCGCGGCGGTACCGAGAGCGTTGAAAACCTTGGCGGCGATACCGGGGATGCCGGCCATGCCGTCGCCCACCACCGCGAGAATGGCAAGTTCACGGTCGATCTCGACCGACTGGATCTGCCCCTCGTCGAGCTCGCGCGCGAACGCCGCGCGCACCGTATCCACTGCCCGGTCGGCCTGCTCCCGCGGCACGGCGCAGCAGATCGAGTGTTCCGAGCTGCCTTGGGAGATCAACACCACCGAGATTCCTTCCTCGCGCAAGGCACCGAACAAGCGTGAGGCCGTACCCGGCACGCCGATCATGCCGGCCCCTTCGAGGTTCAGCAGCGCGATGTTCTCGATCGTGGTGATGCCCTTCACCGCCAGTGCCGACTGCGGTCGCGCGCAGATCAAGGTTGCCGGGTGATCGGGCGCGAAGGTGTTGCGGATCCAGATCGGGATTTCGCGACCGACCGCGGGCGCCATTGTCTGCGGATGGATGACCTTGGCACCGAAGTACGCGAGCTCCATCGCCTCGTTGTAGGACAGCGAGTCGATGACCTGCGCGTCAGGGACGCGCCGCGGGTCCGCCGACAGCACGCCATCGACGTCGGTCCAGATGTGGATCTCGGCGGCATCGAGCAGCGAGCCGAAGATCGAGGCCGAGAAATCGCTGCCGTTGCGACCCAGCGTGGTTTGCACACCGCGGGTGTCGGTGGCGATGAAGCCGGTGATGATCAGCGTGCCGGCGAAGCCGTCGCCGACCGCAGCCGAAATGCGTCGTCGCGACTCTTCCCATTGCACCAGCGGACCGAGCGGGCCCCACTCCACGAGCACCACCTCGCGCGCGTCCAGCCAGCGCACGGCGCCGGGCCGCGCCCGTGCGGTCTCGGGCCGCGACTCGTAGAACTCGCGGAACAGGCGCGTCGACCAGATCTCGCCGAAACCGGCGATGAGATCAGTGATGTGGCGCCCGGCGGAACGCGTCAGACGCACGGCCTGCAGGATGCCGTCGATGTCCTGCCGATCGCGGTCGAAGCTGGCCATGTAACGCGCCGCCGCCTCGGCCGACAGCAGGGTGCCGGCAATGCCCGCGTGGCGCTCGCGCAGCGCCTCGAGCCCCGCCCGGTAACCGGCATCCTGACGCTCGGCCTGCGCGACGAGCCCGAGCAGCGCATCGGTGACGCCCTTGCAGGCCGAGAGCACGACGCCCAGGCGCCCGGCCGGCTGCGCATCGAGAATGGCCGCGACCCTCTGGAAGCACGCCGCATCCGCGACGCTCGAACCACCGAACTTGTGTACCACCCAGGAGGAACCGGCCATAAGACTGCAATCCGCGCTTGGTTAAACTTTCGAACTGTATCGGCCGGCGCCCGCCGGGCGCAAGGATCAGGCCGACGGGGCCGACG
>CAZIRD010000023.1:12848-30233 GCA_964541625.1 uncultured Acidibacter sp.
TAGTCGTGGAAATTCGACTGCTTGACTTTACCCGCCTCAAAAGTGATCTCGCCGTACATCGCCGCCGTCAACCCGAAGACGATCCCGCCCTGCATCTGCTGCTCGACGATGCCGGGATGCACCACGCTGCCGCAATCGACGGCACACCAGACCCGGCGGACACTCCAGACACCCTCCACGACGCCGACCTCGGCGACCAGCGCGACGCGGGTTCCGTAACTCATCATCGCAGCGATGCCGAGACCCGTGCCGGCGGCGGGCTTGCGACCCCAACCGGCCGCTGCCGCCGCACTGCGTATCACGCGCTGCATGCGCGGGTCCTTGCGCAGCAGCGCAACACGGAACTCGAGCGGATCGCGCCCGGCGGCGACCGCGAGTTCGTCAATGAAACCCTCGACCACGAAGCCGTTGTAGGAGTGGCCGACGGAGCGCCAGAACCCGACCGGCACACCGAGATCGACCTCGTGGTAATCGACGCGCAGGTTCGGCACCTCGTAGAGCATGTCGTCGCTGCCCTGGGCCATGAGGTGATCCGGACCGCGGGCCAACATCTCGGGCGCACGGCGTCGGGCGACCGAGGGCGCGGCCATGCGGTGAGACAGCGCGAGCAAGTCACCCTTGCCGCCGAGACAGGCTTCCAGCCGATGCGCACTCGCCGGACGGTAAAAGTCGCCGCGCAGGTCGTCGGTCCGGCTCCAGACCAGTTTGAGCGGGATGGAGGGCATCGAACTCGCAATCGATACCGCCTCGACGATGTAGTCGCGCTCGCCGCGTCGTCCGAAAGAGCCGCCGATCGGCAGACAATTCACCTTGACCCGCGAACGCGGCAATCCGGCGGTCGCAGCGGCGGCGTCCTGCACCCGCGATGGCGCCTGCGTACCGACCCAGATTTCGCAGATGCCATCATGAAACCAGACCGTAGCCGAGAGCGGCTCGAGCGCCGCATGAGCGAGGAAGGGCGCGAAATAGTCCGCGCTCAGCCAGCGCTGGTCCTCACCGCCGGCCGCGCGCAGTTTTTCGAAGTCGCCTTCAGCACGCGCCGGCTGCCCCGCCGTCGCCAGCGGCAGGGTCAATTCGCGTTCATGCAGCGACGAGTCACGCGACCCGTTGGCACCGGCCTGCCAACCAAGCTTGAGCGCCGCCCGGCCGCGCTCGGCCGCCCAGAACGTCTCGGCGATCACCACCACGCCCATGCGCAGCGCACGAACCGCGATGACGCCGGGGGTGGCCAGTGCGGCCGAGTCGTCGAAGTCGATCAGCACGCCATCAAAGGTGGGCGGCCGCGCGACTACCGCGACGCGCATGCCCGGCAACTGCATGTCGATGCCGAACAGCGCCGAACCATCGACCCGCGAGGGTGTGTCGAGACGGGTCGGGCGCGTACCGAGCAGACGGAATTGCGCCGGGTCTTTGAGCCGCGGCGACGTCGGCACGGGTAGCAGGCGAGCGGTCTCGAGCAACTCCACGAAGCTCGCCTGGCGCCCAGGCTTCGCCGGATCAACGACGCTGCCGTCACGAACCCGCAGGCGGGCAGCCTCCACCTGCCATTCGTGCGCGGCCGCATTCACCAGCAATTCACGCGCCGTGGCGCCCAGCGTACGGAACGGCAGGTAACTCGTGCGCACGCTGCTCGAATAGCCGGTGGTCTGATTGCCGCGCTCGTCGCGGAATTCGTCGGCTGCCGGTGCAAGCACCGCCGTTACCCGGTTGATCGGCAGACCAAGTTCCTCGGCAATGAGCATGGGCAAGGCGGTCAGCACGCCCTGCCCCATCTCGGCCTTGTGGACCTGCACGAGGATGGATCCATCCGTCTGCAGCGTGAGCCAGGCCGAGACTCGCAAGGCGACGGGTTCCATGGGCTGGCCGGCATTGAGCTGCTCGACGGCGGAGGCCTCAGGCGCCTCGAGCGCGAGCCAGGCCCCGGCGCCTGTACCGAGGACGCGCACGATGAATTGCCGACGATCGAATCCAGACTGCCGCTGCATGGCAGGCACTCTACGTGTTGGCGCGCGGCGAAGAAACTTCCCCTACACTTTCTGTCCGCATGCCCGCCGCCGACCCCACCGCCCTCTGGCTGCTCGCCCTCGCCCTCGCAGCGAGCGGGCTGCTCGCCGGCTTCATCGCCGGCCTGCTCGGCGTGGGCGGGGGCATCGTGCTCGTGCCGGTACTCGACTATGCCCTGCGACATGCCGGCTTCCCGCCCGAATGGTGCATGCACGTCGCGGTTGCCACCTCGCTCGCGACCATCATCCCGACGGCGATCTCCTCCTCGCGCGCCCATCAGCAGCGCGGCGGCATCGACTGGGAACTGGTGCGCGCCTGGTCGCCCGGGATGATCGCCGGCGGTCTCGTCGGCAGTCTGCTGGCGGCCAATGCCAGCGACGGCGTGCTGACGGGCGTGTTCGGCGTGATCGCCGCGCTCGCCGCGCTGAAGATGGTCCTGCCGCTCGATGAACTGCGACTCGCACAGCGGGTGCCGCGCGGCCTTGGCGGCAATCTGCTCGCCGCATCGATCGGCGGCATCTCGTCGATGATGGGTATCGGCGGCGGCACGCTGTCCGTGCCGGCGATGACGCTCACCGGCGGCGCCATGCACACCGCGGTCGGCACGGCCGCTTTCTTTGGCCTGCTGCTGGCAGTCCCGGGTACGCTCGGCTACCTGCTGGCGAGTCCCGCCGTCGTACTGCCCGGGCTCACCGTTGGCCTCGTCAGTTTCGCGGCGCTGCTGCTGGTCGCGCCGATGTCCATGTTGACCGCCCCGCTCGGCGCGCGTGCCGCGCATGCGCTCGAGCGGCGAACGCTGTCGCGGATCTTTGCCGGCTTCCTTTGCGTGGTGGCGGCACGAATGCTGATCAGGACCTTTCTATGACGACCAATGACATCACCGGCCCCTGGTTCGAGGATTTCCACCTCGGGCTCGAGTTCGATGCACCCGCTGTCACGCTCACCGCCGGCCACGCCGCGCTGCATCAGGCCTTGTTCGGCGACCGGATGCGCCTGCCCCTCGACCACGCGACCTCGACCAAAGTCACGGCGCACGCGACGGCGATCTGTCATCCACTGCTGGCCGTGAACATTGCCATCGGTCAGTCCACCTGGGCCTCGCAGCGCGTCAAGGCCAACCTGTTCTACCGCGGCCTCGTGCTGCAGCGGCCGGTATTCCTGGGCGATACGCTCTACACGCGTACCCGAGTAGTGGGTCTGCGTCAAAACCGGGCGCAGGCCGGCCGCGCGGCCACCGGCATCGTGGCTCTCGAAATGACCACCACCAACCAGCACGACGAGACCGTGCTGCACTTCTGGCGCTGCCCGATGATCCCCTGCCGCGATGCCGAAGCGCGCACCGGCCACGCCGATGATCTCGAGCGGATAGGCGCCGCGGTCTCGCTGGACGCGGTCCGCGCGGCAGTCCCCCGCGGCTGGTCCTTGCAGCCAACCGCGGGCTGGCGCGGCCTGCGCGCCGCCGAGCTTGCACCGGGCCAGCGTTTCACCATCGAGGCCCGCGATACGATCACTTCGGCGCCTGAGCTGGTGCGGTTGTCGCTCAACATGGCGATGGCCCATACCGACTCGAAACTCTCGTACCTTGGTGAGCGGCTGGTGTTCGGCGGTCACACCATCTTCATGGGCTTCGCGCAGCTCACCCGCGCCCTGCCCAACCTGCTCGGACTCCTTGCCTGGGAGAACTGCGATCACGTCGCACCGGTGGTCGAGGGTGACCGGCTGCGCACCGCGTGCACGGTGACCGACATCATTCCGCTGGACGCCGCCGGCGGCGGCGGTGCGCTGCTGCGGATCGAGGCGGAGTGCTTCGCGGCACGCGGCACGCCCGAGGCGGAGAGCCGGGTACTCGACTGGAAGTTCTGGGCCTGGGGACTCTGAAAATCCACCGCCCTCGAGGCGGCGGACGCCAGCGGCTAGCGACGATCGCTGCCCCGCTGTAGCGAGTCGACCTCCTGCTGCAGCACACGCAGCAGTCGGCCGATGTATTCGAGCTGCCATCGCCCCCGTTCCTCGGCGGCTAGCGGGTCGGGACGATAGGCGTCGATTTGCGAGCGCTCAAGCAACTGCCGCGCCGCCAGCAGCCGCTCCACCGTGTCAAGCCGCTCGCGGGTCACGGCGAGCTCTCCGGCCATCGCCCAGACTATGGCCAACAGGCGATCAACATCGTGATCGCCAAAGAAATGCGGCCGCTTGCCGCTGGCGGCCGCGTTGACGAGACGCTGTAGATCGAGTTCGTCGAGGCCGCGCTCTGCCGGGTCCGGCGGGTCGTTCACGGCCGTCATGCTTCGGCACCGCAGGCGTACCACATGCCGCCGCGCCCGTAGTCCTCGACTTCGCTCGCGACCTTGGGCATTTCATCCTCGACGTCGGCATGGATCTGCGCCTCGAAGATCGACGTCGGCGCGAAACCGAGTTGTCGCAGCACAGCAGGCAGATCGGTCTCGTGCAGCGCACTCCAAAAGGGTTCGTTGTTGTGCTGGCAGTCCCAATCACGCAGGAACTGCTCGAAGAGATCCATGCCGCGATACGGCGGCTGCTCGAGATGCACATGCAAGCCGCCCGGTGCGAGCAGGCGTCGCACCTCGCGGAGGATATTGCGCAGGGCCGCGTGCGAGGTCTCGTGCAGGAACATGGTGCTGTAAATGAAATCGAACGCGCCGTCAGCGAACGGCAGCGCCTCGGCATTGGCCTGCTGGAAACGGATACCGGCGACACCGAGGCCGACGGCCCGCGCATGCCCGTAGCGCAGCATGGGGGCGGCGAGATCGACTGCAACCACTTCGGCCTGCGGAAAGGCCCGCGCCAGCGGCAGCGTGTTGTGACCGAGACCGCAGCCAAGATCCAGAATCCGCCGCGGCGTCCAGCCCGGCCTGCGAGCCTGCAACCAACGCGCCGTGCCTCGCCCGGCGCCATCGAGAAAGCGTCCGAAAAGTCCGGTGGTGGTGGCAAACATGCCGGCGTCGTAATTGGCGGCGGCCGAAACATCGTCCTCGATATGCTCGGCGTAATAGCTGCCCGGCATGCAGTGATTGTCGAGCTCACTCTGGTAGCGCGGCACCGTGACCGTGGGGTCGAGTTGCAGCGTCGAGGCGGCGCCGGCGTTGAGAGCGCCGGCGTTGAGGGCGCGGGCGCGATCACGCAGCTCGACGGCCTGCCGCAGCACCAGGGCCCGACCGGCCTGCTGGCGCATCTCCATGCCAGTGCGACGCAGCGCGCTCCACATCTGGTAATACGGATCGGTCGCCATTGCCTCGCGGACTTCACGTCGATTCGCCGGCAAGGCCCCATGCTCGCGCTGCCAACGCGGTGCGGCACGCTCTGCGTAGGCCACAGCGTTGCCGGCGACCACGACGCCCGACATGTACTTGTTGAAGTTGGCGAGGAAATTGAAACGCGCGGCGTCGTCGTGCGTGATGACCGGCGACATCGGGTGATGGCCGGCGTCCGTCCAGGGCGGCGCCGGGTCAAGCCGTGTGGCGCGTGTCATGCGCAAAATTGTAGCATCCGCCCCGCCATGGACCGAACTCAGGACATCACCCACCGCATCGTGGAACGCATCGTCGCGACGCGGGTAGAAAGCCTCTCGCCGACCGCAGTGGGCGCCGGCAAGACCTTCATCCTCGACTCGCTGGGTGTGGCGCTCTCCGGCTCGCGGGTGCCCATGGTCCGCGACCTCGAATCGCTCGCCGACGACTGGGGCAGCGGCTCTGCGGCACGCATCTGGGGCACGGGGCGGCGCGTACCGCTGACCACCGCTGCCTTCATCAACGGCTATCAGATCCACAATCAGGAGTGGGACTGCGTGCACGAGCCCGCGGTCGTGCATCCGATGGCCGTGGTGCTCGCCACGCTGCTCGCCTGGTGCGAAGCGCGGGGCGGCGTCAGCGGCGGGCAACTGCTCGCCGGCTGCAGTATCGCCGTCGACGTCGCCACCGGTATCGGTCGCGCAGCGCGCAACAAGCTGCGCTTTTTTCGTCCCGCAATGTGCGGCGCGCTCGGTGCCACAGCCGGCATCGCCTGCATCGAAGGCTTTGACGCCGCTGCCAGTCGCAGCGCGCTGGGTCTCGCCTACAGCCAGATTTCCGGCACCATGCAGGCCCATGTCGAGGGTTCGCCGATGCTGCCGATGCAGATCGGCTTCAACACCCGGGCGGCACTCGATGCGATCCGCCTCGCGCAGCGCGGCGTCCGCGGACCGCTGCATTTCCTTGAGGGACCTTTCGGCTATTTCAGCCTGATCGATCCGGAGTGGGAGCCAGCGAGCTTCGACGCCTTCGCCAGCCGCGAGGCGATCAGCGAGCTGTCGCACAAGCCATTTCCCAGCGGCCGCGCCACCCACGGCGGTGTTGACGGCGTGCTCACGCTGCGTGCGCAGCAGGGCTTCGAACTGGCGGAAATTCGCGAGATCCGCGTGCTCGCGCCGCCGCTCGTGATCCAGCTTGTCGACCGCGCGCCCTCGCCCGACATGGCCCCGTCCTATGCGCGGCTCTGCCTGCCCTATGTCGCCGCCACCGCCCTGCTGCGCGGCACGGTCGGCGTCGAGGACTTCGAGCCGGTGTCGATCGCCGATCCCGTGCGGCTCGAACTTGCCGCGCGTATCCGCGTGCTGCGTGACGCCAACCCGTCACTCAATGCCCTCGCGCCGCAACGCGTCGAAATCAGTCTGACCGATGGCCGCGAACTCGCGCTGGATCTGCCCGCGGTGCTCGGCGCACCGGGGCGGCCGCTCGATCGCGAGCAGCACCTTGCGAAGTTCCGCCGCGCCGCCACCTCCGGCCTGCGGCCAATGTCCCGCGTCGGCGTGGAACGCCTGATCCACCTCGTCGATGATCTCGAGCAGCTCGATGACGTCCGCAGGCTCGTCGATGCGCTGGTCTTCGACGGTGGAGCGACATGAGTTTTCCGAATTACTTCGAATCCTTCGACTACGCGCAGATGCTGCGCGACTTCCCGCTCGGTGAGGCATTCACCGCCGATTTCGCGCGCCGCCCACGGGCTGCGATCCGCGCCCATCAGGATCGGCTGTTCATGCGCTGTGTCGAGCGCGCCTGGGAGATTCCGTTTTATCAACGGCTGTGGGGAAGCCACGGTGTCACGCGGGGCGACATACGCAGCCTCGATGACATCGCCCGCCTGCCGATCTTCGGCAAGGCCGATCTGATGCAGAGCCTCGCCGAGCATCCTCCTTACGGCGATTACCACGGCTGGGACAAATGGGCCCTCGGCGAGCGGCCGATCACTGTCATCCACACCACAAGCGGCACTACTGGCCGTCCGCAGGTGGTGCTGTTCAGTCCGAAGTCCCGCGAAGTTCAGGCCCTGCTGGTCGCTCGCATCTGGCGTATGCAGGGACTGCAGCCGAGCGACGTGATCCACTCCGTCTACGGTCACGGCATGATCAACGGCGGCCATTTCGTGCGCGAAGCGGCCCTGCACTACACCAACTGTCTCTTCCTGTCGGCCGGCACGGGCAAAGAAACGCGCTCGGTCACGCAGATCGAACTGATGCGCGACCTGCGGGTGACGGTACTGGTCGGCTTCGTCGACTACATCCGTCAGCTCGCCGAGACTGCGCGCAGCATGGGACTCGAACCCGGTCGCGATCTGCCGGTGCGCGCAATCCTCGGGCATGTCGGGCGTGAATCCCGCGCGGCGCTCTCGCGGGCCTGGGGCGGCGCGGAAGTCTACGACTGGTACGGCGTCGCCGACACCGGTCCCATCGCTGCCGAGGGACTGGATCGCGACGGCATGTATGTCATGGAAGACGCGCAGTACCTCGAGATCGTCGATGAAACGACCCAACGCGTCATCGAGGACGAAACGCCCGGCGACATGGTGATCACTTCGCTGTACCGCGACGATGTCTACCCGCTGATCCGCTTCAATACGCACGACCTCTCGGCGTGGAAACACGGCGCGTCCTCGATCGGCTACACCCTGCAACGCACCGTGGGCGTGCTCGGTCGCAGCGACAACATGGTCAAGTTGCGCGGCATCAACGTGTACCCGCTCGCGCTCGCCGCCATCCTCAACGATCGGCCCGAGTTCGCCGGCGAGTACATCTGCCGTGCAACGCGCGATGCGAGCGGACGCGATGTCATGACAGTCATCATCGAGACCCGCGGCGACGACGCCGCGCGTACGCCGCAACTGACGCAGGCGTTCACCGAATTGCTGACCCGTCGCGTCGGTGTCGAACTGCTGGCAGAACTCGTCCCACCGGGCGGTACGGCGGCGATGACGCAGATCGACAGCCGCCAGAAGCCGATACGCCTGCTCGACGAGCGCCCCAAAGTCACCGCGTGAACCGGTGAGCGCCTCGTCCCGCGAAGTGCTCGAGCGCGCCCTCGCGCAAATCGAGGCGGACGCGGCACTCAACGCCTGGTCGTATCTCGACACGGAAGCGGCACGGCGCGCAGCGCGCGACAGCGATGCCCGGCTCGCCGCCGGCGAGGCGCGCAGTCCCCTCGAAGGGCGGCCGGTCGCCATCAAGGCAAACATCGCCGTGCAAGGCTGGCCGCAGGATGCCGGCCTTCTGAGCCGCCGGGGCCTGACCGCGACCCATGATGCGGCGGTGATCGCGCGGTTGCGGGCGGCCGGCGCGGTACTGCTCGGCCAAACGCGCATGGATCCCGGCGCGCTCGGCGCCGAGGGCCGCTCGATCGACGGGCCCATCCACAACCCGCGACGCGCAGGACATTCGGCGGGTGGCTCCAGCGGCGGTTCAGCCGCGGCACTTGCCGCCGGCCATGTCGAACTCGCGCTCGGCACCGACACCATCGGCTCGGTACGCATTCCGGCGGCGTTTTGCGGCATCGCCAGTCTCAAGCCCTCGGCGGGCTGTATCAGTCTCGAGGGCGTGGTGCCGCTACATGCCGACTACGACCACGTTGGCCCCATGACCGCCTCGGCGGCAGATCTGCAAAAGCTCTGGAACGTGCTCGCCGGCCAGTCGACCACGCCGCCACCCGCAGGGTCCGGCATGGTCGACCTGCCCATCGGCTATCTCGCGGATGCCGAGGCACTCGGCGCCACGCCTGCGGTCCTCGATCACTACGCCAATGGACTCGCGATACTGCGTGATCTGGGGGCGCGCCTGCAGCCGCTGCAGTTGGCTCCGCTCGCGCCCGGGCGCGCACGGAAAGCAATATTCGCGCTCTGCGAGCACGTGATGTGGCTCGCGCATCGCGACAGCCTCGCGCGGCATCCGGAGTGGTACCCACCGTCGTTCGCCGGCATGCTGCAGTTCGGCGCTGCACTCGATGCCGAGCGCCTCGACAGCTTCCGCGAACGCATCGGACGCTTCGCGATGGCATTGCGAGCCATGCTGCAACCACTGCGCGCACTGGTCACCCCGACCACCCCGGCGCAGGCCTTTGCCTTTGACGGCCCGACACCGCTTGACCTCGCCGACCTCACGGCCATCGCCACCGCCGCAGCGCTGCCGGCGGCGACCGTGCCCCTGCCGACCGGCAGCGACTTGCCGGTGGGCCTGCAGATCATCACCCACCCCGGCGAAGACCTGCTCGCCTGCCGGTTGGCGGCAGGCTTTGAGCAAGCGCTGTCGGGACGCTAGCGACGAGCGCCCTGCGCCATTGAGGCGTAGTACTCGGCGATGTCGCGCCGGCGTGCGATCCATACCCGCTCGGCTGCCGCAGCGCGCACGTGCGCGAGAAACTTGTCGAGCGCACCGATGCGTCCTGGCCTGCCAATGATGCGCAGGTGCACGCCCAGCGACATCATCCGCGGCCGGCTTGCCGACTCGTCGAGCAGCCAGTCGAAGCTGTCGATCGCGTACGCCAGCCAGTCGCGCGCCGTGAGCGCGGGCGCGTTCCACATCTTCATGTCGTTGGTATCGAGCGCGTAAGGCAGGATCACCATCGGCTGCGGCAGCGACTCGTCCATGAACGGCTCATCGCGACTGAAGTCGTCCATGTGATAGAGGTAGCCCTCTTCCTGCAGCAGGCGGCGCGTATTGCCGGTATGCAGATAACGCGACAGCCAGCCCACCGGCCGCGTCCCCGTGCTGCGCTCGATGCTGGCCGTCGCCTTGCGGATGAAGTCACGCTCAGTCGGTTCGTCCATGCCAAGTTGCGCGGCCCAGCGATAGCCGTGTGAGCAGACTTCGTGGCCACCGGCAACGATGCCCGCCGCGACCTGCGGCGCCCGCTCCAGCGCCACCGCCGCGGCGGTGAAGGTGGCGGCGACGCGATGTCTTGCCAGCAAACCGAGTACGCGCGGCGCGCCCTCGTTGATGCCGTAGGCGTAGTTGCTCTCGTTGCCGAAGTTGCGCACCGGCTTCTTCAGCGTGATGCCAAGCTCGTCCACCGGCTCCGGCCCCTGATCGCCGTCCTCGATGTTGAGCTCGGCGCCTTCCTCGACGTTGACGACGATCGACAGCGCGAGTCGCGCCCCGCCGGGCCATGCGTGGCTCATCAGTGATACTCCTCGCCACCGGACACGTTCATTGCTTCGCCAGTGATGTAGGCCGCCTCGGCCGACGCCAGAAAGGCGCAGGCCTTGGCGATGTCTTCCTGCAGGCCCGGTCGGCCGAGCGGAATGCGCGCGCGCATGTCGGCAAGGTATTTTTCCTCGCTGCGACCGGTCGCCGCACTGAAGAACTGGTTCTGCCAGGCGCCGAGTCCCGTGGTGACATGGTTCGGGCAGATGGTATTCACGGTGATGCCGTGCGGACCGAGTTCAATCGCGGCGCTACGCGTCAACCCGACCATGCCGTGCTTGGATGCCGTGTAGGCGGCGGCAAACGGGAAGCCGGACTTCGAAGCCTGGCTGCCGATATTGATGATGCGACCACCCTGCTGCTGTCGCTGCATCTGGATCGCCGCGTGCTTGATGCCGAAGAACACGCCGCGCAGATTGACGCCGAGCACCGTGTCCCAGTCCGACTGCTGCATCTCGATGATCGGCTTCATGAGATAACCGATGCCGGCGTTGTTGACCATCACGTCGAGTCGACCGTAATGCGCGACCGTCCGCGCAATCAGCGCTTCCACCTGTGCTTCTTCCAACACGTTGCAGGTGAGACCGATCGCTTCGCCACCCGCCGCGCGGATCTGCGCGACGATACCGTCCATCTCGGCGGTCGAACCGATCGCCGAGGCGGGCATGGATTCGCCCTGTGCCGCGCCGAGATCGCTGACCACTACCTTGCAGCCCTCGGCAGCGAGTCGTCTTGCCATGGCTTCGCCCAAGCCTTTCGGCCGGCCCGAGCCGGTGACGATCGCAACCTTGCCACGCAGGTCCGCATACATGCCCATGATTTGCCTGTCCCCCTTACGGTGTCACGTGGATGCGCCGCATCGAGCGATGCGACGGACTGCTAACATGATCGCATGAGCGAGCTGATCACGGACATCCACCCGCCCATCGGGCGCGTGGTCATCAACCGGCCCGAGCGCCGCAACGCCATCTCCAGCCGGATGTGGCAGGACCTGCAGACCCTGGCAGAGCGGCTGGCCGCGGATGCCGCGCTGAAAGTGGTGACGATCGAGGGTGCGGGCGATGCCGCCTTCAGCGCCGGCGCCGACATCATCGAAATGCAGCAGGGCCTTGCCGACCCGCCGCGCATGCAGGTAATGCAACAGGCTGTACTCGATGCGCAAGTGGCCTGGGAACGCCTGCCCATGCCGACGCTCGCCGTGATTCGCGGCGCCTGTACCGGCGGCGGCTGCGGGCTTGCCCTCGCCTGTGATCTTCGGCTGGCGACGCCTGACGCCTTCTTCGCCATTCCCCCGGCCCGACTCGGGCTCGCCTACAGCCTCGCCGACACCAAACGACTCCAGGATCTCGTCGGCCCGTCTCGGGCCAAGGAAATCCTCTTCACGGGTCGACGCATCCTCGCCGTCGAGGCGCGCGAACTCGGCCTGATCAACGAAATCGTCGCCGCCGAGGCACTCGAGGCCCGCGCCATCGCGCTGGCCCGCGAGATCGCCGGCAATGCCGGCAATTCGGTGCGCGCCGCCAAGGCCGTGGTCAACATGATCTCGGCGGGAGTACTCGCCGAGACGGCCGAGTCCCGGCGCTACTACGACGAGAGCTTCTCCTCGCCCGAATTCCTTGAAGGCGCGCGCGCCTTCATCGAGAAGCGTCCGCCGCGTTTCTGAGTGCGACCGGGGCGCTTGCGCGCTCGCGCGCGGCGGTCGAGTCCAGGTACTGACGGATCAAGCGTGCGCTCTGCTGCGGGGCCTCCTGCACCAGCATGTGGCCGATCCCGGGCAGCACCTCGAGGCGAACTTCAGGCGAATTCACCAGCAGGCGACGCGTCTCGTAGGCCAGCGTCAGCGGCACGCGCTTGTTCTTCTCGCCCCACATCAGCAGCACCGGTACCGCCACCGCGCGGATCTTGTCCTCGACGCCACCCGAGACGTACTGGCGCAGCAGGTTGATCATCGCCAGCCGGTTGCCCTCGCGCATCCACATCGCGTACCACTGCGCGGTGATCGCCTCATCCAGACGGGCGGGATCGCCGTAGTCGTTGGCGAGCAGATAGCGCGTGAAGGCCTTCGGCGTGACGTAACCGAGGATATCCGCCACGCGCGGTACCTCGGCCGGGGTCGTCCGTCCCCGTACCCGCGCCTCCAGCGAACCCGGACTGATCAGTACCAGACGCTCGATCCGCTGCGGATGATCGGCGGTGTAGCGCATCGCCACCGTGCCCCCGATGGAGGTCCCGACGATCGTGAAGCGCCCGAGGCCCTGCTGGTCGACGAAGCGTTCGAACAACTGCTGGATCCGCTCAAGCCTGTAGTTGCCATTCGGCTCGGGACCGGTGAGTCCGTGGGCCGGCAGATCGAGCCGGATGACGCGGTAATGGTCGCGCAAGGCGGCGACCCACGGATCCCACATGAAGAGGCTCGCGTAATTCGCGTGCAGCAGTACGACCACGGGGCCCTTGCCCTCGTCGCGGTAGTGCATGCGGACGCCGTCGACGAGTACGAAGCGCGAGGGTGGCGTCGCCCATTTCGCCTCGACCGTCGCCGCAGGCACGTCGCGATAGACCAACGCGCCGATGAACAACGCGACGACGAGACCGAACAGCAAAGTACCGCCGATCCAGCCCAGCACCCGAAAACTGCGCGCCACCCAAGGTTTCATCACTGCCCCCTGCCGATACGGTCCCCGGCTGACGCCGGGGCAAGTCGACCGCGATGCTGCCGCCGATACGGGAGATATACTCGCTCGCGCGATCAACTCATACAGGCCGATGCCAACTTGTCCAACTCCACATCCGCAGGTGCCGAAACCCGTTTCAATCCTGCCTATGCCTGGTTCGTGGTGGTGGTGCTTGCCCTCGCGAACTGCGTCTCCTTCATCGACCGACTGATCCTCTCGCTGCTGGTGCAGCCGATCAAGGCGGAACTCGGCATTTCCGACACCGCCTTCAGCCTGCTCGCCGGTGCGGCCTTCGCGATTTTCTACTGCGGCATGGGCCTCGTGATTGCCCGCTGGGCAGACCGCCACAGCCGCAAGTGGATCATCACCACCGGTGTCACGTTGTGGTGCACCATGACCGCGCTGTCCGGCCTCGCGCGATCATTCGGTCAACTGTTTCTGTTCCGCATTGGCGTCGGCGTTGGCGAGGCGACCCTGTCGCCCTCGGCCTACTCGATGCTGGCCGGCTACTTTCCGCCGCAGCGGCTGGCGCTCGCCATCGGCCTCTTCAGCGCCGGCGTCACCGCCGGCACCGGCATCGCTTATCTCTTGGGTGGCGCGGTCATCGGCTGGCTGTTCGCACAAGGGGAAGTCGTCCTGCCCTTGCTCGGTGAGTTGTCCGGCTGGCGTCTGGTGATGGTCTTCGTCGGCCTGCTCGGTCTGCCCGTGGCGCTGCTCATGCTGTTGGTGCGTGAGCCGCCCCGGTCAGTAGGCTTTGAACGCGCCTCGGTGCGCGAGACCTGGGCCCATTTCCGCAGCCATCTGCCCCGCTACGGCTGGGTGTTCGCAGGCTATGGCGCCACCTCGATTACCGCATTCGCCGTGATGACCTGGACGCCCGCCCTTTACCAGCGCCAGTACGGCGCAAGCATCCCGGAGGCGGCCACCGTGCTCGGCACCGTCGCCCTGCTCGGCGGGCTGCTCGGCGCCTTCGCCGGCGGCTGGCTCTCCGATCGGCTGGAAACCCGCGGCGACCCGCACGCCAAGCTGCGCGTTCTCTGCGGCAGCGGCTTCGGCCTGTTGCTGCCTGGCATCGTTGCGCCGTTCATGCCGAGCATGCACAGCCACGCCGCCGTGATTTTCTTCATGTTTTTCTTTGGTTCGTCAGCAATGGGACCGGCCGGCGCCTATGTACAGTCGATCAGCCCGGAGTCCATGCGCGCGCAATTCGGTGCTGCATACCAACTGGCGCTGGTGCTGGTCGGCGCGACGCTCGGCCCGCTGTTGGTCGGATTCCTCACCGACTTCGTGATCGGCGACGAGCAACGAATCGGCCTCTCGCTTTCCCTGACCTCGCTGCTCTCCAATCCGCTCGCCGCCTGGCTGCTGTGGCGCGCCCTCAGGGAAACGCGTGCACAGCCTTCACCTGCGAGTAGCTGAGCAGCTCGTCGAGGCACTCCTCGCCGCCCAAACCGCTGTCTTTCCAGCCGCCGAAGGGTGTGCCGACAAAGTGCTGGCCCGCGTTGTTGATCCACACCGTGCCAGCCTCCAGCGCCCGCGTCATCCGCAGCGCCCGCGGTAGATCGCGTGTCCAGACCGCCGCAGTCAGACCGTAATCGCTGTCGTTGGCCAGTGCGAGCGCCTGCTGCTCGTCGGCGAAGCGCAGCGCACAGACCACCGGGCCAAATATTTCTTCGCGCGCGACGCGCATCGACGGCTGCACGTCGGCAAACAGGGTGGGTGCCACCCAGTGCCCGCGCGCAAAGGCCTCGCCGGCCGGACGACCGCCGCCGGTGACGAGACGCGCGCCCTCCGCTTTCGCCGACTCGATGAATTCCATCACCCTGGCGTACTGGCGAGCCGAGTTCACGGGGCCCATCTCGACTGCCGGATCCAGCGGGCTGCCAAGACGCAACGCAGCCATGCGCTCACCGACGCGCTCGACGAGGCGGTCATGGATCGACTCGTGCAGCAGCAGTCGACTGGTCGAACCGCAGGACTGGCCAGCCCAGGAAAAATTCATGCCGGCGATCGCCATGTCGACTACACGGTCGAGATCGGCATCCGGAAAGACGATGAACGGATTTTTGCCGCCAAGCTCCAGCGTCACGTGACGGACTGCGGTAGCCGCCGCCGCACGCTGGATCGCGAGGCCCGTCGCAACCGAGCCGGTAAAGCCGATGCGGCGCACCAAAGAATGCCGCACCAAGGCGTCACCGGCAGGGAACCCATGACCGTGGACGATGTTGACGAGACCGCGCGGCAGCACGTCGCGGCAGATTTCGCCAAGCATTGAACCGCTGAGGGGGCTGGTTTCCGGCGTCTTCACGACCACGGCATTACCGGCCATCAGCGGCGCAGCCAGATGCGCGGCGGCAAACATGAATGGATGGTTGAAAGGCACGATCCGCGCCACGACCCCGTAGGGTTCGCGCAAAGTGAAATGCAGACCGCCGGCGCTCGCCGGCACCGTCTCGCCCTTGAGCTCAGAGCCGAGGCCGGCGAAATACTCCAGATAGCCGGCGGCGATCTGCACGTCGGCCTGCAGCTTGCCGATGGTGTTGCCGGTGTCGCGCGACTCGAGCTGCAGGATTTCGCTGCCACGCGCGCGGATTGCCGCGGCGAGGGCACGCAGCAGTGCAGCCCGCTCCCAGACGGAGCGGGTCCGCCAAGCGGGTTGTGCGGCGGCCGCGGCACGAACCGCACGATCGACATCTCCCGCCGTGGCCGCCGGCACCCGACCGATCGGCTCAAGAGTGGCCGGATCCAGCGACTCCAGCCAGTCCCCCGCTTCACCACCCTCGCCGACGACGAGTTCGCCGTCAATCAGCATCCGTCCGACAAAGCTCAAGGCGGCTCCACCAGTAGATGACGGCGACGGATGGCCGGCGCCTCCAGGACCTGCGTCGCGCCCGAGGGCCAGATCACCTCGATACGCTCGACCGCCTTGCGAGCGCCGAGTCCGAAGGTGACCACCGGGTCATTGGTCGAGTTGTAGCCGTGTGCGCTCTGTAACTCGTGATGCTGGATGAGATCGCCGGCCACCACCCTGATGCGCGCCCCGAAGCCGTCACGGTTGCTGCGCGTTCCGCGCAGTTGCAGCTTGATCCAGGCATTGCCGTTGCCACGGTTGACGAACAACCGATTCTGTCCGGCCACCGGGCTCACCTGTTTGCCGAGCGCATAGTAGGTCCGGTTGGTGACGAACAGATCGACGAAGCCATCCTCGTTGAGATCGGCTGCGCCAACCCCCGAGCCGATCCCGAGGCCCTCGGCTCCGGAACCGCGGGTGACCTCAATGAAACTGCCATCGCCACGATTGCGCAGCAGCGTGTTCTCTGCCGGTTCCCAGGCGATATAGAACTGCACGAACGGCGGAAAGCCGGCGATCACGTCGTTGATCAGCACGTTCGACGGCCCGCCGTTGTTCAGATAAAGATCGACATGACCGTCATTGTCGAAATCCGCAGCGACGCAGCCACGCGTGCCACGGGTGATGCCGGCCCCGGAGCGCGCCGTGACATCCTCGAAGCTCAGCGTGCCGCTCTCCACCAACCGATTGGCAAGCATGCGACCCGCCTGATCGGCCGTAGGCAGAAACACATCCATGTCGCCGTCATGGTCGAAATCGGCGACACAGGCACCCTGTGCATGCCCTGGGTTGATCAATGGCAAGGCACTGGGGGGCCGGCGCGCGCGAGTAACGTCCTCGAAGCGTCCATCACCTCGGTTACGGAGCAGGAACTTGCTGTCACCCTCGTGGGTGACCAGCAGGTCGACCCAGCCGTCCCGATCAAAGTCGATCCAGTTCGGCGAGCCCTGAGCGTTGGAATTTTTGAGCTTGCCCTGTAGGGCGACGCCGGCCTCTGCCGTCACGTCGGTGAACCGCAAACCGCCCTCGTTGCGAAACAGGGCATTATCGATCTCGCTGTCCGTGTTTTTCCAGAAAACGTCGAGATCACCATCACGGTCATAGTCCGCGCAACCCACTCCGCCTGCGGTGTCGCCGATCCCGCCGATCTTCGCGTCGCTGTCGTTGCCGGCACGCATCAGACCCGCTGCGCGGGTGACATCAATGAAGTCCGCGCTGCCGGTCTCGCGCAACTGGTTACGGAACAAGCTGGTAGGCACGTGCCGCTCGCGGGACTGGCCGGGCGGCATGGTTGCCGACAGCAGATCGAGATCGCCATCGTTGTCGAAGTCGCAAAACACCGCACCGCGACTGACACTTCCCGGGTTGCTGACCCCGCGCGACTCGGCGACGTCACG
>CAZIRD010000024.1:0-30212 GCA_964541625.1 uncultured Acidibacter sp.
GTGGTAACGATCGTGATGCCGGTGGCGAAAGCGCCCAGCGCATCGCGAAAGTCTCTGGCGACAAACTCCATCGACGCTGCTTCCGTCACCGTTACTTGCTGCGCGGCGGAGCCGGCTTGTGGGTCTCGACGTAGGTCTCGAGGCTTGAGCGGCTACGACCGCCCCAGGCCTCGGGAGCATTGGCGAAGTGCGGATAGCGCTTGGCGATGCGTTGCTGCAGTCCGGGTGAATAACTGGTGATGCTGCGCCTTGTTGAAATCGACCCGACGTACAGGCAATGGCCGGGCCTGCCGTCCATCAGCATCCACGGCAACCACGGCGTCACCCGCACCCAGCTGCCGAAGTACGGCAGATGCGTGAGCTGCGGATTGAGCAGATCCTCGACGCGGATAAACATGCGCATGAACTCGCTGACGCGATTCATGGCTCCCGAGGACTCGCGCACCCAGACCTTGGGATCGAGCAGACTCGGGTAGAAGAGATGAGCGTCGCGGTCGCAGCAGAGCGTGGATTCGTTGATGTAGTACCAGCGCTCCGGATGCCGCACCGGCTTGGCCGCGGTATTGCCGGCAAAACCGTTATCGCCCGGCATCACGCCCTGACGAGTGACGATGTAGTTGAACGGATCGTTGGCGACATCGACCACTGCCACCCGCTCGCCGCTGTAGACATTGGTCCACTCGTCGAGATACTCGCCGCTCTCGAGGTCGCGGTAGAAGATTACCTCGCGGCAGAGACGCTGGAAGTCGCCGCCAGGCTGGCGCAGCAGGCGGATGCTGCTGAAGACGTCGTAGCCGAACAGCGGTCGCAGCGCCTCACCCTCGCGTACGCCGTGGCAAACGCCGGATCCCCAGCCATGGATCTGCGTACCCGGACGGGTATCGCCCTCGATGCGCGCCACCATCTCGCGGCGTGCCTCGCCGTCCTCCAGCGCGTCGAGCAGCGCCTGTGGCAACTTGCCGCCGGTGAAGGTCGCCGCATCGGCAACCGGTGGCGCGAGGCCAAGCAGGCCGAGGCCGGCCACTGCCGCGAACGCCTCGCGACGCGTCGGATCAAAGGTGTCTTGCTTCATGCGCTCTCCCTCCTGATTCATGCGACCTTCTTCGGCGCCACTTGCGCCAGTTCGTTGCGGATCTGGGTGCCGATCAGCAGGCTGACGGCCACCATGCCCGCCACTATCGCGAACGGCACCTGATAGCTGCCATACACGTCGAACAGATAGCCGGTGACGAAACTGCCGAGGCCCACGCCCACCGACTCGAAGAAATTGACGACGCCGTTGATACGGCCGATCTCGCGCAACCCGAAGTTGCTCACCGCGAGCATGCTGTACAGCGTGAACGCACCGCCCCAGCCGAGGCCGATCGCCGCCACGGCGGGCCAGAGCAACGCCTCCTGCATCGACGCGAGACACACGACACCGATGAACATCAGGGTCAACGTACCCATGAACACCTTGTGCCGATCCAGTCGATCGGCGAGCACGCCGGCCAGGAGTTTCGATGCCATCGCGAGCGTGCTGAAAAGAACGAAGGCACGTGCCGACTCGGCCAGCGTGAAGCCGAGCCCTTTGTTCATGTGCAGCACGAGATGCTGCAGGAAGGCGAAGATCGAGAAATAGGTCAGAAACCCGGAGAGCGAGATCGCATAGAACGTGCGCGTTCGCAGCGCCTGAGCGAATGTGAGCCCCTCGGTCTTCAGGTCAGCGACCTGAATGGACTGGCCGACGGCGCTCATGCCGGCATGCCGCGGAAAACCCTTCACCCACACCAGCACCAGCACGCCGAGGAGTAGCGGCAGAAGCGCGTTGAGCTGGAACGCGGCGCGCCAGCCCTGATGCTCGATGATGTCAGCGTTCAAGGGCGGCAGCAGGGCGCTGCCGAGACTGGTTCCGACCAGCGCAATGCCCAGCGCCAGGCCGCGATGCGCGACGAACCAACTCGACACCAGCAGGATGACGAGCGCCCCGCCGGCACAAGCGACTGCCACCGCATAGAGCAGATGGATCGCATAGAGCTGGTAGAGGGCGAGCCGCGGATCCTCGGGCAGATAGGCGTAGCCCGTCAGCCCGATCACGAGGCAAGCGGTGCCGACCATCAGCACGTATTTCGGATTGACGCGATCGAGCAGGATGCCGACCGGCGGCGCCAGACAGGCCGCGCCCCAGAAGGTGATGACGTCGCGCAACTTCAATTCGGCGCGGCTCCAGCCGTAGGCGTCGAGCAGCGAAGGATCGAATACCGAGAGGCCCGTCGCCGTCAGCCCGTTGCTCATCATCAAGGAGAGCATGCCGATCAGGGCGATCGACCACGGATAGAAGGCGGTGAAGCGTGCGCTCGTGTTCATCCAACCTCCGCGTCGAAGAATTGCGCGAAATGCGGCACCCAGTCGGCGAACTTCGGCGGCAAGGTCAGCAATTGGTGCGCCGGCGCGAGCTGCTGTACCTCGGCGAGGCCGGCGTAGATCGGGTCCCAGGCCGGCGCGCAAAGCAGTGTCGGCGTGCGCAGCGCCGGCAGTCGCTGTGCCATCGGGTAATTCCAGAGTGCCGCGTAGGCAACGCGATAGAGATCGCCTACGCGCAGCAGGTCGAACACACGTTGGTGCAGCAACACCGGATCGAGCAGCGGCTCGCCCCAGACGATACCCTCGCGCGTTTGTCGGAACCATGGCCAGAACAGCGCCTGGTTCTTCATGTTGTGCCAGGCCAGGAGCAGGTGACTGCCGTCGCGCTGCGGCCTGACCGATGGCGTGTAGTGGCGCATCAGCGCGTCGACTTCGTCAGGCGGATAGATCGCCACCGCTGCGATCACGACATGTCTGACGAGCTGCGGCCGCGCGAACGCCATTTCCATGGCTACCGGACCACCCGAGTAGCGGCCGATCGCATCCACCGCATCGATGCCGAGCGCATCGAGTGCGTCGATCACCGCGCGAGCGTAGTCCGCCGCGCCAATCTCGCCTGCGCCCAGTACGTTGTCCGATTCGCCGTTGCCCGGCAGGTCGAGGGCGATCACCGGGCGATCGGCGGCGAGCCCGGCGACGAACGGCATGACGAGTGCGTGCGAGCCGGCCGGATCGTGCAGACCGATTACTGCACGCTGGCTGCCGGCCGGGCTGATGCGCGCGTGCAGATGACCGCCGGGAACCGGGATGAACACGCGCGAGAAGCGTCCCGTCGGCAGGCTGCCGAGACTCGGCCAGCGCAATGCTGACGCCGCTGCGCCCGCATGATCGGCCAGAAACCGTTCGATGGCCGCCGCTCGCGGCGCAGGATCGGCCGCGAGCCTCGCCACGCTGAGGCTGCGACCCTTGGGCAAGCGATCATCAGCACAACGCGGATCGCAGAGCAGCAGCGTCGGCGGCGGCGCGTCGATCGACTCGAGCGTGCAGCCGGCGGACTCAGCCAGCGTGCGTCGCACTCCGGCGTGCGGATCCGTGCCTGCGCGCATGTAGGCCTTGACGAGCTCGTCGAGCTGCTCGGGCGGGGGCATGTCGCGATCGAGGCGATTGGCGAGTCGCGGGAACTCGCGCGGGCGGAACAGGAAACGCGACCGGACCGCGTCCCAGATGCGGACGAGGTGGCTGCCGGACGGATCGGGCCGCAGGTCGGCGAGGCCGTCGGCCAGCAAGGTCTGGCGCTCGGTCTCGCTCAATACGCAGGGATCTTCGAGGATCAGCGCCGTGATCCGCGGTGCGGCGACCCGCAGCAGCATCACGGCGAGTGCAGCGGAATCCTCGGCGGCATGCAGCGCGAAGGCGCCCACACCAAGCGCGTCGAGCAGCCGCAGCAGCCAATCCGCCTGGGCGGCGAGGTCGTTGCGCTCGGGCGGCAGAGGATCGCTGAGGCCGTAGCCGGGGATGTCCGGCAGGATGACGGTCTGTCGATCGGCGAGTTGCGTGGCCAGCGGCAGCAACGACTTCGACCACAACGGCAACGCATGCAGCATCACCAGCGCGGGTCCGCGGCCACCCGCCAGCACATGGGTCTGCAGTTGACCAAGATCGACGTAACAAGGCTTGATCAAGCCGCCAACCCCCCGAAGTCCACCGCCAATCTCAACGGGACGCCGCACATTGTCCAATGCGATCGCGGCATGGGTTCATGCAGAGTACGCCGGCCGCCGCATCAGCGCACGCAACGCGGCCTGTAGCGGGCATATGGCGATGCCGCGACCGCATTGGTCTGATGGAAACGCAGGCCTACCATCGATCTGGGGTCGCAGAACAAAAGCAGTCGGGCGGGGGCAGCGAATGCAACTCGGTTTCTTCACGATGCCGCTGCATCCGGCGGACAAGGATCTCGCACGCAGTTATCGCGAGGATCGCGAAGCGATCGAGCTCGCCGACGAACTTGGCTTCGTCGAGGCCTTCGTCGGCGAGCATGTCAGCGACCGCGCCGAGCCGATCACCTCATCGATCGTATTCATCGCCAGCCTCGCGCATACCACCCGACGTATCCGCCTCGGGACCGGCACGGTCAACCTGCCGAACGGCCACCCGGCCGCCATCGCCGCGCAGATCGCCATGCTCGATCACCTGCTCGAGGGGCGCCTGCTGTTCGGCATCAGCCCAGGCGGACTGCGCTCCGACATGGAGGTCTTCGGCAACCTGCATGCCGATCGCACCGCCATGTTCGTCGAGTGCATCGACCACGTGCTCGCCATCTGGAGCCGTGAACCGCCCTACGAACTGACCGGCAAGTTCTGGAACATCTCGACCGCCAACACGCTGATGGCCGACATCGGCCAGGGCGTGATGATCAAGCCGCTGCAGCAGCCACATCCACCGATCGTCGTCACCGTGGTGGCGCCCCACTCCAAGGGCGTCGTCTCGGCGGCCGAGCGCGGCTGGACGCCGATCTCGGCGAATTTCCTGCAACCCAACTGGGTCAAGACGCACTGGCCGCTGTATGCACAGGGTCGCGTGAACGGCGGCCATACCGTATCCAGCGCCGACTGGCGGGTGGCGAAGAGCATCTTCGTCGCCGATGACGAAGCGACGGCGAGGCGCTACGTCTACGGTGACGACAGCCCTTACCGCACCTACTTCCGGCAACTGATGCGCAAGCTCATCAGCGGCGGCAAGACCGATCTCTTCAAGCACGATCTCGCGATTGCCGACGGCGATGTGACGCTCGACTACGTGCTCGACCGCCTCGTCATCTGCGGCACACCGGACAACGTCAGCCGCCGGCTGCTGGAATTCCGCGATGCGGTGGGCGACTTCGGCACGCTGCTCTACGCCGGCCACGACTGGCTCGACCCGCAGCTCGGCAAACGCTCGATGGAGCTGATGGCGCGCGAAGTGATGCCGCAACTGAACGCGGCGGACGGCACATGTCGCTGACACGGGAGGCAGGCTGCATGAAACGCAAGGTCATCATCACCTGTGCCGTGACCGGGTCCATCCACACGCCGTCGATGTCGCCGCACCTGCCGGTAACGCCCGAACAGATCATCAGCGATGCGCTCGCTGCCGTGGCGGCGGGCGCGTCGATCCTGCATCTGCATGCCCGCGACCCGCTGAACGGCAGGCCCGACCAGACGCCCGCGGCCTTCGCGCGCTTCCTGCCGGAGTTGTCGAAGAAAACAACAGCGGTGATCAACCTCACGACCGGCGGCAGCCCGTTCATGCGGGTCGAGGAGCGGCTGTTGCCGACGGCCACCTTCGCGCCCGAAGTGGCGTCGCTCAACATGGGGTCGATCAACTTCGGCTTGTACCCGATGCTGGGTAAGTACCAGGATTTCCGGCACGACTGGGAAGCGCCCTACCTCGAGGCCACCCGTGACGTCGTATTCCGCAACACCTTCAAAGATATCGAAACCATCCTTGCGGCCTGTCGCGAAACCGGTACGCGCTTCGAGTTCGAGTGCTACGACATCGCGCATCTCTACAACCTCCGCCACTTCGTCGATCGGGGGCTGGTACAGCCGCCACTGTTCGTGCAATCGGTATTCGGCATCCTCGGCGGCATTGGTGCGCATCCCGAAGACGTCGCGCACATGCGTCGCACCGCGGATCGCCTGTTCGGCAGCGACTACCAATGGTCGGTGCTCGGCGCCGGCCGCAATCAGTTCCCGGTGGCTGCGCAAGCGCTGGCGATGGGCAGCAACGTGCGCGTCGGCCTCGAGGATTCCCTCTGGGCGGGGCCCGGTCGGCTCGCGCAGTCTTCGGCCGATCAGGTGCGCATCGTCCGCCAGCTGATCGAAGGACTGGGTCTCGAGGTCGCCACCCCGGACGATGCCCGCCGGATGCTGCAACTCAAGGGACGTGAACATACGCGCTTCGATACGCCCGCAGCAGTCTCCGCCACCGCGACGCCACCCTCGGGCACGACGAGCCCATGAGTCGCCTCGGTGCGGATGTCGTGCTGCACGCCACGGGCGATGGATTCCCGATCGTGCTGCTGCACTGCCTCGGCGTCGATCACCGACTCTGGGACGATGTCGTCGTCGATCTCGGACGCGATCATCGACTGCTGACCTACGATCTGCCCGGACACGGTCGGACACCCACCCCGCCTAGGCGTTACGACATCGACGAGCTTGCCGACCAGCTGGCGTCGATCCTCGACGCTGCTGCCATCACGCAGGTGCATCTCGTCGGCATGTCGCTCGGCGGCTGCGTCGCGCAAGCCTTCGCCGCCCGTCATCCAGGACGGCTGCGGCGGCTCGTGCTCGCCGATACCACGCCGCAGTATCCGCAAGCCCTGAAGGACAAGTGGGTCGAGCGCGCGACCATCGCCCGGCAGCAGGGGGTGCAGCCGCTCATCGAAGAAAAGCTGCTGATCTGGTTCACGCCGGCGTTCGTCGCCGCCGCGGATCGTCGCGTCCGCTACGTGCGCGAAACGCTCGCTGCCTGCGACGGCGAAGGCTACGCGCTGGCCTGCGAAGCGCTCGGTGACGCTGACCTGCGCGAACACGCCGGTCGCATCCGCGCGCCGACGCTGATCGTGCTCGGCGAGGGCGATCTGCCGCCCTTCCATGACGCCGCGCGCTGGCTTAGGGACACGATCCCGGGCAGTCGCATCGCGCTGCTCGCGGAGGCGCGGCATGCCGCGCCCCTGCAGCAGCCCGCAGCCTTCGCCGCGCTGCTGCGCGAATTCTTTGCAGAAGATCCGGCTGCCGCCGGTGCGGTTGCCCTATCCCTCGGAGGCGATCCATGAACTCGAAGAATGCCCACCCCCGCGAATCGATCTGGCCGGGACTCGAATCCGGCGTCCCGAAACCGTTGATGCCCTACAGCCCGGCGATCCGCGCCGGCGACTGGCTGTTCGTCGCCGGCACCATCGCCAGCGACTTCAAGACCGGCCTTGCGCCCGAAGTAAAGCAGGCGGCACCGTTCCTGGAAGAGTCGCTCGCAGTACAGGGTCGCTACGTGCTCCGTAACCTGTTCAACACCATGCGCGCCGCCGGTGCGACGCCGGAGACGGACATGATCCGCCTGTGGCAATGGTTCGTCTCCGAGCAGCCGACGCCGGCGGCACGCGAGCGCGGCGACCTCGCCACCGGCGTCGAGGTGGCACCCTACCTGCGCGTGCGTCGCGAGTTTCTGCCCGAGCAGATCCCCGCTTCCTCCGAGGCCGGCGTCCGCGAACTGCTCTGTCTCGGCACGCAGGTTGAAGTGGAGATGATTTGCCGCGTCGACGGCGCGCGCAACGAGTGGCTCGGCGAAGCCTCGCGCGAGCAGGGCCATGCACCAGTGCTGCGACGTGGCGATTGGGTATTTCTCTCTGCGCAGCATGGTGCCGACGTAACCGCGACGGCACCGACGGACTGGAGCCACACGACGGTGGAAGCGCAGACCGACGCCGCCCTGGCCAAGCTCGAGCGGCTTGCCGCACTGGCGGGTTCGTCGCTGGCCCGCACCGTCAAGGCCGAAGTGCATATCGGTCACGCCCGCGACTTCGCCGCCGTCGATCGCGTCTGGCGTCGCTGGTTCCCGACGAACCCGCCGGCCCGCGTGGTGATCCCCAATCTCGGCATGGGCGTTGCGGGAGCCCGCGTGCAGATCGCGCTCACCCTGCTGACCAACGACTCGACCATCCGCATCGAGCCGATCATGGCGAGTGGCGTCCCGCGTCCGCTCGGTCACGAACCGCATGCCACGCTTGCCGGCGACATCCTCTTCCTCAGCACGCAGATGGCCTTTGACGATGACGGCCAGCTGCCTGTCGGCATGATCCGCCACCCGGAGTTTCCGTGGTACGGATCACCGGGACAGGCGCAGATGCGATACATGATGAACAACATCGCCGCGATCTGCGAAGCGGGCGGTACCCGCGTCGATCAGATCTGCCGCCGGGTTTGTTTCCACTCGGATTTCCAGTGGTTCGCCGAGTCCATCGAGGAGTGGGCACGCTGGTTCCCGGGGGATAAACCCGCTTCGACCACGGTGCGCCTCGGCGGTCCGCTAGTGGTGCCGGGCGCCAACACCCTGCTCGACCTCACAGCCTACATACCCGGCTAGCGAGCGGCACTCTCCGCCGGGTGGCCGGTGCCTGCGGGCGCCGGCCTCTTGCCGCGCCGACGGGCATGGGGGATGCTCGTGACCGCCGTGCGTCCGCCTCCCGCCAAGACCGCGCTGAGCAGCTCCGCCACGGGGCGGATTATCCTCGGCCTCATCACCCTCTTGGGTCTCGCCGTTTCAACCCAGGCCACCGCCAACGACACGCTGCTCATCGACTGTGGCGCGCTCATCGACGGACACCAGGACAGCGTGCAACGCAGTCAGCGCCTGCAGATCGAAGCCGGGCGCATCGTGGCGATCACCGCCCTGACGGGCAGCGCCGATCCGGCGTCGGCCGCCGCGCAAGCCGCTGCGGCGCAGACCACTGCGGCGCAGGCGGCCGGGCGGTATCTCGACCTGCGCGACTACACCTGCCTGCCGGGCCTGCTCGATCTGCATACCCACCTCACCGACCTGCCGCAGAACACGGCCGACTTCCGCATTTACCCGCGTCGCAGTGCGGCGGACCACCTCGCCCTCGCCCGCGACAACGCTGCGGCCACGCTGCAGGCGGGCTTCACCACGGTGCGCGATGTCGGCACCTACGTCGGCGCGCTCGACCGCGAGTTGCGCGACGAGATCAACGCCGGCTTAACGGCCGGTCCGCGCATGCAGGTATCGATCGGCTATCTCACCATCGCCGGCGGTGGCGGCGACATGCTGCTGCCCGGATTTCCGCGGCGTGAAGCCCGTACACCGATCGAACGACTGCGTCGCGGCGTAGCCCGTAGCCCGGAAGAATTCGCACAGCGTGCGCGGCTCTTCCTTGATGACGGCGCCGATGTTCTCAAGGTGATCGCCTCGGGTGCCGTGCTCTCGCCGGGTGGTGTTCCGGGCGCGCCCGAGATGGGTCCCGCGGCAATCGCCGCGGTCGCCAAAGAGGCGCACGCCCGCGGCAAGCGGCTCGCAGCGCACGCGCACGGCGCACGCTCGGTGAAGGAGGCGATCCTTGCCGGTGCCGACACCATCGAACATGCCTCGCTGATCGACGAAGAGGGTCTGCTGCTCGCGCGTGATCGCGGCGTCGTACTGGTCATGGATGTCTATAACGGCGACTACATCGACACCGAAGGTCGTCGAGAGGGCTGGCCGGCGGAATTCCTGCAGAAGAACCTCGACACGATCGAGGCGCAGCGACAGGCCTTCACCCGCGCCGTGGCGCTCGGTGTGCCGCTGGCCTTCGGGACCGATGCAGGCGTCTTTCCGCATGGCCTCAATGCCAGGCAGTTCCGCATCATGGTGGCGCACGGCATGACGCCCATGCAGGCGATCCGCTCGGCGACCAGCGTCGCGGCGCGCGCCATCGGTTGGGAGGATCGCGTCGGCACCCTCGAACCGGGACGATTCGGCGACCTGCTTGCCGTGCGCGGTGATCCCCTCGCCGACATCACGCTGCTTGAGCGCATCGACGTCGTCGTCAAGGGCGGCGCGGTGATCAAGCCTCCGCGCTGACGCCGAGCGACTCGAGATCCGCCAGCAGCGGCCGCATCGACAGCCGCTCGGCGACAGCCCTCGCAGCCGCAAGCTCCTGCGCCGCCTCGGTGGGTCGCGACGAACGCCGCAGCAAGCCTGCCAGCACGGTACGCGAATATGCCTCGGCCGCCGCCTCCTTGGTGCGCACCGCAAGCGCACAGGCTTCGCGCGCCAAGGATTCGGCGCGAACGAGTTCATCGAGCGCGCCATGGCACTCGGCGAGATTCGTCAGCCGCTGCGCGCGACCCACACCGCCGCCGCGCGCCGGCGTGCGCTCGACGGCAGCGCGCAGTAACTCCAGAGCTTCCTTCGCCTCGCCAAGACGCAGCAGCGCAAGTCCGAGCGGCGAGGCGACAGCGGGAAACCAGGCCACGGTTTCCACCGAGTCCGTAAGGGGCAGGACGCTACGCAAAGTATCGACGGCCAGCCGATGCTCGCCGTAGCGCAGCCAGAACAAACCTGTGCCGATACCGGCGAGGATACGGAACAGATCGGGTCTCGCGGTATCGAGATCGGCCTGCGCCTGCAGCATCCAGGTGGTGCATTCCTCGAAGCGGCCGATTTCGGACGCGCACCAGAGACACCACATCGTCGCGAGCCCTCGCCCAAGCTCCGACTTGCCGGCGGCTGCATCGGCGCTGGCCTGCAGGCGCAGCAAGCGCTGCAGCGTCTCCAGCGCTTCGGCGTAGCGGCCGAGCGAAGCGTATACCTGTGCCGTGAGCAGCAACACGTCGGCGATAAGATCCGGCGAGACGGCCTCATCAAGGATTTCGAGCAGCCCGATCGCCGACGACAGCGCCTGCTCGAGGCGGCCGAGCGCGATCTGGTTGGCTACCCGAAAGCGGGTAAGCAGGTTACGGTCGGCATCGCCGCTGCACCAGCGCAACGCGCGGTCGAGCAGCAGGTCGATCTGCTCAAAATCAGCGAGTGCAAACAGCGCGTCGCGCAGGGCGAGCGCGATCAGCAGCAACTCGGCGGATTCCAACGGTTCGGCTGCTTCCTCGCCGAGACGCAGTGCCTGCCGCAGCAAGGTCGCGCTCTCGGCGTAGCCGAGACGGGCCAGCGCCGCCCGACCCGCCTTGGCGAAGGTGCGCGCGGCGAGGTCGAGACGGCCCGCCCGCTCGGCGTGGCGCGCGATCGCGGTGTCGAGCCCGGCGGCCGGCGGCCTCGCCAGCAGCCGATCGCAGATGCGTGCATGCCGCCGCAACCGGTCATCTTTGAGCAGTGATCGGTAGGCGGCCGCCAACACACCGGTATTCGCCGGCATATAGCGCGCACCCGCGTCGTCGGTCATGCGGCGGACAAAGCCTTTCCGCTGCAGCAACCCGAGCGTTTGCTCCGTGTCCTGCACCGGCCTCTCGACCAGCGCGGCGAGTTCCGGAGGCTCGATCCAGCGCTCAAAGGCAGCGAGCCATTGCAGCAGCGATCGCTCCTGGTCGTTCAACCGGTCGATGCGCTCTTCGAACAGATCCGCGACGCTGTGCGGAATCGCGATTTCGAGCGGCGCCGCATCCTCATCGAGCATCTCAGGTCGCGACTCCTGCAGATCGCGCGCGAACTCCACCAGAAAGCCGGGATTGCCTTCGCAACGATCGATCAACTGCTCGAGCGTCTGCGCGGCGAGATTTTCGAAGCCCGGGCTGGAGTGGATGAGCTCCGCAAGTTCGGCCCGCGTCAGCGGCGCGATGCGCAGCGTCTGCCCGGCCTCGTCGAGCGTGCGCTCGTCATCGCTGCGGGTGACGGTGAAGATGAGCGCGGCCGACCCCGGCATCGTCGGCTCGAGATGGGTGATGAACTGTCGGCTGGACTCGTCCACCCATTGGTAATCGTCGAGCACGATCACCAGCGGATGTCGTCTCGAGCTCTCGAAGATCAGTCGCGTGATCGCCTCGTGGGCGCGGGCCTTGAGCCGCTCGGGCGGCTCGCTGGAGCCCGGATCCGCCTTGTCGAAGAGCAGCCAGGCCAGCGCCGGGATGTCGGTCGCGAGACAAGGCCACTGGTTGGCAACGGCCGCCGCCAGCACCGCCTCCGGGTTCTGCAGCCGCGAGGAGCGACTGATGCCGAGCAGCCGACCCGTGAGGCGCCGCAGCGAGGCGTTGGCATCACCCGGATCTGTCGCGAGACAGGCGAGGCCCACGACCTGCAGACCGCTACCGATTTTCGGTGCAAGGCACTCGGCGAGCAGCCGGGTCTTGCCGACACCGGTCTCGCCGACGAGCGCGATCCGATCGCCCTCGCCCCGCAGCAGCGCCTGTATGGCCGTCTCGACGAAGGCCCGCTCACGCGCCCGACCCACGAACCGCAGCAATCGCGCCGCAGGATCGAGCAGCACCGGATCGATGTCCGCACCACACTCGAGGACTTCGAAGCACTCCTGATCGGCGCCCTTGCCACTGACCCCCTGCGCGGGCGCCTTGCGCACGACGATCCGCGCACCGGCCTGCCGTACGGTCGCGCGACTCGCCAGCACGCTGCCAACCGCGGCGCGCGCTTCGAGATGCGCAGCACGATTGACGACGTCGCCAACCGCGTCGATGGTCGCCGTCGGACCCTCACCGACGGTGAAGATCACCGCGACGCCGGTGTTGAGGCCGATCCGCAATCGAACCGGAACGCCGGGTGCCAGCAGCAGCGTCGGCGCTATGCGTTGCATCTCGAGCGCGGCACGGCAGGCGAGATATGCATGGTTCTCCAGCGCCTTCGGCGCACCGAAGAGCGCGAAGACACCATCGCCCATGGTCTTGGCGACCACGCCGCCCGACTGCTCGATCACCGCGCGCAGTGCGGACATGACAGTGCCAAGGACACGACGGACATCCTCGGGATCCAGCTTGGTCAGCAGCCTGGTGGAGCCGACGATGTCGGCGAAGAGCGCGGTGACGTGCTTGCGCGCACTGCGCTTCGCGTCTGCGACCGGCGTACCGCAAACGTGACAGAAGCGGGCCCCGGCCAGCAGCGCCGTGCTGCAGGACGCACACTGCATGATTGATCCCGAGCCCGAGACGCCGCCGCAGCGCGCCGGCGCTACGGGGTCAGATCGAGCGCCTCGATGATGCGCACATAGGGCAACTGCGCGGTGACGTTCACCTGCTCGACGTCCCCTGCGGACTGCGCCTCGAACAGGCACATCGAGCGCTCCTCGCCCGGCACGAAAGTGGTGCGGATGTAGCGGACCTTGCGACCGCCAGCATCGAAGGCGTCCGAACAGGCAATGGCCTGCTTCTGCGCGGCGGCGAGCTGCGCCATCGTGATGCCCTTAAGACTGCGCTCGACCATGAATACGGCCATGGGTGACCTCCCTGCTTGCCACGACAACCGAACCGGAAATCTGCAGCCAATGTCGGCTCCGGGCAGAGGATTGTCAATTTCGGTTAGCCGCAGTGGCGGGACGCGCAATCCGCGACGTCGGACGCGGACCGGTCCCACGACGGGGTTCCCGGTCCGCGCCAGACGTTGCAATTCAGAACTTGTACTCGTACTGCAGGAAGAACGAGCGGGGCTTGCCCGTGAATCCGTAGGTGTAGAAGTAGCCGGGATTCAGCGCCGTGGTCTCACCGCGTACGCCAGCGCGTGAAACCGCGCGATCGGTCGCACCGCCGCGCTCCCAGTAATACTTGTCGAACAGATTGACGCCCCGCAGCATCAGTCGGTGCTGCTTCTCCGCGCCCATGAAGAACTGCACCGACGCGTTCAGAACGAAGTAGTCACCGAAGTTGAGGTCCGGATTGGTGCGCTCGCCCGCTGCGTCGACGAGCCTTGCCGCGTTGTTCTGCACGTACAACCACTCGGGTCCCTGCCATCGTGGGTTCAGCGCGACGATCCAGCGATCGGACGGCTGCCAGGTCAGCAAAGCGGACGCCAGCCACTCCGGCCGCTCGCCCGACTGGCGGAAGGCGTTGCTACCCGCACGGCCGGGAACAACACTCGTCAAGGCTTGGCCCGTATTGGCCCGAACCGCCGTCAACCCGAGCACAGGATTCGGCTCGAGCGACTCCTGCTTGGTGAAGCTGAAATCAAGCGTCCACTTCTCGATGTCCAGCGAGACGTCGAGCGTGTAACCCTTGATCTTCTGCACCGCCCGGGTGTTGAAGGTCGCCGAATCAAGCGGTGTCAGCCCCTGGTTCTGCCAGCTCGCGCAGAACTCGGTCGGCGTGATGATGTTCGGATTGATGACCCGAGTCGGGTCAACGCCCGGGCAGACGTCGCGGATCGCCGCATTGCCGAACAGGTTGGAGATGTCGGTATCGAAGTAGCCAAGTTCGACGTTGTATGTGCCACCGAGAATCTCGCTGTTGATTCCGGCTCCGAAGGCGCGGGTTTCGAGATCCTGCGTCTTGAGCGTCGGGTTGGTGACTGTCGTCCGTCCGAACAAGCCGAGTTCCTGGGCACGCGGATTGTTGTACGACGTTCCCGCGCTGCCGCGGAGGTAGTAGCCCTGCGGAAACTCCTGACGAACGCTGGCACGCCAGATAAAGGTGTCATCGAACAGGTTGTTGAAGTCCTGACGACCCGCGAGCGAAATCGCCGTACCTTCAAGAAAGTCGAGATTGGCACGCAGATCCGCATACAGGCCGTTGGTGCGGATCGGCTTGTCCGACACGCCATACTCCACTGCGGAATTATCCTGCGACGTCACGGTTTGGGCCCCGACGACGATTTCGAAGTTGTCGTTGAGGCGGATCTTGCCGCGGGCGTTGCCGCCATATTCTTTGTAGCCTGCCTTGAACTGCGTACCCTCGCCGAACCCCTTGGTGGGCACACCCGTGCCGAAAGAGGCGACGGACTGCACCACGTAACCCATCGGCGCGCCAATCGGGAACGGATTCGCCAACGTGCCGTAGAGTCGACCCTGCGAATCGACGTAAAAGCCAGTGCGGGATGTTCGATCCGCCTTCGTGTCGGTTTCCGGGTTGGTCACGCAGCCGGCGGGTATGTTGTTGGCGCGCGCATAGGCCTCGAACTCTGCGGCCAGCGTGAACGGCCGACGGGTCGCCGGATTCAGCACACTCTGCGGGATACGACAAAGCTGTGCATCGACCTCCGAGTTCCACAGTGTCGGTGCCTGATAGAACGCCTCGACCTCGAAGTCCACCCGGTCCATGAGCCGGGTCGCGAACTCCGTGTGGATTCGCGGAAAGCGGGCATAGTTCGGATTCCAGATGTGGTCGTTCGGGAACGCGTCGTGGAAGTCCGTCGCGGCGTAGTCGACGGCTACGCGCAGGCTGCTGTCATCGTCGATGTTCCAGAGATACTTGGCCCCGACGCTGTTGTAGCTGTACGGAAACGGGTGACGTCCACCCAGGTCGAGCACGACATCGGTGTAGGCGCTCTTGTCGAACAGCTCATTGCTTTCGGTGTTGTATGCGCGGCCGTAAAACAGAATGCTCTGACTGCCGTCATCCGACAGTGGGTAGGTCAGGTTGCCGTAGACTTCCCGCGTCTTGAACGAGCCGTAGTACACGCCGAACTCGCCACGCTGATCGCCCGCCGGCTCCTTGTACTTGACGGACACCACGCCAAGGCCGCCGTTGCCGCCGTAATAGAGGCTCTGGCCGCCGCGAAGAATCTCCACGGTCTTGATCATCCGCGGATCGATCGAGGTGGCTCCCCAGATGTCCTCCAACGGGGTTCCACGATCGAAGGTGGGCACACCATCCAGCAACAACAGGGTGTCGCGATCCGAGCCGCCATCGATGCGGATGGTGAATTCGCCTTCATCCGGCGAGTAGCCGACATTGGCCCCGCGGATCAGGCCGTTCGCAAGCTCCGCGAAGTTGGTGAAACCGCCGGTGTCGATTTCAGCGGAGCTGATCAACTGAACTTGGCTGCCGAACTTGGCAGCGTCCACCGCGGCGGAGGACAGTCTTTCCTCGATCCGGCGACCCTCGATGATGACTTCCTCGAGTTTCTCCGCCTTGACGGCGCTACTGGTCGAGTCGGCAGCACCCGCCCACGCGGCGCAGCAACTGACGAGCGCAACCCACAGCATGATGCGCCAAGGTTGGCGCGGATTTGACCTGAGCATGTTTTCTCCCTGAGCGATGCGCGGCGCACCGGACGGTGCCGCGCAGGTATTCAACAGGGAGTGGATTGCGACTCGGTTTAGAAATCCTTAACCAATTACGAAGCTTTTGCTAACGCTGGATGACAAGCGGCTGGGTCCACGCCATCTCCCGATCGCCTTCAGCGTAGGGGTTGGAGTGCAACTTCGACGAGATCACCCGAGCACGAACGTAGAGTTCGGTGCCCGTTGCGACGTAACGCGCGCGTGTACCTTCCACTCTTTGCAGAACCTTGCCGATATCGTCCGAGTATTTCATCGATTGCCGACCAGGCGAGCCGTCTTCCGGTTTCGCTGCGGGCATGCCCTCAAGCGACGTGCCGCGAAGTGTGCCCACGAACTCTATGGTGTACCGGACGCCCGGCTCCGCCACTACTTCAAGGTCAATGCCCCCTTTTGAGATGTCGAGCGTCTGCAACGTGACGCCCGTGCTGTTGTAGAAATCACCGCGCTTCATGGCTCCGGCGATCGAATCCGGCGTCAAGCGCGGCGAGCGGACCATCACCCAGCCTCGGCCGGGGTTCACCTGACCGAGACCCCACTCGGTGTAATGGTGCGCATCGTCGGTGGCCACGCCCATGATGGGCGCCGCCTTGCGTTCGCCAAGACGCTTGGAAAGAACGATGTCCCACATCTGCTCCATGGCAGGATGCGCGCTGTCACCGTAGTTGCGTACGCCGGAGTGTCCGTTGTAGACCTCCACGAAGCCATCACCCGGGGCAACGTCGAGCTGGATCAGATCCTCGGCGGTTACCGCGTAGTAGAAGTTCGGGTGGTTGACATGTGCGAACATCGGCCGACCCGATCGCCGCCCCTGCTCGACCACCACGTCGATGTTCTTCTGCAGCATCTCGGCCACCGTCGAACCACCCTGCGGGATGACGGCCTTCTCGAGGTTTACGCCGTTGAGGTGTACGGGGTGCTGCTCGAGGCGATCGGTGATTTCCATTCCGCGGAGAAAGATGAATTCGTTCTTCTGCTCGAAGAAACTGCGGAACTCGTCGAGCGTCTTCAGCTTCACCTCCTTCACGCCGTCCTTGACGCGCTGCTCCACCCAGTCGCCGCCGAAATCGCGGACGTAGTCGGCGAGCGCCGTTTCCTTCACGGCCGAATCGATGCGATACCAGAGCTCTCCTTCCTGCATGCGATTGTGATCGCTGAGGACGAGAAAGTTGTAGCCATGCTGGCGATACCACGCAGCTACCGCCTCAGGCGGGCGGTTGCCATCACTCCACCAGCTGTGTGTATGCGTATTGCCCTTCCACCAGCCGTTGACCTTGGGCGTGATCGCGCTCGTCGAGTGTTCCGCCGACTCGTGCGCAGACAGAATCGAACTTGCAGTCAGAACAAGGACTGCGACCGACAAAACACGGCGACTGATGGACATGGACTACCTCCCGACAGTGTTTGCCGAGAGTCGATGCTTGCCGTTACAGAACCTTGACGGATCCGTTAATCGTTGGTGTCACTGCCCGCGACATTGCCCCGCCGCGCGAGGATCTTGTCGATCGCATTGCCGTCCATGTCGACGACCTCGAAGATCCAGCCCGACCAGTGCACGGTATCGCCCTCTTTCGGGACTGCGCCGCGTAGCAGCAGGAACATGCCGCTAAGGGTCGAGTAACGATCCCGGTCCTCTTCGGGCAGCTGCTTGATCTGCAGCAGATCCTTCAGTTCGGGAACCGGCGTCGTGCCCTCGAGCAGCCAGCTGCCATCCTCGCGGCGCACGCCCCACTCGACCTTCTGTCCGGAGAGCGTGAACTGGCCGGTAATCGCCTCGATCACGTCCTGCATGGTGACGATGCCGAGCACTGCACCGTACTCATCGACCACAAGCGCCATTTTCGACGGCGACTTCTGCAGCAGCGTGAAAAGATCGAGCGCAGAGCTCGACTCGGGGACGAACAGCGGCTCATCGAGCAGGTTCTCCAGCGATTTGCCGCTGCCCTCGACGAAACTCTGCACCAGCGCCTTGGCACTCAATACACCTGCAACGTGTCCCCAGTCCTCACGAAGCACCGGATAGCGCGCATGGCCGGTGCTGGCGATCGTCTGCAGGTTGTCGGCCAGCGCCGTATTGAGATCGAGGCTCACCACGTCGGCCACCGGCACCATCAGCGACACCAGCTTGCGCTCATCGAGACGGAACAGGTTCTGCATCATGGTGCGCTCTTCGGTCTCGAGCACACCCGACTCAGCACCCTCCTTGAGCACGGCGTAGATCTCTTCCTCGGTGACTTCGGACTCGCGCTTCTCGGGAATCGACAACACCCTCAGCAGCAGCTCGGTCGACTTCGACAGCAGGTGCACGAACGGTCGCGTCACCAGCGCAAGGATGGCGATGGGCCGCGCGATGATCCGCGCCATCACCTCCGGATACGTCTGCGCGATGCGCTTCGGGATCAGTTCGCCGACGACGATCGAAAAATAGGTGATGATCACCACCACGAACCCGGTCGCCACGGGCTTCGCGACTTCGGCATCGATGCCGAAGTCTTCGAGGGCCAGGCGCAGCGGCGCGGCGAGCGTGGCTTCACCGACGATGCCGCTCAGTACGCCGATTGAGGTGATGCCCACCTGTACGGTGGAGAGAAAACGGTTCGGGTTGTCGGCGAGCTTCAGGGCCTGTGCAGCACCCTCGTCGCCCTTGTCCGCGGCAGCTTCGAGTCTGACCCGTTTTGCGGTGAGGATGGCGATCTCCGCCATCGCAAACAAACCATTGAAGACGATCAGCCCGACGAGTATCGCAACTTCCATATGTTGGGGCGCCAACCTCCCTGCAACCTTGAGAGATCAGGATGTTACAGGGGGGCGACGCGTCTGGCGAATCGCCGGGGTACGGCGAACAGATGGTGGTGTAGACTCGCGTTGACATCCCGCCGAGAGCGCATCATATGTTTGTCGGCCGCGTCCTTGCCGTTCTGTGGGCCGCCTGTCTGCTCGGCGCCGACGTCGCACCGGTGCATGGCCGAGTTCCAGCCGTCCATGACACGACCCTGTCCGGGTTGGAGCGCACGCCCTGCGCCGCGCCCGACCGAGCGGATTTCGTGGCCTACCGCGCGCGGCAGCTCGCCACGCTCAAGGCCGAGCAAAGCGCGGCGCGAGCACAGCAGTTGCCGGTGCGCGACGTCGTCGATGCCGACCGCGATCTCGGCAGCGAAGCGGACTATCTCGCGCGGCATCTCCCCGGCATACGCTGCGAGCAGATCGTCTACGAGAGCGACGGTTTGCGCATCCGCGGGTTTCTTTGGATGCCGACCAATCTGCCGAAGGGTCCCAAGCTGCCGATCATCGTGTTCAATCGCGGCGGCACCGGCGAGGACTCCAAGCTGCGGCCGAACACGCAATTCGGTTTCGAGCGCTTCGTACGCGCGGGCTATGCCGTGATCGGTTCGCAGTACCGTGGCAATGATGGCAGTGACGGTGTCGATGAGGTGGGCGGTGCCGATGTGCGCGACGTATTGCGTCTGGCGGAACTCGCCCGGCAACTGCCCTTTGCTGACGCGGACAACCTCTACGCGCTGGGCTACTCGCGCGGCGCGATGATGACCTTGTCGGCGCTACGCGATGGCGCCTTGTTCAAAGCCGTCGCGCTGGTCGGTCTGCCCGCCGACTTCCGTACTCCGGAATTCGACCGGCTGTTCGCCAAGACGGCGGACGCCGCCACCGCCCGTGATCGCCGTTCGGCCATGGTCTGGGCGGAACGCCTCGCGACGCCGATATTGCTGCTGCAAGGCAGCGCCGATCCGCTGGTGTCGACTGCGCGGCAGACGCTGCCCTTCGCCGCCCGTCTGCAGGAACTCGGCAAGACCTACGAACTCGTGATCTATCACGGCGACACACACGGACTCGTGTTCAACGGCAGCGATCGTGATGCGCGGATCCTCGCCTGGTTCAACCGGTTTCGGCACTGAGAGCGTGACCAGCCATGACTTTCCATGTACTCATTCTCTGCACCCACAATTCGGCGCGCAGCGTACTCGCTGAAGGCATGCTCAACCAGCTGGCAGGCAAGCTCGGCAAGGACGTGCAGGCCCACAGTGCCGGCAGCGCGCCGAGCGGTCGGATCAACCCGCTCGCCATCGAGGTGCTGCGGGGTGCGGGCATCGATACTTCGCGGTTTCGCAGCAAGAGTTGGGACGAGTTCACCGGCGCGGATGCGCCGCCGCTGTCGCTCGTCATTACGGTGTGCGACAGCGCCGCCGCCGAGACCTGCCCGGTGTTCACGGGTACCGCCGCGCTCGCCCCGCTGCGCGTCCATTGGGGATATCCCGACCCCTCCAAAGCCGAGGGCGGAGAAGAGGACAAGCGTCGCGCTTTCGAGCTCACGCGTCAGGCCATCGGCTACCGCATGCTGCAGTTGCTGCAGCTTCCGCTCGACACGCTTGCGCGACCGCAGCTCGCCGCGGCCCTTGCCGAGATCGGCGCGAGCTGACGTCGCGGCTCTCCAGCCAACCAAGGACACCCCGCCGTGAACGTCTTCGAACGCTACCTGACACTGTGGGTTTTTCTTTGCATCGTCGTCGGCATCGCGCTCGGCGAACTCTTCCCGGCAGCCTTTCAGATGGTTGCCGCGCTCGAAGCGGCAGCCGTCAATATTCCGGTCGGGCTGCTGATCTGGGTGATGATCATCCCCATGCTGATCAAGGTCGACTTCGGCGCCTTGCACGAGGTCGGTCGGCATTGGCGCGGGATCGGCGTGACCTTGTTCATCAACTGGGCGATCAAGCCATTTTCCATGGCCCTGCTCGCGTGGTTTTTCATCCAGCAGCTGTTTGCCGACTGGCTTCCCGCCGACCAGCTCGACAGCTATGTCGCGGGGCTGATCCTGCTCGCTGCCGCGCCCTGCACGGCCATGGTGTTCGTCTGGAGTCGGCTGACGGGCGGCAACCCGCTCTTCACCCTGAGTCAGGTGGCTCTCAACGATACGATCATGATTGTCGCGTTCGCACCGACCGTCGCGTTGCTGCTCGGGCTGTCGGCGATCGTGGTTCCCTGGGCGACGCTGCTGACGTCCGTGGTGCTGTACATCGTGATCCCGGTGCTGATCGCGCAGCTCTGGCGACGACACCTGCTGCGCGACGGCAAGGAGACTCTCGAGCGAGTGCAGGGGGTGCTCGGAGTGGCTTCGATGGCCGCGTTGCTCATGACCCTCGTGCTGCTGTTCGCTTTCCAGGGCAAGGCTCTGCTCGGTCAGCCGCTGGTGATCGCACTGCTCGCCGTGCCGATCCTGCTGCAGGTACTGTTCAACGCCTCGCTCGCCTACTGGCTCAACCGGCGACTGGGGGAATCACATGATGTGGCAGGTCCCTCGGCACTGATCGGTGCCAGCAATTTCTTCGAGCTGGCGGTGGCGACAGCGATCAGCCTGTTCGGTCTCGAGTCCGGTGCCGCGCTGGCCACGGTGGTCGGCGTCCTGATCGAGGTGCCGGTGATGCTGCTCGTCGTGCGGGTGGTCAACGGCAGCCGGCGGTGGTACGCCAAGTCATCGTTGCCCCCCGGTACCGTCTAAGATCCCACCTCGGCACGAAGTCGGCGGGAGACCGGAATGACGGAATTCGATCAGCGACGTCGCGACGCAGTGAAAGCGGCCAGTACCATGCTCGCGGCTGGCACTGTCCTGCAGGCCAGCGCAGGCTCCGAGGCCGGGCGAACACCTGGCGATGTGCAGCAGACCATGCGCGCCTGGCAGGTCGGCGATCAGCAGGGCATCGCGTCACTGACCGCGGTCGAGCGTAGCGTGCCGCAACCGGGGCCTGGCGAAGTGCTGATCGACGTCAAGGCGAGTGCGCTCAACCATCGCGACCTCGGCATTCTGTCGGGCCGGTATGGCCCGGCCAAACCTGCACAGCGCATCCCCGTTGGTGACGGCGCGGGCGCCATCGTCGCCGTCGGCCCGGGTGTAACGCAGTGGAAAGTGGGCGATCGGGTGACGGCGCCGCACTTCACGCTCTGGGCGGACGGCGACTACGACCCGGCGATCTTCGCCGCCGATGCCGGCAATACCCGCGACGGCTGGCTCGCCGAGCGCGTCGTCCTGCCCGCCGCGTCGCTGGCAAGAGTCCCCGAAACGCTGAGCTTCGAGGAGGTTGCCGCGCTGGGTGCGGCCGGCATCACTGCCTGGGCCGTGCTGCAATCCTTCGCTCGCATCAAGGCGGGTGACGTCGTGCTGACGCTAGGCACCGGCGGCGTGTCAGTGCTCGCGCTGCAGATTGCCAAGTTGTTCGGCGCGCGAGTCGCGATCACTTCCTCGAGCGACGACAAGCTCGCCACCTGCCGCAAGCTCGGTGCCGATATCACCGTCAACTACCGGCGCGAGCCCGACTGGCCCGCCGCGATCCGCGCAGCCACCGCAGGCCGCGGCGTCGATATCGTGGTGGAGACCGTCGGCCCCTCGACGCTCTCGCAATCGCTCGCCTGCTGTGCGCCGAACGCCCGCGTCGGCCTGCTCGGCGCTTTGGGCGGCGCCGCGACCTCGCCGCCAAATCTCGGGCTGCTGATCCTCAACAACGTCGTCCTCAAGGGGATCACCAGTGGCAGCCGTCGCATGCTCGAGGATCTGCTGCGCGCGAGCACTGTCAATCGACTGCGGCCGCACATCGATCGGACGTTCGCTTTCAATGACGCGGCGAAGGCTCTCGCTTACCTCGAAGGCGGCGAGCATGTCGGCAAAGTGGTGATCAGCCGAGCGTGACGATCAGAGGAAGATCAGCCCGATCAACCCCAGCCACCCGAGTCGTGACCAGCGGTGAATGGCCGGATTCTGGTGATTCCAGACACCCAGCGCACCGAGCGCTCCCGTCGCACCTGCGCCCGGGATCCAGAAGCCGGCAAGGCCAAGAAGACCCAACAGACCGAGCAGCCGTACGTCGGCACCGGCACGATCCCGATCAACGGGGTGGCGCAGGCCGACCAAGCCCAACAAGCCGACCAGCCCAATCAGACCCAGCCATCCGGCAACAGGACCGAGGAATTCACTCATGATCGCTCCCTGGGAAACCAACAAGCACGTTGCTGTCCGTCAAGCTTAACGGCAAATCCTGCGCTCAGCGGCGCGGAGCAATATCGCTTCCCTGTGGCTCGCGGATCGGCATGAGGAGTTTTTCGTAGGTCGTTGGTTCACGCGGCCCGATCCCGGTGTCCACCACACCACTGTCGCCGAAGGTACCGAACACCCTATCCCACAAAATCGCGGCGCAGCCGAAGTTGGTATTGCTCTCGCCCAGATCCGCTGAATGGTGGCGGATATGCCAGGCGTTGGTGGTGAACACCCAGCCGATGCCGCGGGAGTTCAGACGGAGATTGCTGTGGACGATCGCCGTCTGCGTAACAGCCAGCAGCAACGAGCCATACGCCGCCGCACCCACACCAAAAAGCAGATCGACCAGCACCGAAGGCAGCACGATCCAGAAGAGCTCGATCGGGTGATTCGCGCCGGCATTCACGGCATTGAGTTTCTTGAACGCGTGATGCGCGCCGTGCCCCGAGGCGCGCCAGACAACAGTCCAGCGATGCTCCGCACGATGCATCCAGTACCAGAGCAATTCACTGGCGAAGAACACCAGCATAACCTGCGCGAGCAGCGGCCAATGATGCGGCCAGACATCGAGGCCGAGAGCGGTGCGAACGTTGCCAAGCGGCTGCGCGAGTGCCCTGTCATAGATATCTGCCGCGCTTCCGCCAACCGCTATCGTCACTGCGAAGAAAACGATCAAGCCCAGTTTCTCCCGCACCGGCTGCCGCCAGCCCGGGCGCGCCGGAATACGGTACTCGAGACTCCCGATCAGCAGATGTACGCCGAGGAGCGTGAATGCGTAGAGCGCAGCGCTGGTGGGTTCCGCAAGAAAGGCGCCCAGCACCACCGCAAGCAGCAACGGCTGCAGCCCCCAGAAAACCAGTCTGGCAAGCCGCGAGTGCTGATCTCCGAGGTGATCGACTGATACGGGAGTGGGCCGATTTGTTTGTATCGTCATGCCGTGCACCGCCGAGCGGTAACCAAAGTCGGAGAGCGTACCGCCGCATGATAATCTTTCCAGACTTCAAAAAGTTTGCCGAAGCGGGAGAACAGCATGGGCCGGATCAAGCTGGAAATGTCCGAGAGGGCCGTGAGTGAGGGCGCCAAGGGATTCCAGACGCGTCTCGAGACCGGATTCTGGGATCGCTACATCCGCACGGGCACGGTCGTCGATGTCGGCTACTCGGGTGGCAGGCAAGACACACAGCCGCTTTTCAAAGAATCGGTAGGCCTTGATCTCGAGACTCCCGGTTACAACGGTCGGGACATGCCGTACCCCAACGACTCCATAGCCACCATTCACGCTTCACACTTGCTGGAGCACATCGCGGACTACGGTCATTTTCTTCGCGAGTGCCTGCGCGTGCTCTACCCCGGCGGCACGCTGATCATCATGGTGCCGCTGATGCAGGCCTACGAAAACGCGCTGGTGCCGCCGTCGTCTTTCAACGTCGGTCATGCCAGGTTCTACACGGCCGCGAGACTCTGCTTCGAACTCGAGTCCTCGCTGGATCGCAAGGCATACCGCATCATCCATCTGAAGGAACTGTTCAATACCGCCGATCTTGGCAGGGCGCATGGCCATGCCGTGGGTCCGCACTACGAGATCGAGTGCGTGATCGAAAAGGTGTCGCCGGGGAGAATCTACGAGGATTGAGATCTTCGTATATCGTCCGTTGAGTCGCGCGGAACAGAACACGCGCGCTCGGGCGACTCAGTCCTCGAACGGCAAGCCAACGTAGTTCTCCGCGAGAGAGGTCAACGCCGCCTGCGATCCGGAAAGATAGTCGAGCTCCGCGAGCTGCAGGCGATGCTCGATCGGGTCGCTTCCGAACTTGTGCATCTGCGACGTGAACCACCACGAGAAGCGTACCGCTTTCCACACACGACGCAGACAGATCTCGGAGTATCGGTCGATGAGTCGTCGCTCACCATCGCGAAAATACTCGGTCAGACCGCGCGCCAACACACGTACGTCCGCCGCCGCCAGGTTCAGGCCTTTTGCACCCGTTGGCGGGACGATGTGCGCGGCATCACCGACGAGGAACAGATTGCCGAAACGCATCGGCTCGGCAACGAAACTGCGCAATGGCGCAATGCTCTTTTCTATCGAGGGACCGACGATCATCTTAGCTGCCGTCGCCTTTGGCAGTCGCGATCGCAGTTCGTCCCAGAATCTCGCGTCACTCCACTGCGCCACATCGTCGTTCAGACCACACTGGATGTAATAGCGGCTGCGGGTAGCCGAACGCATGCTGCACAGCGCAAAGCCACGCGAATGGTTCGCGTAGATGAGTTCCGGGCCGACGGGCGGAACGTCAGCGAGGATACCGAGCCAGCCGAACGGGTAGATGCGCTCGAACTGCTGCATTCGTTCCGCGGGGATGCTTGCGCGACTGACGCCGTGATAACCGTCGCAGCCGGCGACGAAGCTGCATTCCATTTCGTGCGTCACGCCATCCTTGACCCAGCGGACTCGCGGACGTGACGTCTCGAGCCGCTCCAGCGTGACGTCCTTGGCCTCCCAGACGACCCGCTCACCGATGACGTTGCCGAGATCCCTCTGAATCTCCGTTTGGCCGTAGACGAGCACATGCTTGCCGGACAAACCTTTGAGATCGACGTGGGTGATCCGGTCGTCAAAAGCCAGATCAAACCCGTGGTGCACCAGACCCTCGCGCATCATGCGAGTGCCGACGCCCGCCTCCTCCAGCAACTCGACCGTTCCCCATTCGAGCAATCCGGCACGGATCCTCGACTCCACGTAGTGCCGTGACTGCCGCTCGAGGACGATGGAATCGACGCCCTGGCGATGAAGCAACTGCGACAGGAGCAGACCGGAAGGTCCGGCACCAACGATGACGACCGGAATACGCTGCACGATGTTTTCTCCTCTGGGATGGCGATCGGAGTCGTCAATGGCCGAGTCCGAGAGCCTCCATCGCATTGCGCTTCAGGACAGGATCGTGCACCACAAGCTTGAATCGGGCTTCGTTGAAATCGTTGATCCAGCGGCCGGGCAGAAGCGGGCGACAGATAATACCGATTGAGACAAGCGATTACCTGCCGTTCCTTCTCAGGTGAGCCGTTGCAGCAACTTCAGGAGTTCGTCTCGGGCCGACTTGCCCAGCCGCCGCTCGATTGCAGCCTCATGGGCCGCCTGCACATCCATGGCCCGCGCCAGCAGGCGCTTGCCCGCAGGCGTCAGGTGCAATGCATTGGCTCTCCGGTCGACGGCCGAGGCCCGTCGTTCGGCGATTCCGCGCCGCTCCAGATCGTCGAGCACGGTGACAAGGTTGGCACGCTGGATGCCCAGGACATCGCAGATCTCGTTCTGCGTAATGCCTGCGTTGCTGCCGATCAGGGCCAGCACGCCGAAACGCCCGGGCCGCAGGTCGATCGCCTGCAAGGCGGCGCTGAAATCGGCGAACACGGCCAGTTGAGCGCGACGCAGTCGGTAAGCGACCTGCCCCTCGAGCCCGGCGAGATCAACCCCCGCCGCGGTGCTTTCGACGACTCGCAGTCGCCGTGTCATCGCAGCGCCATGGTGGGTGGTGCATCCCGTCCCGCATGGCACAAGGCACCGGATACCCGCGGATCGCCCGTCCAAAGAGCAACGCCAGACCGGACTGAGCAGCCTGCCGGTGGATGCGGAAGGACGACGACGGTGTGTCGGAACATCGTTTTAGTTATACGTAATAACTATCTGCAGAACAAGCCGGGCCAGCGACAGTCGTCAGCCGGCGAGTCTTCGCGCAGCGTTCCGAATCGCCTCGAGCAACTCGGCCTGCGCTTCGGTGGGCAACCAATTGCGTCGCGTCGTCATGCCGATTTGCCGTCGTACGTCGCCACCAGGATGCGGCAGGGCAAGCAGTTGCCCGGCTGTTCGTTCGTAAAAAACCTGTTGGGCGGACGACAACATCACCCGATCGCTGGCCAGCAGCAGGGCGCGCGCGGCCTCCATGGAATTGCATTCGATCGCTTGACCCGCAGGCCTGCGCCCCGTCGCAAACAACCGGTCGTAGTGCATCCGTAATGGCGATCCCTGCCGCGGCGCGATCCAGGGGAAGCGGGCCAGGGCCGCGCGCGACGGTGGCGTTGCGGCCTGCGCAAGCGGATGACCTGCACGGACGACGATCGCCAGCGGATCCTCGAACAGCATTTCCTGGCGTACATCCTCGGGGACGCGCGAGCGCAGCGCGCCGACCAGCACGTCAGCCTGACCCCGGCGCATGGACTCGAGCATCCCCTCATAAGGACCGTCGAGGATGGCTATGCGATGGCCGGGGCGTCGACCTGCGAAGTCGAGCACCGCGGTGGGCACGAGTACGCTGCGCGCGAGCGGCATCGCACCAATGGTGGTGCGGCCGCCCTCCCTGCCGAAGAGTTCGACGAGTTCAGCGCGTCCCTGGACGAGTTCGCTGGACGCCAAGCGGATCCGCCGCGCGAGGCGCTCGGCATCGCGGGTCGGTCGCAAGCCATGACTGGTGGATTCGTACAAAGTCGTGCCTAGCGCGCGTTCGAGTTGCCGGGCGGCGCGATGGATCGTCGCGCGCGCCTGCCCGGCCACCCGTGCGGCTGCGCCAAAGGTGCCCTGCTCGACGACCGCAAGCAGGGCAGCCAGTTGCGCCGTCGTCACCCGGCGCAGCGGATCCGCTCGCAACGGATGCGTCGGGTCGTATTCGGTGATGCCCCGGCCGAGTTCCTCGAGCGCCCGGTCAATGCGTGCCAGCAGGATCCGACCTGCCTCAGTCAGTCGGGCGCCGCGTGGCGACCGCTCGAACAACAGCACACCAAAGTCGCGTTCGACGGCCGCAAGAGCCTGCGAAATCGCCGGCTGGGTCAAGTTCAAGTCACGGGCGGCGGCACTCAATCCGCCGGCACGGGCGACAGCCTGAATGATCGACAGTTGTCGGAGAGGGGGTAAATCGACGCTCACCCGGTTGTGCTCCGCAGGATTAGCGTCAGCAATGTCTTATACCCTTGCACGAATTGCAATTGGCCTGAAGCAGGCCGCAGGCGGACAATGCCTGAACCTGATCGGGAGCCCATGATGAACGTCGTGCACACCAGGATCTGCCGAGCAGAACGTGACGCCGTCGACGGCCTCGCCGTCTGCGGCGTAGCCACGGTTCACGAGGCACAGGGTCGTACCGGTCTGATGTCGCCGCGCATGCGCCCGATCTATACGGGCGCCCGGATTGCGGGCACGGCCGTTACCGCGAGCGTCGCACCGGGCGACAACTGGATGATCCACGTCGCCGTGGAGCAATGCCGCGACGGCGACGTACTCGTCGTTGCGCCAACTTCGGCCTGCGACACGGGCTACTTCGGCGAATTGCTCGCATGCTCGCTGCTTGCCCGCCGCGTCCGCGGACTGATCATCGATGCCGGCGTTCGCGATGTCCGCGATCTGACGGAGCTCGGGTTTCCCGTGTGGTCGACGGCTATCTCCGCACAAGGCACGGTCAAGGAAACGCTCGGCAGCGTCAACGTGCCGATCGTCTGTGCAGGCGTGCGCGTCAGTCCGGGTGATGTCGTGGTCGCTGACGATGACGGGGTCTGCGTCGTACCCGGCAGGCACGCTCGGCAAGTGCTCGAGGCGAGTCGAGACCGCGAAGAGAAGGAAGCGCAGGTACGCGCGAGGCTGAAAGCCGGCGAGTTGGGCCTGGACATCTACGGCATGCGCGAAAAACTCGAAGCGCGCGGACTCGTCTATCTCGACCATCCCGCCAAGGGGTGACTGGGAGGTTCGCTGCGTGCTGCACTCCATACCCGCGACGCTCATGCGTGGTGGCACCTCCAAAGGTCTCTATTTCGCTGCCGGTGACTTGCCGAGCGATCCAGTCGCACGCGATCGCGTGCTGCTGGCAGCGATGGGGTCGCCGGACGCGAGACAGATCGATGGGGTCGGCGGGGCACATCCGCTGACCAGCAAAGTCGCGATCATCGGACCGTCGTCACGGCCGGATGCCGACGTTGACTACCTGTTCCTGCAAGTGGGCGTCGACCGGGCAGAGGTCAGCGACGTCCAGAACTGCGGCAACCTTCTCGCCGGAGTCGGGCCGTGGGCGATTGAACACGGTGTCGTACCGGCCAGCGGGCCGACCACCGCGGTACGTATCCACATGGTCAATACGGCCAGCGTCGCCATCGCTCATGTGCTGACACCTGATGGTCACGTGGAGTATGAGGGCGAGGCCAGCATCGACGGCGTACCCGGAACCGCGGCGGCAATCAGCATCGATTTTCTCGATCTTGCCGGGTCGTCATGCGGCGCCCTGCTGCCGACTGGCCGTCCCGTCGACCGTATCGACGGCGTCGACGTCACTTGCATAGACAATGGCATGCCGGTCGTCATCCTCGACGCGCGTGCCGTCGGTCTCGATGGCGATGAAACACCCGAATCGATCGAAGCAAACGCCGCGGTTCGGGCGCGCGTCGAGAAAATACGCCTCGAAATCGGGCCGCGTATGCACCTCGGCGACGTCACCCGCAAGACCGTTCCGAAAATGTCTCTGGTTTCTCCCCCCAAGGCGGGCGGACTGATCAACACCCGGACATTCATTCCCCACCGCGTACACGAGGCCATTGGGGTCTTTGGTGCAGTGAGTGTCGCCACCGCCTGCGTCCTCCCCGACTCCGTGGCGGCGAGGGTCGTGCCGCGCGCGACCGATGCCGGGGTACAACGCATCGAGGTCGAGCATCCGACGGGCTTCTTCACGGTTGAAGTCGATGTCGTTCAAAACCCGGACGGTTCGCTGCGCGTCCGTCGCTCGGCACTGCTGCGCACCGCCCGCAAGCTGATGCAAGGCGAGATCTTCGTGCCCGCGGCGGCCTGGAGTGTGCGATGAGCGATATCACTCTCGCCCTCGTCGGTTTCGGTGAAGTCGGTCAGACCCTTGCGCGCGATTTGCGACGACCCGGTCACCGGCTGACCGCATACGACAAGTTGTTCGCCGATCCGGGCAGCACGCCGTATCGCGCTGCGCACCACGATACCGCTGTGGAACTTTGCGCGACACTCGCCGAGGCGCTTGCGCCGGCGCAGATCGTCATCAGCGCCGTCACCGCCGCAGAATGCGTGGCTGCAGCGACTGCCGCCGCGCCCTGTCTGCGGGCAGGCACGTACTGGCTGGACCTGAATTCAGTGTC